>CANJJS010000011.1 GCA_947474705.1 Acetobacteraceae bacterium | reverse complement strand
TTTTCGCTCCGTCCCATGCTTTCGATCTCTTCCGCGATATTCTCGATATCGGCCTCGGTCAGGCGTCCGGCGCGCAGCAGGGCCGCCTGTTCGTTGGCCCAGGCGAAAAAGTCGGAGTCGTAGAGGGTGGTGTTTGAGGGCATTGGTTCATCGCCTCCAGCGTCCGGAGCCTATCCGACGCCGCGCACCGGGTCACGCCCGGATTTCCGCCCCGGCGCCTGGGTTGCTATAACCCCACCCGCACACCGAACCGCGCTGGAAAGACCGAGCCCATGGATTTCGCCCTCACCGAACCGCAGCAGCAAATTCGCAACAACATCCTGCGAATTTGCGCGAAGTTCGACGATACCTATTGGCTGGAGCGGGATCGGGACGCGGTGTTCCCGCATGCCTTCTTCGACGCGATGGCGGAGGGGAACTGGCTCGGCATCGCCATGCCAGAGGAATATGGCGGCGCCGGACTGGGCATTACCGAAGCCGCCGTCATGATGCAGGCGATCGCGGAATCCGGCGCGGCGATGAGCGGCGCCAGCGCGATCCATATCAATATTTTCGGCCTGAACCCCGTCATCGTGCGGGGCACGGCGGCGCAGAAAGCGCGCATGCTGCCGCCGCTGATCGCGGGCAAGGACAAGGCCTGTTTCGGCGTGACGGAGCCGAACGCCGGTCTGAACACCACCGAACTGACCACGCGCGCCGAAAAACGCGGCGATCGTTACATCGTCAACGGCAACAAGATCTGGACCTCCACCGCGCAGGTCGCCAACAAGATTCTTCTCCTCGCGCGGACGACGCCGCTGGACAAGGTGAATCGGAAAACCCAGGGCCTGACGCTGTTTTACACCGACCTCGATAAAACCAAGGCGGAGGTGCGGCTGATCCACAAAATGGGCCGCCACGCGGTGGACAGCAACATGGTCTTTTTCGAGGACATGGAAATCCCGGAAGAAGACCGCATCGGCGAAGAAGGCGAAGGGTTCCGCGCCATCATCCACGGTTTGAACCCCGAACGTGTTCTGGTCGCCGCCGAAGCCGTGGGCATTGGCCGCGCGGCGCTGGACCGCGCCGCCCGTTACGCGCGGGAGCGCATCGTGTTTGGCCGCCCCATCGGCCAAAATCAGGGGATACAACACCCCCTCGCCCGCAACTGGGCCGAGTTGGAGGCCGCCAACCTGATGACCATGAAAGCCGCCTGGCTCTACGACACCGGCCAGGAATGCGGCGCGGAAGCCAACGCGGCCAAATACCTGGCGGGCGAGGCCGGGTATCATGCCGCCGAGCAGGCGGTGATGACCCATGGCGGCATGGGTTACGCGCAAGAGTTCCATGTCGAGCGTTTGTTCCGCGAGAGCCTGATCCCGCGGATCGCCCCGGTCAGCCGCGAGCTGATCCTGAGTTACCTGGCGGAGCGTGTGCTCGGCCAGCCGAAGTCGTATTGACGTTCAACCAAGGAAGGAGACAAAGCCATGACAGTTCTTCGGTCTTCCAATCGCCGGACCAACGTGCAGCCGCCGGCCAACTTCACCGGCGTCGTGTTCTCGGACGAGATCGTGCAAGGCTCGGCGCCCTCGCGGATGCGGGCGTCCGTTGTGTCTTTCACGCCGGGCGGGCGCACCGCGTGGCACTCGCATCCGGTCGGACAGACTTTGTATTGCCTGTCGGGCGCGGGCCGGATTCAGTTCGAGGGACAGCAGGTCCAGGAGATACGCGCGGGCGACACGGTGATCATTCCGCCGAACACCCGCCACTGGCACGGCTCCGCGCCGGACAAGCTGTTCTCGCATCTCGCGATGTCCGAACAGACGGACAAGGGCGAAGGCACCGCGTGGTTCGAGCATGTTTCGGACACGGATTATAACGCGGCGCCCGCGCCGGTGACCTGATGCCTGAGGCGGGCGCGGCCTGGCCGCGCCCGCTTTGTCCTCGGCCAATCGAGACGGATCAGATCAGTTGCCGCCAGACCGCCAATCCATAGAGGCAGGCGGTCAGTCCGATCAGAGCGGCGGCGATGCCCAGCGGCTTCATTTTCGTAACGACGGAGACCGAGGCGAGGACGATGGAAAGCTCCATCGCGCCGGCGGTGTATTCATATCCGTGGTACAGATGGAACGCGTGATCTCGTTCGTGCTCCTCGTGCTTTGCTTTTTCCGACAATTGCTTCATGCCGTCTTTGCCGGGCTCGTCCCGCATGCGGGTTTCCTCGGCGCGGGCGGCCTTGATTTTTTCCTGAATCGCCGCACTCTCGGCGTTCGGAAGTGTTTCCAGCATTGTCGCCTGGGAATTGCGCAGCACAGCGCGGAGGTTTTTCGCCTGATAAAAAGCCCAGGTGTCGGAGGCGCTGATATGATGGGTGAGATAAGCGGTCTGGGAGGATTTCACCCCTATTTCGGTGATCGCCAGAGCCGCGGCCAGAAACGACACCACCACGGCCATGTTGCGCGGCCAGTGGTCCCCATCGCCGTGCCCGTGATGGGCTTCGTGGATTTGTTCGTGCGCGGTTTCGGCGGGTTTGACCATCTGACTTCTCTCCCAGGTTCGGTTGGCGCAAACTATGGCGAAACGCGGATCGACACCAACCGGGGAAACCGTCCATGACCGAGGCGACGCGAAAAGTTCTTGAGGGCATTCAGGTCCTCGACCTCAGCCGGGTGCTGGCGGGTCCCTATTGCGGCCAGTTGCTGGCGGATTTCGGTGCCACGGTCATCAAGATCGAGAGTCCGGAAGGGGACGAGAACCGGCGCTGGCCTCCCTTGTCGCAAGAAGGCGTGAGCGCGAATTTCGGCTCGGTCAATCGCGGCAAGCGGGCGATGGTGCTGAATTTGAAGACCGAATCCGCGCGCGCGGTGCTGCGGGAGATGGCGGCGAATGCGGATGTGCTGCTGCACAGTTTTCTGCCGGACACGGCGGCGCGGCTGGGGATTGGGAACGAGGCGTTGCACGCGGCGAATCCTCGGCTGGTGATCGGGACGATCTCCGGGTACGGGGCGATGGGGCCGCTGGCGGAAAAGCGCGGCTACGATCTGATGGTGCAAGCGTTCTCGGGGGCCATGTCGACCACGGGCACGCCGGGCGGAACGCCGGTGCGGAGCGGCGTGTCGTTCATCGACATGTCCACCGGCCTGTCGCTGTATGGCGGGATCGTGACCGCGTTGCTGGGCCGCGAAAAGACCGGCAAGGGCACCTGGGTTCGCGGATCCTTGCTGGAAACAGCGGTGTCGTTGCTGGGGTATCACGTCGTCGGCTGGATGCAGGCGGGCCTGATGCCGGAAAAACAGGGCTCCGGCAGTGGGCATCTGGTGCCTTATCAGGCGTTTCAGTGTCAGGACGGGTATATGCTGGCGGGAGCACCGAACGATGGCGCCTGGACGCGGTTCTGCGATGCGCTGGGCGAGCCGGAGTTGGCGAAAGACCCGCGTTTTCAGGGCAATATCGCCCGCGTCGAACAGCGCGGCGTGCTGATCCCGATGCTGGAGGAACGGTTCGGCCGTCACCCCGTGGCGTATTGGGTGGAGCGGTTCGAGGCACGGGGCGTGGCCTGCGCGCCGATCCATACGGTGGATCAGGTGATGGTGCATCCTCAGGTGCTGGCGAATGGGATGCGGCTGACGGCGCGCAATCCGGATGGGACGACGCAGGATTTGGTGGGGACGCCGTTCAAGCTCGCGGAAGGTGGCGGCACGGCGGAGATCGCGGCACCGGCCCTGGGGGCGGACACGGACTCGATTTTGGCGGAATCGCTGGGATATTCGGCGGAGCAGATCGCGGCCTTGCGGACGGCGGGGGCCTTCACCCTGGGCTGATCCCGGCGTCAGGTCCGGACCTGCTGGCTCCAGGCCACGAAACGATCGGCGTTGTCGCGGGCTTCTTTTTCGATGGCGGCGAAGTCCTTGACGTAGCGCGCGGCGAACCCTTCGATGCCCCAGCGTTCGTATTGCATGACATTCGTCAGCTCATGGGCCCAGAGTTTGGTATCGGCGCGGGCGGTCTTTTCGTCGCGGAACAGGATCGTGTCGGACAGAGCCACGGCATCGATATCGCCATACGCCATGGCCATGCCCGGAATCGCGATCGCCTCGGCCTAGCCCGTGGCGTAACGGACTTTGCGCAGAATGGCGTCGGGGAAGTAACCGAGCAGCGCGCGTTTGACCGGCGCGGGCATGGGTTTCACCCCGGCGGAAATCGCGGCTTCGCGGCCCGCCTGGATCAATGTCGCCAGCAGCCGTCCCGCGTGATCCAGCAGCGACGGTGGGATCGCCAGTTGGGCATCCGCGCGGGTGGCGCCAAAGGGAGGGGCTCCGGGGGAGAATGCCCAGGCGAAGGGGGCGAGGAGAAGGGAGCGGCGCACGAGGGGGACCTCTGAACAGGACCGGATCATAAGACAACCCTTTCGCGTCGAGAGTACGGCCCGATTATGGCGGCGTGGCCACGATCTGGCGAGCTGACAGCGGGCGCGCGACAGGCATGTGACGCCGGGGCCGGTTCGGGTTAAAATCGGGCTCGCGGCGGTTCCGCGCCGAAACCTGGTGACACAGATGTTCCATGTTCGACACCACGATCAGATCGGATCGACCAGCGACGAGGCGAAGCGCCTTGCCGCGGAAGGCGCGCCGCATGGCACGGCCGTGCACGCGGACGAGCAGCTCATGGGCCGCGGACGGATCGGCAAGACCTGGCACAGTCCGCCGGGCAACCTGTATCTATCGGTTGTATTGCGGCTGGATGTCCCGCCATCGCGAGGCGGGGAGTTGAGTTTCGTGGCGGCCTTGGCGGTCGCCGACACCGTGGACGCGTTGTTGCCAAAGCATATGCGCGCCATGTTGAAATGGCCGAACGACGTGCTGGTCGATAGCGGCAAGATCGCCGGGATTCTGGTCGAGCAGATCGAAGGCGCGCGAATCGTCGGCATGGGGATGAACATCCTGGAGGCGCCGCGCAACGCGCCATACAAAACCACCACCATTGCCCGATCGGGTGGTCTCGCGACGGTCGATGGGGCCCGGGACATCCTCCTCGCGCGGTTGGAAGCGCGCTTGGATAGCTGGATCGAGGAGGGGTTTTGGCCGGTGCGGGAGGCATGGCTGGCCCGTGCCCATCCGATCGGCACGCCGCTGCGGGCGAATATTGGCGACCGCGCGGAAACGGGGACTTTTGGCGGACTGGACGCGGACGGGGCGTTGCTGCTGGACACCGAGGACGGGCGGAAGCGGATCGTCGCGGGCGAGATCGCGGTCTGAGGGGCGGAAAGTCGATCTTTCTCGTTCCTCGTCATGGCCGGATCGTGAACATACCTACGTCTTCCTGACACCGGGCCGCCGGGACTCGCGCGTCCCGGCCCCTCGATTTTTGCCTGGCGCGGCGGGCCCGGCACGTGTTTTGTAGCGGCGGATTGGTATTTCCATCGCGAGGAACCGGCATGACCGACGAACACGACCTGGCATCGCAACGGCCCGCCCCGTTGTTCACGGTGGTCATGCCGTGCTTCCGCGCCGGGCGGACGATCCGGGCCGCTGTCGCCAGCGTGCTGGCCCAGACCTGCGGCGATTTCGAGCTCGCGATCGTGGATGACGGCAGCCCGGACGACTCCGCGATGCTGGCCATCGACCAGGCCATGGGCGATCCCCGTGTGCGGATCGCGCGGCAGAGCAACGCCGGCCCGGCCGCGGCACGCAATCGCGGCATGGCCATGGGGCGTGGACGTTTGATCGCCTTCCTCGACAGCGACGACGTATGGGCGCCCGATTGTCTGGCGCGTCACCGCGATCGTTTCGAGGCCCTGCCCAATCTCGGCGTTTCCTTTGCTCGGGTGCGGTTTTTCGATGCGGCGATGGCGGTGCCGGGCCGCCTGTCGGCGCATGTTTCGCGCCTTACCCTGGACCGGGCACTGGGGGAGAATCCGCTGTGCACAACATCGAACCTCGTGGCGCGCCGGGCCGTGTTCGACGCCGTGGGTGCCTTCGACGTCGCCATGACACACGCCGAGGATTAGGAATGGCTCGTGCGTGTGTTGACCGGCACGGGCTGGGACGTATGCGGACTTGACGCGGTGCTGGTGCATTACCGGATGTCCGCCGGCGGCCTGTCCGCCGATCTGGCGCGGATGGACGATGGCTGGCGGGCCATGATGGCGCGGGCGCGTCAATATGCACCTGAGGCGATGGCGGCGGCCGAAGGGCCGGCGCACGCGATGTTCGAACGGTACCTCGCCCGCCGCGCACTACGAACCGGGCAAAATCCGGCCAAGGCCTTCGCGCATCTGCGGGCGGCGTTTCGCCATAGCCCGCGCGCCATGCTGACACGCCAGCCCAAACGCACATTTCTTACGATGGCCGGCGCGGTCGGTGCCGCGCTTTTGCCCGCCGCGATGACCCGTGGGTTGTTGGGGTAAGCGGCGCCCCCCGCGTGCTCGGCATTCAGGCGGCGGGGGCCGCCCAGATGCGCGTCAGTGGCCCGTTTGCGCCGTGCACCGGATCGGCCGGAGGCGCCGGAACCGCGGCGATTTTCCCCAGTACGCGCGTATATTCCGGCGGAGCACCGCGATACAGGTCCGGCGTTGGCGCGTTCTCTGGATACGCACCGATAATCAGCAGGTCCGGCGAGTGCGAGATGTCGCGATGACCGACACCGGCGGGCACAACGACGACATCGCCCGCCACGACGGTGAGCTCCCGTCCACCGGGCCCGCCAAACAACACCGTGGCCTGTCCACGGGCGACGCCCAGCGCTTCATGCGTGTTGGCGTGGAAGTGGTGGAAGGGATGCACACCATCGCGCCAGGCGGGCGGCCAGCAATTGGCGGCGAACACCTGCTCGATCGCCCATGGATCGGCCGGCACCACGGCGCGATAAACCACAAGCGGCAGCGGTGAATTGGGTATCGCGCCGTCGCCTGGAAAGACAAATGTCTCGGGTTCCGTCATGTCAACCTCCCGCGTATCCGCGCGGACCATGATACGGCGCTGGCCGGGCGCCAGAAAGTGGCCTGGTTTGCCCCGCGGTCTTTCTCCCGGGGTGGCCGCCAATCGCTTTTTCCTGGAGCCGGCCTTGCCGCCAGAAGACCCTTCCCCATGCCTCCGTCCGGCCCTGGGCCGGGACCTACCGGGCACGCTGGAATGGTTCCGTTATGTACACGGCATTTGACCCTTTGGCGGAAGTTCCGGAGGATAGGTGCCACGACAAAAAACCGGCGCGACATCATTGGAGGACTCGAACATGGCACAGGCCGCCGACTCAAAGGGCGAATACCGCGGAACGACGGTCCGCGACGACGCCACACTCGCCGCGTGGCTGGGGACCCGGCCCAACGAGACGGCGCTGGAACCGGATCTTCCGATCATCGACCCGCATCATCATTTCTGGGACGCGCCGCATCGGGGCACGTACCTGCTTCCGGGTTTGTTGTCGGACATTGGTGGCGGACACAATATTGTTTCGACGGTGTTTCTCGAATGCCGTGCGATGTACCGCAAGGACGGACCGCGGCACATGGCGCCGTTGGGCGAGGTCGAGTTCGTGGCCGGACTGGCCGCAATGAGCGCGTCGGGTGGCTATGGCGGTTGCCGGGTGGCCGAGGTCATTGTCGGCGGCGGCGATCTGACGGCGGGCGCGCGGAATGTGCGCGAACTGATGGAAGCGGAAATCCTCGCGGCCGGCGGACGGTTGCGCGGCATGCGGCACGGCGTCGCCTGGGATGAGCACGAAGCGGTCAGCAAATACGCCTCCCGCCCGGTGCCGCTGCATCAGGTGATGGACCCGAAGTTCCGCGAGGGCTTCGCGCAACTCGCGCCGTTGGGGCTGAGTTTCGAGTCATGGCAGTATCATCCGCAACTGCCCGACGCGATCGACCTGGCGCGGTCCTTTCCCGCGACGTCGATCATCCTGAATCATGTCGGCGGGATACTGGGTGTTGGACCCTATTCCGGGCGCCGGCCGGAGATCTTCAAGACCTGGCAGGCCAATATTTCGGAACTCGCCAAATGTCCCAATGTCACCATGAAGCTTGGCGGGCTGGGCATGGTTTCCGTCGGGTTCGATTTCCACGAACGGGACGTGGCGCCGTCGTCGGAGGAACTGGCCGCCGCGTGGCGTCCGTATATCGAGCATTGCATTGAGGCGTTCGGGGTCGATCGCTGCATGTTCGAAAGCAATTTTCCGCCGGACAAACAGTCTGGCGGATATACCGAACTGTGGAACGCGTTCAAACGCATCACCGCGGGCGCGTCGGCGGCCGAAAAGAAGGCTTTATACAGCGGGACCGCGGCCCGTGTTTATAAGATGATCGCGCCGTGACATCGGTTGGCGGGGAGCCCGATGGACGGGCTCCCCGCCACCTTCATTCCGCCGCCTGGGCGGGGGATGGTTCGGCGCCGTAGACGGTTCCGTTGTTCCAGGCATCGACGTATTGCTGGATCGACAGGGTCCAGCCGTTCGCCATGTTTTCGTCCAGATATTCGAACAGGATGCCGTCGGGCGCGGTCATCGACAGCAGGATCGTGCCGCCATCCTCGCCACCGCACTCGAGGTGCGGCAAGGCATCGGGGCTGGCCAGCGCGTAATCGCCTTTCTCGCGCGAGATGGGTTTGACCGTGCCATCCGGTTGGGATTCGAGCAAATGCTGCTCGCCTTCCAGGACCAGGGTCAGCGTCGAGGCGACGTGGCGATGCCGCCGGCAGTGGCCGCGGCCTTTCGCGTAGCGCAACAACATGTCGAGACGTCCGGCCGCGAGGTCGTAGCCCAGAAGACTGTGTTCGAAGTCGATTTTGAACGCGTGGCAGGTGGGATCGACGACCCGCCGCCATTCGACGGCGCCGGGATCGAAGCTTTTGGAAAGTCCGGGCATGTGTTTCCTCATGGATGCGGTGTTCGGGCGTTTTTATCTGGCGTTTCCGGAGGACGGCAAGGACGGGCCGCGCGCGCCGTTCACGATCGCGCGCGGGGACGCCGCCGGATGACATGGACGGCCGCCACGATGACCGCCGCCGCCGCGAAACCGGCCAACACCAGCCACCAGGCGCCGCTCGCGTGCAGTGGCGCCAGAAACCCCGGCAGGGTCGAGGCGATTGACGGCATGACCTCGACCGCGCCCCGGTAAATCATTTCCAACGAGACATAAACGATCACCGCGAGGCCGGCGAACCCGATCCAGCGGTATTTCTGGAGTGCCCGCGCGATGAAGGCGGCCGCGAAGGCCATCAGCGCGATCGACAAGGCGAGGCCGAAGATTAAAACCCAGGGGTGTTCGCGAGCCGCGCCGCCGACGGCCAGAACGTTGTCGAGCGACATCGACAGGTCCGCGATGACGATCTGCCATGCCGCCTGACTGAACGTTTTGTCCAGGGGCTTTGGCTCGGCCGGGGTGTGCCCGGTGGCGTGGCCAGTGGCGTTCAAGGCCGCTTCCAGGGCGCTGGCGGCACGCGCGTCATCGCCCGGCGTGTGACGCAATTCCCGCCACATTTTCCAACTCACCCACAGGAGCAGAACGCCACCGGCCAGGAGCAGGCCAATAATGGCCAGCAACTGTGTCGCGAGTCCCGCGAGGATGATTCTCAGCACCGTGGCCGCGGCGATGCCGATGAAAATCGCTTTGCCGCGTTGGTGCGCCGGCAGACCCGCGGCGGCGAGGCCGATGACAATCGCGTTATCGCCGGCGAGGACCAGGTCGATCATGATGACCTGAAAGAGCGCCGAAAGCGCCGCGGAATCGGTGAGCGCCTCAAACAAAGCGGATACCTCCAACCGGGAACATCGTCGCGGGTGTTTCGCCGGCCGGCGCGTACCGGACATGCGTGGCGGCTTTCCGCGACCGCTCGCAAGGCGAGACTGGTGGCGCGGTGGCGACGCCTCCCAACATTGGATGGCGGTGCATGAACACTCCCAGGGTTTGTGGCTCGACGCTCGCGCGCGCGGCCAGGATAGCACGTATCGCATGGGAGATATGCGCCACGGTCAGATCTACAAGTCGTCTGGGGCGGATAACCGAAATTTAATGGCCGTCCGAGAGACTCACGCCACACGGACCCACGTGTTCGGGTCAAGCGCGATGGGCCGCGATTTCCCCGCTGTTGGAGTGGTCCATATCCGTCCCGGCCTGTGCCGCGAGGCACAGGCCGTTGTCCGTTACCGCGTCCTTCAGGCGGGCGCGAACACGCGCTCCGACCCTTCCTGGTCCACCAGCGGCGCCGGGAGGATCTCTCCGACGAAAGCCGGGTCGCGTTGCAGTGTCGGCATCACCTTATCGGCGAAGAGACGCATGTTCCGTTCCGCGAGATGGTGCGGCATCGAACCGAAGGAGAATTCGGTCACCAGATGATCCATGCCGGTCAGGCGCCGTAGCTCGGCGATCTGCTGGATGCAGTCGTCCGGATTGCCCGCGATCTGGATGCTGACATAGAAATCCGTCGCCTTGGAGCGGAAGCCCGGGTCCTTCATCTTGGTATAGGTTTTGGCGAGTTTACCGTAGGACTCGTAACCCTTCACATTCGACAAATGCCCGTCGGAAAAGTGGTAATGGTTGTCAATGGAATCCCATTTTTCGCCAAGGTACGTCATGGCCCAGTCGCGCGCTTCGTCGCGGGATTCGGCGCAGGCGACGTTGGTCAGCACGATCGGCGGCTTCGGCGTATGACCGACGCTTTGCGTGATCGCGCGATATTTGTGCACGTCCTCCGCCGCCTTCGCCCATTCGTTCTGCATCACGATCAGCATGCCGAAGCCGAGCTTCGCCATGATCTCCGACGATTCCGGGCTGACGGCGGAGGCGTGGAAACGCCGTTCCGGATGCGAGATGGGCCGCGGCCGGATGGAGGTACGGGGAATCTTGAAGAACTCGCCTTCCCATTCGAATTCGTCGTTGGTCAGCGCCTTGATGATCAGTTGCGCGGATTCGACGAAACGGCCGCGGGCCTCGCCCATGGGGATGCGGAACCCGTCGTATTCGACCGTGGCGGCGCCACGGCCGAAGCCCATCAGAGTGCGTCCCCCGCTGATGATATCCAGCAGCGCGATTTGTTCCGCCACGCGAATGGGATCGTGCCACGGCAACACGATGACACAGGTGCCAAGCGTGATTTTCGATGTCCTCGCCGCGTAATAGCTGAGCAATTGCAACGGCGCGGGCGACATGGAATAGCCGGTGAAATGGTGTTCCAGCGCGAACAGCGAGTCGAAACCCAGCGGCTCCGCGAGGTCGCCCATCGCCATGTGCTCGTGATACAAAGCCGCGTCGGGGCGGCCGGGCTGCGCGAGGATACTGAGCGCGGTACCTACCTTCATAGCGATTCTCCCTCGATCTCTTTTAACGTTGAAAGCTGGCGAAACACAGACCCGTGCCTGTCAAAGCGGGCGTGCGGTATCCCGGGGTATAGGAGACCCAGTCCAACGCCAGCGCGCCCACCGCGCCGGCCAGACAGATCCAGTTGCGGATTTCCGAGCTGCCGGACTGCAATTTATGCAACGGCGCCGTGCGGAAAAATGTCTCGTCGCGGGATCGCAACGCCGCGATCACGGCATGATCGAAGGCCTCGTCGACCACGAAATGGCTGAGTCCTCCCGAGGCCAGCACGCCAATCCGCGCCTCGCCGCGAAACGCCTCGATCGCCTGGGCCAGGGCCTGACCCAGCGCGAAACAGCGGGCGGGCGAGGGTTGGTTCGGAGGGTAGTAGGCATTGAGGAACAGAGGCACGACCGGGACCGGCACATCGCCCATGAGGAACTTGTGTACGAAGGACACGGCATGGCCCTCTGTCTTGCCCGGCGCGACGCGCGCCATGGCGGACAGGTCGAAACCGCTGTCCTGCAGCGCGTCGATCAGATGCCGCGCCAGCGGCGCGTGGCAGGGGTAGTCGCGATCGGCGCCCTCTTCCTGAAATCGCATGCGCGCCATGTCGAGCGGCGCGGCCGCCGGTCCCGCTTTGGCGTTGGGAATGCTGGCGCCATGGTAAATTCCGATCGACGGCATGTTCGTATGATCGAACATTTCCTCCTGGTCGTCGCCAATGACGATCAAGGCGTCAAGTTCCGCTCTGGCGATGTCGCCATGCAAACGGGAGATCGCCGTCAGGATATCCGCGTGCCGTTTCCGTAACAGATCGGGCGCGATACGGGCGGCGGCATCGGCGGGCGCGCGCGCCAGAATGTCGTCGTACCGGCAAGGCACGCCGTCGAAATCCACGAGTTGCCGCGCTTTATCGCGGCCGAGAAACGCGCCCTCGACCCAATCCTCGGCGCGCGCCGCCAGCATGGGACTGTGCGATGTGCCGAAACCCGCGATCAGCCTCGCCATCGGGCGTCTCCGGTAAAACCGCGGGGCCGCGGCGGAAACCGCGGCCCCGCGAACAGGATCAACGGATCGGCGAGAACGCCGCGGGTACGACCAGGCGATTTTCCTGATGCACCACGACGCCCGGCGGGTTACGCGCGGGCCAGTTGCCCGTCGCCGCGGCCGCGGCGCGAACACTGGCGCGTTCGTTGGCGTCCTTATAAGCCCAAATATGGACCCATTTGTTCAGCGCCCCGAATTCCGAATACATGCCCGCCACCAACGGCGAGAATTTCTGACGCCCTTCGATCTTCTCCGACCAGCGCTCGATCAGACCCGGAATGGAGCCGGCGGTCAGGGTGTATTCGCGAATTTCGAACAGCGGCCCGATCTGACGCGGGGACAGGTCGGGGCAGAACGGCGCGGGATGGAACACTTCGCTTTGCTGGTGCGTCACGAACTCGCGGATCGGCGGCGGCCAGCCGGGCTCTTTCGACGCGGCGGCGCGGACAGCGGCGCGATGTTCGAAGCTGTCGTATGCCCAGACATGGATGATCTGGTTCAGCGGTCCGACCTCGGTGTGCCAGAACGCGGCGAGTTTGGAGTGCTTTTCCCGGATGGGCAGCGCTTCCCCGAAGCGCTTCTCCGCCTCGGCCAGCGTGCCGGGCTGGAGCGTATAGGTCCGCATTTCGATGATCATGTGTCGTCCTCCTGTTCTTTGGCCAAAAGTAGCTTAGAGCAGGTTGCCCGGTCCTGGAAACCGGGCAGGGCGATGTCCGGGAATCGTCATTGCGAGCGGATCGTATTTCGCGTTAACCCGGAGCATGAGGTGTATCTCAAAAGGCCACACCCGCGGCCGCCCGCCGATCGGGGCTTCCGGCACGCGGCGCGAAAACGAGCCCGGTTTCGTGCGAAGCGCTTTGAAACCTTGCCCGGCCGCTTACGCCAGGCCTGTGCGATGTTCTCCGACAAACGTCGCGGGGCAAAGCCAGGACACTGGCGGACAGGCGATAAGTCCGGCGGGCTGTCAGGGACCGGCGACGATCCCCCCCTCTCGCAGCGCCGCGATGTCCGAGTCCGAATAACCGGCGCCGCGCAACACGGATCCGGTATGTTCGCCGAAGCCGGGGGCGGGCACGGCGGGCACCTTGTCCACCCCAGTCAGGGTAAAGGGGCTGTCGATGGTCATCATCCCGGTGCCCCCCAGGGGACGAAGGGCGCCGATGGCGAGGGCCTGTGGGTCGGAGACGATTTCCTCGACCGTGCCCACGGGCCCGAAGGTCAGGCCGGCGGCGTCGAGGATGGCGCGCCACTCGGCCAAGGGTTTGGTGGCGAAAACCTCGTCCAGAATGTGCATCAGGGTGACGGCGTTGATCCGGCGGGCCTCGGCGGTGGCGAAGCGCGGGTCTGCCGGCAGGTCCGGCATCCCGACGGCTTTCGCCAGAGCGGGCCATTGCCGTTCGCTGGACAGCGCCAGCATGGCCCACCGGTCGTCCTGGACGCGGTAGATGTTGGACGTCGCGGAGATCGACTCCTCGCGCGGCGGGCGCGGGGGGAAGATCGTTCCGCAGAGGCGGGCCTGGATGAGGTAACCGTTGGCCCACATACCGCTGGCCATCAGATTCGCGCGGACCTCGCCACCCAGGCCGGTTTTCTCGCGGCGGTAGAGCGCGGTGACGATGGCGCCGTAGAGCGCCATGGCGGTGGGGCGGTCGCCCATGCCGGCGACGGAGCGGGCGGGGATGGCGCGATGGTCCGGACGCACCTCGTCCATCAGACCGGAGCGCGCCCAGTACGCGGTGGCGTCGAACCCGGTTTTGCCGGCTTCTTCTCCGGCCTCGCCATAGGCGGTGAGGGAGGCGTAGATCAGACGCGGATATTTCTCGGAAAAATCCTCGTAACGAATGCCGAGACGCCCGCGGGCGGGCAGCGGGGTGTTGGTGATGAAGATGTCGGCCTGGCTGACGAGGCGTTCCAGCACGGCTTTCCCGGCGGGGGCTTTCAGGTCCAGGACCAGGCCGCGTTTGTTACGGTCGTCCATCAGCCAAGGGTGATTATGCTCCGAGGGCGGCATGCCCGGACGCTTGTACTGGGTGCGCCAGGGATCGCCCTCGCCAGGCGGTTCGATTTTGACGACCTCGGCGCCGAAATCCGCCAGCACGGTCGCCGCCGCGGGGGCGGCGACATAGCTGGCGCAATCGATGACCTTCAGGCCCGCGAAAAGGGGTTCGGTCATGTCTGTGTTCAGTCCAGTGGGAGGCCGTTCATGCCAGTGTTCTTGCGGGCTTTCGCCAGCATGCCCATCAGGATCGGGCCGAGTTTCGCGGGGTCTTCCTCGGGGACGACGGTGGGGCCGCGGGTCCAGCCCTCGGCGATCGCCAGCAGGCCGCTGCCCGCTTCGATGACGCGTCCCGTGAACTCGGACGATTCCAGGCTGGCGAGCCAGACCACCGTCGGCGACACGCGTCCCGGGTGCATGGCGGCTTTTTCGTCCTCGGTGCGTTCCCGCAAACCTTCGGTCATGCGGGTCAGCGCCTGGGGCGCCATCGCGTTGACGGTGACGCCGTAACGTTTCAGCTCGCGCGCGGCGATGATGGAGAACGCGGCGATGCCGGCCTTGGCGGCGCCGTAGTTGGTCTGGCCGGTGTTGCCGTAGATGCCGGAGACGGACGAGGTGTTGATGATGCGCCCGTGCACCGGCCCGTCGATTTCCTTCGATTTGTTACGCCAGTAAGCGGCGGCGTGGCGCGAAGGGGCGAAGGTGCCTTTCAGATGCACCGCGATCACGGCGTCCCATTCCGGTTCCACCATGTTCACCAGCACGCGGTCGCGCAAAATACCCGCGTTGTTCACGAGAACGTCCAGCGTGCCGAACGTATCGATCGCCTGGTCAACCATGCGCTTGGCACCCAGAAAGTCGGCGACGTTGTCGGTGTTGACCACGGCATCGCCGCCCATTTCCTTGATGGCGCGGACGACTTCCTGCGCGGGGGTTTCGTCGGAGCCGACGCCGTCTCCGCTGGTGCCGATGTCGTTCACCACAACGCGGGCGCCATGTTTGGCCAGTAGCAACGCGTGCTCCCGGCCGATCCCACGGCCCGCGCCGGTGACAATGGCGACGCGGCCTTCGCAAAGACGGCTCATGTGTTCGTTTCCTCGACGTATGTTTCTGGTGGTCCGGTGTTTGGCCGGAGGGCGTTGGAGTGTCGGGCGCCCTCCGGTTCAGGTCAATGCCGCGGGATCAGGCGGCGAAGCCCGTGAACGTGGCCGGGATTTTCTTCAGGGCCTCGATCGTGCCGCGGCGAACGGAGGCGGGGGTGCCCTCGACGAAATCCACGGACACGGAGTCGACGATACCGCCGTAACGTTTCTCGATGGCTTCGGCGAGGCCCTCGTAGGGCGCGCGGGCCACGAACAGGTCCAGCACGTCGTCCGGCACCTGCCGCGCCATGTCGGCCCATTCGCCGTTGCGCGACATCGTGTTCAGTTTAATGCCAAGGTCGCCGACCCCGTGCTGATCGAAAACACCGCGGTACGCGGGCGTGGAGCCATAAAACGCCACGCGATAGCGGACTTTTTCGGCGGCGGCTTTAACGGCGGCCTCGTCCGGGCCGGTGGCGATGAACCCGCCGCCGGTCATTTCGAAATTTTCAAAGCTCTTGCCGCGTTTGGCGAGTTCTTCCGCCAGCAGCGGACGAACAACTTTTTCGACGTAATCCTTGGTGGCGAAGCTGTGCAGGCGGACACTGTCGGCGACCCGCGCCGCGGTTTTCAGCATCAGCGGCCCGACCGCCGCCATGGCGATCGGCGGTACCCGCACATTCTGCGGTCCCGGCGAGAATTCGGGCGTCATCAGCGAGAACTGGTAATGCTTCCCCTGGTAGCTGAGCTTTTCCCCGTATTCCCAGCAACGAAAAATCGCGCGCAGCGATTCGACGTACTCGCCAAGCCGTGCGGCGGGCGAGACCCACGGCACACTGAACCGGCGTTCGTTGTGGCCTTTGACCTGGGAACCAAGCCCCACCACGAAACGGCCCTTGGAATGACGATTGATATCCCAGGCCTGGTTGGCGACGATCATCGGACTGCGCGGGAAGGCGATGGCGACGGAGGGAACCAGCGTCACGCGTTCCGTGGCCAGCGCCGCGAAGGCCAGCGGGGTGAAGGGATCGTGCTTCAACTCATTGCTGGTGATGACGTCGACGCCGTCGTCCTCGGCCTGTTTCGCCGCCTTGGCGCAGGCGGACCAGTCGTGGACGGGCAGTCCCATGGATACGCGCATTGTCTCTCTCCCATTCGGTGCGGTGGAGTTTGCCGCCCACCGCCGGGTCTCGTAAACCTGGGGGCAAGCAACGAGGAGTTCGAGCGCATGGCAAGCCTGTCGGGGAAGGTGATCGTCGTCACCGGTGCGAGCAAGGGAATCGGCGCGGCCGCGGCGGCCGCCCTGGCGCGGGAAGGCGCGACCGTGATGCTGACCGCGCGCGATGGGCGGCTGGCGGGCGACGTCGCGGCCTCCATCGTTCGCGACGGCGGCAAAGCCAGCGCGCGGGCCTGCGACGTGTCCGATTACAGCCAGGTCGAGGGTCTGATCGCGGAGACCGAGGGCCGCTTCGGCAAGGTCGATATGCTGATCAACAACGCCGGCGTGATCGAGCCCATCGCTTCCGTCGCCGACAGCGATCCCGCCGTCTGGGCGCGCAACATCGAGATCAATCTGACCGGCGCCTATCATCCGATCCGGGCGGTGCTGCCGCGCATGATCGCGGCGGGCGGCGGAACGATCGTCAACGTGTCCTCCGGCGCCGCGATGCGGCCGTTGGAGGGTTGGAGCGCCTATTGTTCGGGCAAAGCCGGTCTGGCGATGCTGACCCGCGCGGTGGCGCTGGAAAATCCCGATAACGGCATTCGCGTCTTCGGGTTCCAGCCGGGGACGACCGACACGGACATGCAGGTGACCATCCGCGCCTCCGGCATCAATCGCGTCAGCCAGATCCCGCGCGGCAATCTGACGCCCGTCGCGCATCCGGCGATCGCCATCGTCTATCTTTGCACAGCAGCGGCCGACGACCTCAACGGCCAGGAATTTTCCCTGGGAGACGAGGCGTTCCGGTCGCGGTTGAACCTGGGGAATCATTGATCATGGCTGGTCCTTTGGATGGGGTGCGAGTCGTCGAAATCGGCCAGGCACTCGCGGGCCCGCTGGCGGGCGTGATCATGGCCGACCTTGGCGCGGACGTGATCAAAGTGGAAAAACCCGACGGCGGCGACGACGCGCGCCTCTGGGGCCCTCCGTTCATCGACGGAGATTCCCTCAGCTTCCATACCAATAACCGGTCGAAACGGTCGGTGACGCTGGACATCAAGAACGCGGAGGACGTGGAAAAGCTGAAAAGCCTCGTCGCGCACGCGGATGTTCTGATCCAAAATCTGCGGCCCGGCATCGTCGACGATTTCGGCATCGGACCGGACGCGATGATGGCGGTGAACCCGCGGCTGGTTTACTGCTCCATTTGGGCGTTCGGTTACCAGGGACCGCTAAAACTCGCGCCAGGCTTCGATCCTTTGCTGCAATGTTACGGCGCCGTCGTGTCGCTGACCGGACGGCCCGAGGACCCGCCAACCTTCTGCGCCCCCGCGATCAACGACACCGCGACGGGCATGTGGTGCGTCATCGGCGCCCTGGCGGCGCTGAAACAACGCGAAACCACCGGAAAAGGCTGCGTTGTCGACACGTCGCTGTTCGAAACCGCCGTCGCCTGGGTGCAGGGGCCGCTGAACGCCTACAACCACACCGGCAATCTTCCCAAACGCCACGGCGCCGCCAGCGCCACCCTGGCACCCTACCAAATCTTCGAAACCGCCGACCGCCCATTGTGCATCGCCGCCGGCAACGACCGGCTGTTCGTGAAACTCGCCCGCGCGATGGGGCATCCGGAATGGAGCACCGATCCGCTCTTCTCCGACGGCCGCAAACGCTCCGCGAACCGCGAAGCCCTGGTCGCCGCGATGCAGCCCGTGCTGATGGAAAAAACCCGAGTCGAATGGCTCGGGATCATCGGCGAGGCGGGCGTGCCCGTCGCCCCCGTCAACAACATCGCCGAACTCGCGGAAACCGAGCAGCTCCAGGCCATGGACATGATGCGCACTTTGCCGGACAGCGGCCTGAAAATCGCCGGCCTGCCCGTGTCCTTCGACCGCCAACGGCCGCATCCTTTCGGGGACTCGCCGAAACTGGGCGAACATAACGAAGAAATTTTTGGAGCCATGCGATGAGCCAGAAAACCCTCGAGCGTGCCCGCGCCTACCAGGCCGAACTCACCGCCATCCGCCGCGATATCCACGCCCACCCCGAACTGGGCCTGGAAGAAGTACGCACCGCCGATCTGGTCGCCCAGAAGCTTGAAGAATACGGACTGGAAGTGCACCGCGGCATCGGCGTGACCGGCGTCGTCGGCGTGTTGCGGAACGGCAACGGACAGGCCGCCGTCGGACTGCGCGCGGACATGGACGCGCTGCCGATCCTGGAAGCGACCGGTCTGCCGCACGCCAGCCAGAACCCCGGCAAAATGCACGCCTGCGGACACGACGGACATACCGCGATGCTGCTCGGCGCCGCGAAATACCTTTCCGAGCACAAGAACTTCAACGGCACCGTCAACTTCATCTTCCAGCCCGCCGAGGAAGGACTGGGCGGCGCCGAAGCCATGCTGAAAGATGGACTTTTCGAACGTTTTCCCTGCAACACGGTCTACGGAATGCACAACCGTCCCGGCCTGCCCGTGGGAAAATACATCACCGGACCCGGCGCCCGCATGGCCGGCGGCGCCTTCTTCGACATCGTCATCGAAGGTAAAGGCGCCCATGGCGCACACCCGCACCAAAGCATCGACCCCGTCATGGTCGCCTGCCACCTCGGCACCGCGCTCCAATCGATCATATCCCGAAACATCTCCGCGCGCGACCAGGCGGTCCTCAGCATCACGCAAATCCATTCCGGCGACGCCTATAACGTCGTGCCGCAGAAAGCCACGATGGCGGGCACGGTCCGCACCATGAGCCGTCCCGTGATGAACACGATCCGGGACAACATGGAACGGATGACACGCGCCGTCGCCGACGGGTTCGGCGCCACGGCGGAACTGGATTTCCGCCTGATCTTCGCCCCGCTGGTCAATAACGAAACCGAAGCGAAACTGTTCGCCGACGCCGCGGCGTCCCTCGTCGGTGAGGAAAATATCGACAGAAACTCACCGCCCGGCATGGGATCCGAAGACTTCAGCTTCATGATGGAAGCCGTCCCCGGCGCCCACATCAACCTGGGTAATGGCGATAGCGCCGCGTTGCACAATCACAAATACGATTTCAACGACGAGGCGATTCCCTACGGCGTCGCGCTGTACGCGGAAATTGTCGAAAAGAAACTTCCCAAAGGCCAGATCGACTGACTACGAGAGGATATTTCCAAATGCGCCTTTGGCATCAAAGTTTCACCGTGCTAGGCGACCTTCCGGGATACGAGGACGCGATGCGCGATCATCTCGCGAAAGTGCTGCGTCCGGATACCGAGGTCGTATTTCATGGCCAGGCCAATGGGACCTACCCCAGCGACTACCCCGGCGACGATATTGGCTACGGCTACACCTACTGGATCCACGGCAACCAATGGATCGCCGCGGGCCGGGCGGCGGAGGCGCAAGGCTTCGACGCTTTCGCCATGTGCACGTTGCCGAACCCGATGCTGCGGGAAGCGCGCTCTATTCTGGACATTCCGGTGATTGGCATGGGCGAAACCTGCTGCCATCTGGCGACGATGTTCGGGCAACGTTTCGCGATCATGCTGTTCATCGATCGCATGATCCCACATTATCAGGAACAGGTGCGTAACTACGGCCTGTCCGATCGTTGCGCCGGCGTGGTCGCCTCCGGCCTGACCTTCCAGGACGTATTGCCCGGCTACGCGAACCCCGGCCCGTGCATCGAGAAATTCCAGGAGGCCGCGCGCCGCGTGATCAAGGAAACCGGCGCCGACGTCATCATCCCCGGCGAGGTGCCGTTGAACCTGCTGATGGCTCGCAATGGAATCACGCGCGTCGACGACGTCCCCGTGATCGACGGCCTCGCCAGCACGATGAAAATGGCGGAATTGATGGTCGATCTGCGCAAGGCGACCGGCATCAAACACAGCCGCCACGGTTTTCACAATTCGGTGCCCAGTAAAGAACGCGTCGATCAGGTCGCGGCGTTCTATGGCATCGATAAGCTGAAGTTCTGAACCATGAAAGACAAAGCCGATCTCATCGTGATGGGCGCGGGCGGGGCGGGACTCGCCGCCGCCATCGTCGCCGCCGACGCGGGCGCCGACGTGCTGCTGCTGGAAAAGGCGGGCCAAACCGGCGGCTCCTCCCGCATATGCGGCGGGCTCCTGGCTTTCGCGGGGACCGATATTCAACAACGTCATGGAATCGAGGATTCGTCCGAGCTTCTTTATCAGGATCTGATGGAAGTCGGCCGCCACGAAAACAATCCGGCGCTGGTGCGGGCTTACACGGACAATCAGCTCGCGACCTACGGCTGGCTCCGCGAACAAGGCGTGACATTCAGCGATCGCCCGGACGCGTCCTCCGGCCAATCGGTGCCGCGCTGCCATGTGATCGACCCCGATGCGATGATCGAGGTGTTGACGAGGCAAGCGCGATCGCGGCGGCGCATCACGATGGTCAAAGACGCCGCCGGATCCCGCTTGATCCGCGAAACCAACGGTGTCGCCGGCATGAAGATCGCGCATGATGGCGGAACCCACGATGTCGCCGCCGCGAAAGGCGTCGTACTCGCGTCCGGCGGTTTCACCCGCAACGCCGCCCTGATCCACACCTTCGTGCCGAAACAGGCCAAAGCCTGGGTTTCCGGCGGCGAGGCCAATACCGGCGACGGCCTGCTCATGGCCTGGCAGTTCGGCGCGGGCGTACGCGACGTCGCGTATATCCAGGGCACGTTCGGAAAACACCCAACCAATCATTCCACCCGGCATTCGTTGCTCGCGGTTTATAAAGGCGCGATCGCCGTCAACCTGGCGGGCAAACGTTTCGTCGATGAATCTCTGTCGTACAAGCTGCTCGGCACCGCGTCCCTTGAACAGGACGGCGATTACACCTGGCAAATCTTCGACCAGCCGATCTACGACTCGCATGAGGAAGAGGTCAGCATTTTCGACGTCCGGCACCGCCATCGCGACGGCATGCTTGTCGAGGCGAACTCCCTCGAAGAACTCGCGGCGAAGACCGGTCTCGACGCCGGGACCCTGAAAGCCAGCGTTATCAGCTACAACGACAACGTTCGGATGGGCGGCGATCCCGACTTTCACCGCCGGCATCTGGTTCACAACCACGGGGCCCTCGTCCCGATCGAAACCCCTCCGTTTTACGCGCATGCCTCCACGGCCGCCCTCTACGGCACCTATTGCGGTCTGACGGTCGATCCCACCATGCGAGTCCTCGACGTTTTCGGCGCGCCAATCCCCGGCCTTTGGGCCGCCGGCGAAATCGTCTCTGGCCTCCACGGCGCCGCGTATATGACCGGCTCGGCGTTGGGCAAGGCACTGATCTTCGGCCGCCTGGCGGGAGGGAACGCCTCTCGGGTGGGGTGATCGCTTGAGGGGACACTGGGGCGTTGCCCCAGACCCCACGAGGGCGCTGCCCTTCGAACCCGCCCCAATGGGCCTTTGGGGCTCGCCCTTGGAACCCCGGGGTTTGGGCGGTTGTTAAGCGAGGGCCATGCGAGGCTGTGTCAACGTCCGCGGAAGGCCCTCCCTTAACAACCGCCCAAAAATCGATCGCGGTCCAGGGGACGTTCCCCTGGTGGGGTTCGAAGGGGCAAAGCCCCTCGCGGGGCCTGGGGCAGCGCCCCAGCGTCCCCCCAAGGGTTCAACCCGCCCCCAGAATGCGTTACCCTTCCGCCAACGGAGGAGAACGCCATGAGCACGACCACCACCCACGCCAGTCCCTATCTCGCGGTGCGCGACGAATGGCTGGCCCGCCGTGTCGAAACGGTTTTGGAGCCCGAGCTGCCGATCGTCGATCCGCACCATCATTTGTGGGAGCGGCCCGGCTGGAATTACATGCTGGACGACCTGCTCGCGGACACAAACAGCGGCCATAACATCGTTGGCACCGTCTTCGTGCAGTGCCGTTCGATGCACCGCGCCAACGGTCCGGAAGAAATGAAACCGGTTGGCGAGACCGAGTTCGTCAACGGCGTCGCGGCGATGAGCGCCTCCGGCACCTACGGGACCTCGAAAATCTGCGCGGGGATCGTCGGGCATACCGATCTGCGTCTCGGCCATGGCGCGGAGGCGGTGTTGGAAGCCCACATCCGCGCGGGCGGCGGGCGCTTCCGGGGCATTCGCCACATCACGGCCTACGATCCCGATCCGACCTTAATGAACCCGGCCTACAGCCCGCCGCCCGGCCTGATGGGCGACAAAACATTCCGAGAGGGCTTCGCCTGCCTGGCACCGTTGAACCTGACATTCGATGCCTGGCTGTATCATCCCCAGATCGGCGACGTAACGGCGCTGGCGCGGGCGTTTCCGGGCACGGGCATCTGCCTGAACCACATCGGCGGACCGCTGGCGATCGGCAATTACGCGGGGAAACGGCAAGAGGTTTTCGCCGCCTGGTCGAAATCCATCCGCGAGCTCGCCACCTGCCAAAACGTCGTCGTGAAACTGGGCGGCATGGCGATGCGCATCAACGGCTGGGATTTCCACGAACAGGCGGACCCGCCCTCGTCCGAGGAGCTGGCCGCCGCATGGAAACCTTACGTAGACGTTTGCATCGAGGCGTTCGGCGCCAATCGCTGCATGTTCGAGAGCAATTTCCCCGTCGACAAGGGCTCTTACGGGTATCAGGCCTTCTGGAACGCGTGCAAAATCCTCGCGAAAGACGCCAGCGCCTCGGAAAAGACGGATTTGTTCAGCGGCACCGCCGCGCGTTTCTACCGTCTCGATCTCTGACCGGACGAACCCGCATGCGCCAGTACGATTTCGACCATATTCACCTCCGGAGTTCCAACCCGGAGGCGACCGCGCGCTTTTTCGAAACGATGTTCGGAGCGGAAGCGAAACGCGATATCTATCCGCCCGGAACACTCTATCCAGGGCAGGCGCGGATTTCGCTGAAGGCCGGCGGGCAGAAAATCCTGATCGCGCCGTCGCATCCGAACGATCCGATGACCCCGGCGCCGGCGTTTCCCTATTACGGCGTCGAGCATATCGGCTTCACCGTCGATAACGTCGACGAAGCCTGCGCGGAATTACAGGCCAAAGGCGCCGAGATCGCGGTCGGACCGCTGACCCGGAGCGCCGGCCTGCGGCTGGCCTTTGTCCGGGGGCCGGACGGGATCATGATCGAACTGGTTCAGAAATAACCCAAAAGCCGGGAGGACAACGCCCTCCCGGTTTTTGTCTCAGCGGTTCTTCAGATGCGGAATGACTTCCTTGCCGAAGCGTTCCAGTTGCTCCAGCATCACGGATTGCGGCACACCCACCGACAGGCTGACGGAAATCCGGTCCAAACCAGGATAGGCCTTTTCCAGCTTCAGAATATGCTCGACGATCTCGTCGGGCGACCCGGTGAGGTAACCGCCCGATTTCACCGCGTCCTCGATCCGCGGCAGTTTCGCCGTCGGCGCGCGCGCCGGGTCGCGCATGATTTCCACCTGCTCGTCGGACATGGTGCGGTTCAGCCGCAACTCGCCGAACATTTTCATGTTTTCCTCGTAATATTTCGCGGCGTCGCGGAGGCATTGTTCCTTGGAATCGCCGATATAAGCGTGGTACCCGAAGCACAGACGTTCGCCGAGCTCGATATCCTTACCCAGCTTTTTGTGCACGTCTTGCCATTTCAGCACGACATTGTGCATCGCGCCGCCATCGGCCGACCCGCCGCCGATCATGCCCTGAATGCCGTGCTTCGCCATGAAGGTCAGCGCGCGTTCCGACCCGCCCTGCACCGGCTGCCAGCATTCCACCGGCAGGCGCATGGGCCTCGGCACCAGCGTGATGTCCTTCAGCGTGTAACCGCGATACGGCACTTCCGGCGGCAACGTGTAATGCTTGCCCTTGTGCGAGAACGACTCGTTATTGAACGCCTTGAAGATGATCTCAACCTGCTCTTCGAACAACTCGCGATTGCCATCCTGGTCTGTCAGCGGCGAGCCGAAGGTCTCGACCTCGCGCGTGTGATAGCCGCGGCCCACGCCGAACACGATGCGCCCTTTCGTGAGGATGTCGGCGACCGCGTAATCCTCGGCGAGGCGTAACGGATGCCACATCGGCGTGACATTGAAACCCGTGCCGATGTTGATATTTTTGGTGATATGCGCGAGGTGCAAGGCCATCAGCGTCACGTTTGGAATGCACTCGGTGCCTTCGCGCTGGAAATGGTGTTCCGCCATCCAGAATGTGTCGAAGTTGTTGGCATCGGCCATTTGCGCCAGCGCCTCGGCCTTTGTCAGCGCGGTGGACAGATGGGCGTTGTCGTACCGGCGATCGTTGATCGGCGTGCCGCCGTAGCCGATATTTTCAAGGTCGACGTGTCCGGCGTAAAGAGTGTCGAATTTCGTGATCATGCCGCGATCCTCCGCGATGTACTGGCGAGTATGTTCCCCATCCCACCGGTTTTGGCAACTGTCGGGCACAGGCGGGTGGATTTTCGGAGAAGAGCGTGCGAAGCTATGGGACGATGTTGTTGTTGATCCCCGGTCCCGTCACGACCCGCCCCGAGGTGCGCGCCGCCGCGGGCATCGATATCGCGCCCTGGGATTTCGACTTTCGCGACATTTACGCCGGTGTCCGGACCCGGCTGTTGAAAATCGCCAATGGCGGCGGCGCCCATACCGCGATCCCCTTACCCGGCTGCGGCCATTTCATCGTGGAGGCGGCGCTACGGACCTTCCTACCGCCCGGCGGGCGTATTCTGGTCCCCGTCACCGGCGATTACGGCGCGCGCATGATCCGCCTGGCGCACGAGGCCGGTCGCGACCCGGTGCCACTGGCTGTCCCCGCCAACCAAAAAGCGGCGCCAGAGGCGATCGCGGCGGCGTTGGACCGCGACCCGACTCTGACCCATGTCGGTTTGATTCAGTCGGAAACGGGCACCGGGATTGTCCACGACATCCATGCCATCGGCGATGCGGTCCGCGCGCGCGGACGCCGGACGATCGTAGACGCCGTGTCCGCCTTCGGCGCCCTGCCATTGGACATGGCGGCCCATCCGGAAATCGACGCCGTGGTCTTCACCGCGAACAAGTGCCTGGAGGGGTTGCCCGGCATCGCCTATGCCATCGCGCGGATCGACCGCCTCGAAGCGGGCGCCGGACAGGCGGGAAGCTGGTCGTTCGATCTCGCGGACATTTACGCCCAGACCACGACACGCGGCGACGGGCGCCCGCGCTTCACGCCGCCCGCGCAGATCGTCAACGCTTTGCACACGGCGCTTGAGTTTCTCGAACAGGAAGGCGGTCCGGACGCCCGCCTCGCGCGGTACATGGCCAATCGGAACGCGCTTTACGACGGCCTGATCGGCATCGGCCTGACGCCTTACGTGGGACCGGAAAACCAGGGTCCGATCGTCGTCAACGTCCATGCCCCGCCCGATCCGGCCTGGCATTTGCAGAAATTCGTGGATGCCCTGAAGCAGCGCGGCGTCACGATCAGTAACTTCTACAACACCCCCACGCCCGGTTTCCGGGCCGGTTGCATCGGCGCCTTCGGCCCGTCAGAAATGCGGGGCGCGGTCGCCGCGATGGATCAGGCTTTGAACGACATTGGCGTCAAGACGCGAAACGGAGAGTCCAAGTGAATCCAGATCTCGAAATCGCCCGCGCGGCGACACTGAAGCCGATCGCCGACATCGCGGCGCGGTTGAACATCCCGGCCGACGCGCTGGAGCCCTATGGCCGCCACAAGGCGAAGGTCGGCTTCGACTTCATCGACTCGATCCAGGACCGTAAGGACGGCCACCTGGTCCTCGTCACCGGCATCAGCCCCACCCCCGCGGGCGAGGGCAAGACCACCACGACCGTCGGTCTCGGCGACGCGCTGAACCGCATCGGCAAGCGCGCCACGATCTGCCTGCGCGAGCCCTCGCTTGGCCCCAGCTTCGGCATGAAGGGCGGCGCGGCGGGCGGCGGTCACGCCCAGGTCGTCCCGATGGACCAGATCAACCTGCATTTCACCGGCGATTTCCACGCGATCACCTCGGCGAACAACCTGCTGGCCGCGATGATCGATAACCACATCTACTGGAGCAATTCGCTCGGCATCGACCCGCGCCGTATCTCCTGGCGCCGCTGCCTCGACATGAACGACCGCGCCCTGCGTTCCATTACCGGCAGTCTGGGCGGTGTCGCCAACGGCTTCCCGCGCGAGGACGGGTTCGACATCACCGTCGCCTCCGAGGTCATGGCCGTCTTCTGCCTGTCCAAGAACATGGCCGATCTCCAGGCGCGTCTGGGCAAGATGATCATCGGCCAGCGCCGCGACGGCACCAACGTCACCGCCGCCGATCTGAAGGCCGACGGCGCCATGTCGGTGCTGCTGCGCGACGCGCTGGCGCCCAATTTGGTGCAAACGCTGGAAGGCTCGCCCGCCTTCGTCCACGGAGGGCCCTTCGCCAACATCGCGCATGGCTGCAACTCCGTGATGGCGACCCAGACCGCGCTGAAACTCTCCGATGTCGTGGTCACGGAAGCCGGCTTCGGCGCCGATCTGGGCGCGGAAAAATTCATGGACATCAAGTGCCGCCAGGCCGGCCTGACGCCGTCCTGCGCGGTCATCGTCGCCACCGTCCGCGCCCTGAAAATGCACGGCGGCATCCCCCGCAACGCGCTCGGCCCGGAGAATGTAGAGGCCGTGAAGAAAGGCCTCGCCAACCTCGCCCGCCACGTCGAAAATCTGGGCAAATTCGGGCTGCCGGTGGTGGTCGCGGTGAACCACTTCACCTCCGACACCGACGCCGAATTCGCCGCCATCAAGGACGGCATGGCCGCCCTGGGCGTCGAAGCCATCTCCTGCCGCCACTGGGCCGACGGCAGCGCGGGCGCCGAAGCCCTGGCCCATGCCGTCATGGCGCGGATCGAGTCCGGCAAGGCCGCGTTCAAGCCGCTCTACCCGCTGGAAGGCAAACTCGCGGACAAACTGCGGACGATCGCCAAGGAAATCTACCGCGCCGACGGCATCTCGGTGCCCGACGCGGTGGCCCGCCGCCTGAAAGCGTTCGAGGACGCGGGCTTCGGCGACCTACCGATCTGCGTCGCCAAAACGCAATACAGCTTCACCTCCGATCCCACAGTCATGGGCGCGCCCACCGGCCACACACTGCCGGTCCGCGAGGTCCGTCTGTCGGCGGGCGCGGGCTTCATCGTCGCGGTCTGCGGCGACATCATGACCATGCCCGGCCTGCCCCGCGTGCCCGCGGCGGAGGCGATCCATCTGCGGGCGGACGGGGAAATCGAAGGCCTGTTCTGACCTTCGGGATGGACATCGTCCGCATCCCCGGCTCGAAGATCGTAGAGGTCGCGCGTCTGGCGTTCGCCACGCCAGACGTGGATTTCCTCTGCTTCGGCGAATCGGACCAGCCCAGCCCGGCGGTGGCCCGAGAAGCCGCCATCGCCGCGCTGAACGCGGGCGACACACGATACCCCGATGTGCGCGGCCTTCCCCCGCTACGGGAGGCCTTGGCGGCCTACATGACCGGCCTCTACGCCAAACCGGTCGCGGAAACCCGGGTCCAGGTCGCGGCGTCCGGCATGGCCGCGCTCGGAATTTGCCTGGCGGCGACCGTGCGCGCGGGCGATCGGGTGGTCATGCACGGCCCGTCCTGGCCGAACATCGAGAACGCGGCATTGCTGCGCGGCGCGCGCGTGGACGTGCTGGACCTGGATCGCCTGCCCGATGGGTCGTTCCACCTCGACCTGAACCGGCTGGACGCCATGATGGCCGGCGCGCGAGCGCTGATCCTGAATTCGCCAAACAACCCCACCGGCTGGACCGCCTCCGCCGCCGAACTGCGCGCCATGCTGGACCTCGCGCGGAAGCACGGGACCTGGCTGATCTCGGACGAGGTGTACACGCGCCTGGTCTATGACGGCCGCCCGGCGGCCCCGTCGCTGCTGGATATCGCGGAGCCGGACGACCGCGTGCTGGTCTGCAACAGTTTCTCCAAGACCTGGATCATGACCGGCTGGCGCCTTGGCTGGATCGTGGTGCCCGAGGGCGTCCGCGACGCGTTCGGCGACATCGTCGAAGTGACCCATTCCGGGGTCGCGCCCTTCACCCAGCGCGCCGGCCTCGCCGCCATCGCCGACACGGACACCGTCGCCCGGTTCCGGGCCCACTGCGCCGAAGGCCGGCGGCTGGTGGGAGAGGCTTTGGCCGGCCTGAACGGCGTGCGCTACGTGGCACCGGATGGCGCCTTTTACGCCTTCGCGGGGATCGAGGGTCTGACCGACAGTCTCGCACTGGCCAAATCCCTGGTCGCCCGCCACAAGGTCGCGGTCGCGCCAGGCATCGCGTTCGGCGCCTCTGGCGAAGGCAGTCTGCGCATCTGTTTCGCGCAATCCGCCGTTACCATGGAACGCGCGATGACACGGCTGCGCGAGGGGCTGCGCGCGGAACGCGGCGCGTGAAGCCGCCGGCCAAAGCACCGCCGCGGCTCTGCGGCGTATGCGTCGCGCGCGTGCCACCACTGTTCCGGGCGCCCGCCCCGGAAAGCGCCCCCGATCTGGACATGCGGCCCAGCGAACCCGCCCGTTCCACCCTGGACCGCTGGATCGCCGTGTGCCGGGCCTGCGGCGCCGCCGCGCCCGACCTGGCCGCCTTGCCAGCGGAAGCGGGCGAGATCGTGCGATCCCCTGCCTACGCGGACTGCGCCGGAAGTCCCGAAACCCTGCCCTTCCGGCGCTGGGCCATGCTCTCCCCCACCCCAGACGACGCCGCCGACGCTCTCCTCCAGGCCGCCTGGGTTGCCGAAGACGCCGCTTTGGACACCGAAGCCGCGGCGTTGCGGTCGGAGGCCGCCGCGCGATGGGCGGAGACCAAACAATTGGACCGTGCCTGCCGCCGGCTCGACGCGTTACGGCGCGCCAAGGATTTCGACGCCGCCACCACGTGGCTGACGGAAGTGCGGACGCGCCCGCTCGACGAGGTGTCGGCCGCGGTGGTTACCTTCCAGGCGGATCGCATAGCGGCCCGCGATTCGGCCCGTTACCTCATGAGCGCGGCGTTACGCCCGCCCGCCCATGCGCCGCACGTGTCGCATGGCAAGCGCGCGCCTTCGCGTGGCGGCTGGTTTTCGCGTTTGTTGGGGCGGTAGCGGCTACCGGAAGAACGACCAAAGACCGACGACAAACATGATCAGGCCGACGCCGCCGAAGGCAGCCCAGGCGTAGGGCGGCAACAGGCCGACGACCGTGAGGATCATGTAGGCGACGAGCAGAAGCACCGCGAACGCGGCGCAAAGAAAACTCGGGCTGAGGACGGAAATCGCGCCCTCGCGCGCGTAGAACCGTATCGACATGACCAGCATCCCGAAGATCAGGGGGAGAACGGCGAGGGCGGTACTCTCGGTCATGCGTGGCCTTGAAACGGGGCCGCGCCGTCCCGGCGGGCGGGAGCGGCGCGGCGATTGCGAAATGGCGGACTCAGGACGGGATGCGCACCATCATCCGGGAGATGCCATGGATGAAGTTGGAGTAGATGCGCTCCGGCTCCTCCAGCAGCTCGATGCGCGGGAAGCGCTTCAGCATTTCTTCCCAAAGCGTGATGAGCTGCATTTCCGCCAGCCGGTTGCCGACGCAGCGGTGCACGCCGAACCCGAAGGACAGATGGTGGCGCGGCCGGGCGCGGTCCACGATGAATTCGTTCGGACGGTCGATCGAATCCTCGTCCCGGTTGCCCGAGATATACCACATCACGACCTTGTCGCCCGCCTTGATGTGTTGCCCCCCGAGTTCCGTGTCCACGACCGCCGTGCGGCGCATATGCACGATCGGCGACTGCCAGCGAATGATTTCCGGCACCAGGCTGGTGACCAGCGACGGGTCCTCGCGCAGCTTCTGCCATTCCGCCGGATTTTTGCACATCGCCCACAGCCCGCCGCTCATGGAATTGCGGGTCGTGTCGTTGCCGCCGACAATGAGAAGCGTCAGATTGCCCAGAAACTCGGCGGGATCGTTGACGAGATTCTTGGTGGCCTCGCCGTGCGCCAGCATGGAGATCAGATCGAAGCCCGGCGGCTTCGCGGCGCGATCGTGCCACATGGCGGTGAAGGTCCGGACCGCGTCCGTCAGGATCTCCAGACGTTTTTCCTCGGAATCGACTTCCCCGCCCGCGTTCACGTCCTGGGTCGCGACATCGGACCAATAGGTGAGTTTGTGCCGGTTCTCCTCCGGAAAGCCGAACAACGTGGTCAGCATCAGCGTCGTCAGTTCGATGGAGACAAGCTTGACCCAGTCGAAAGGTTCGTCGCGCGGCAGACTGTCCAGCACACGGCAAACGCGTTCGCGAATAATACCGGACATGTTGTTCAGGTTCGCCGGCGCGACGATCGGGCTGACCACCTTGCGCTGCTCGTCGTGCCGCGGCGGGTCCATCGAAATGAAGCTGGACCGGCGGAATTCCATCGGCCGGTCGGTGATGGAAATACCGCCCCGCTTCGCTTCCGACGAGAAAATATCCGGCCGCGTTTCCACCGCCATGATGTCCTTGAACTTCGTCACCGACCAGAACGAGCCGTACTTGCCGTCCTTCCGGTAATGCACCGGCGCTTCCCGGCGCAACCGTTCGAAATACGGATAATAGACGTCGTTCTGGAACAGGGTCGGGTCGCTGACGTCGATCTCGCTCAACGGCAGGGAGGCCGCGTCGCGGCGCGCCTCTTCCAAAGCGGAATCGTAATTGACGGGCGCGTTCATGGCGGCGGTCTCCCGGTCAGTGTTGGCCTTCCGGCATGCGGACAACCAGCCCGTCCAGCTCCGGCGTGATCGTGATCTGGCACGACAGGCGCGAGTCGGGCTGCGTGACGGCGGCGAAGCTCAGCATGCTGGCTTCTTGCGAGCCTTCCGCCGGCAGGCCGGTTTTCGCGATCCATTCGGCGTTCACATAGACATGGCAGGTCGCGCAGGCGCACTCGCCGCCGCAATCCGCGTCGATGCCGCGAATGTTGTTGTGAACCGCGGCTTCCATCAGGGTTTTGCCGGCGGCGATTTCCACCGTGTGCGGCGTCCCGTTATGTTCGATGAATGTGACCTTCGGCATCGTCGTTTCCTCGGCTTGGTTTTCAGGTGTGTAGCGGACGGCGCCGCCCGGCGCCACTCGTTCCGGTCAGGAGGCGAGTTCCTGCATCGTGACGCTCATGTCGGAAATCCGCGCGGCGGTCAGTTTCTTGCGCCGCTGCAAAATGCGCCGCCCACCCATGAATTCCATGGAGGCATTGACGGCCTCGATCGCCTGCACGGTGCCATCCGCGGTCAGATGGAACAGGGCGAATTTCCCGGCGGCGATATCGCCGCGGACGACGATTTCGGTCGCGTCGAAGGGGATGCCGGCGATTTGCAGGCGCAGATCGTACTGGTCGGACCAGAACCACGGCACTTCCGCCGCCGGCCGCGGCCGGCCAAGGATGGCGGAGGCCGCCTGTTTGGCCTGCTCCAGCGCGTTGGGCACGCTCTCCAGCCGCATGGTCCGGTCGTACATCGGCAATTGGCGTTTGGTGCAATCGCCTATGGCGAAGATCGCGGGGTCGGAGGTGCGCGCGTCCAGGTCGACCACGATGCCGCCGTCGCAGGCGATGCCCGCGTCTTTCGCCAGTTCCTCGTTCGGCACGGCGCCGACCCCGATCAGCGCGGCGTCGCACGGGATCACCCGTCCATCGGCGAGCCGGATGCCGGTGACGTTACCGTCCGCGCCCTCCAGCGCCTCCACGCCCGCGTTGAGTTCGATGGCGACGCCCTGGCTCCGGTGGAAATCCTGGAAGAAGTTGGACAGGAGTTCGCAGGCCACGCGCGCCAGCACGCGCGGCTCGCGTTCGACAATCGTCGCTTCCGCGCCCAGCGCGCGGGCGGAGGCGGCCGCTTCGAGCCCGATATACCCGCCGCCGACAATGGCGAGGCGCTTTCCCGCGCCCAGAATGGCCTTCAACTTGTCGGCATCGGCCGCGGTGCGCAGTTCCAGCACGTTGTCCAGATCGATGCCCGGCAGCGGAATGCGCCGCGCCCGCGATCCCGTGGCGAGGATCAGATACGTATAATGCAGCGTGTCGCCGTCGCTGAGGGTCACCGCCTTCGCCACCGGATCGATCCTCCGTACCGTGGTGTTCAGCCGCAAATCGATGTCCGCGTCATTGTAAAACGCCATGGGACGCAGCGCGAGGCTTTCCGCGTCCGCCTCCCCCTTCAGCCAGGCTTTCGATAAGGGCGGACGTTCGTAGGGCGGCAAGGGCTCCTCGCCAATCAACGAAATCCCGTCTTTCCAGCCAAGTTGCCGCAAGATCGCGGCGGCCGAGCCGCCCGCGTGGCCGGCGCCGGCGATAACGATGCGAGGGGTGGGTTCGGTCACGCTGCTGTCTCCCTTGGTGCCGCCACGATGTCATCGGCGGCGGCGGTTCGGGCGAGTTAGCGCCCGCCCGGGGCGCGGATCAACCTCTATTCGGCGGCGGGACCGCGGCGGCGGCCGCCCGGCCCGGACAACCTCCCCCCAAAATCCCATTGACGCGAATTCCTCAATAAAGGAATAAACACCCAATACACCCAGGGAACCCGTCCCATGCCGCCCGACGCCACCGAAATCGCCCTCCTCACCCGGGACCTCATCGACGCCGTCGCCACCCATGCGGACGAGTCCCACGACATTGCCCTCATCCGCGCCGAAACCGCCATGGCGCAAATCGAGGCGCTCGCCCCCCAGGACCCGATGGAAGTCTTCCTGGCCGGCCAGATCGTCCTGTTCCAGACTTTAATCCTGGACGCCGTCAAGGCCGCCCATGCCGCCGCCTCCCCCGAGTCCGCCTCCAAACTCCGTCAGCAAACCATCGCCCTGGGCCGCATCCAGGCGAGCCACCTCGCCGAACTCCGCCGCCACCGCGCCGCCGCCGCGAAAGCCTTGGCCGCACAAGCGGCCGAAGCCGAACCGGACGAGGACGCACCACCCCCGCCAGCCCACCCCTTCGACCCGCCCTTCACCCCAGACCACCCACAACCCCCGGGCCAAACCGCGCCAAAAGCGGCGGGCTCCACCGGCCCCCGCGCCCAACCCACCCGCCACGCCGCCGCGGCAATGCGCTGGACGTAAGCCGCGCCGCGGAGTTGGCCTCCCGCCACCTTCCCCCCTCGCCCCCCCTCGCCCCCCGTCGTCATGGCCCGGCTTGACCGGGCCACCGGTCGCGGCACGCCTTTTCCCATCACGCCACCACCACCCCCGGAAACCGCGTCACCTCGATCGTATCCGCCCGCTTCCGCGCGTGCCAAAGATCGTACGCCAATTGCAGCTTCAACCACGCCTCGGCACGGCTCCAACCGGCCTTCTCCAGCCGGATCGCCATCTCCGGCGACACCCCGGCACGGCCATTCAACAGCGAGGACAAGGTTTTTCGAGATACGCCCAACCCCTCGGCGGCGGCGGTGACCGACAAACCAAGGGGCAGCAGGCATTCCTCCCGGACGATGTCGCCGGGATGGGCGGGGTCGTGCATAGGCATTTCCGGGTCTCCTTCAATGATAGTCGAGATAATTGACATCGGCGGCGTCTCCATCCTCGAACGAGAAGACAAGACGCCAGTTTCCGGACACCCAGACCGCCCATTGGCCCTTTCGCTCGCCCTTGAGTTCGTGGAGCCGGGCGCCCGGAAGCCGCATGTCATCCGGACCGCTGGCGATGTCGAGCCGCGAGAGCGACCGCCGGAGTTTCGCCACGTGCCGGGCGTCGATGCCGGTCGTGGCGCCGGTTCGGTGGAAACGTTCGAGGCCCTTGTGGCGGAGGCCGAGGATCGTGCGTAACGCGAGACCTCTCGCGGGACGGGTCGCCAGAGATTTAACGGGAACCTCAGCGACGCCGGACAAAGGCGGCGCGGATGTTCCGGAGCAGCGAAAAAATTCGGCCGCTCCGCGGCACGTTCGCCAAAGACCCCGCGTCGCCTTGTGGCCCAGGCGGAGGGGCGGCGCTCCGCGCTTTACGCCCCTACGCCAGGGCCACCGGCGCCGCTTGGGTCCGGTCGCTTTGCGCCTGAACTCGGGCACAGCGAAAACCGAGGTTGTCGGCGCGGACAGACGGGTCGTAGCCATTGCGAGCCGCCGAGCGCACGCCGCGCGCGTCGCCGATCCAGGAACCGCCGCGCACCACGCGGCTCGCGGCACCGTTGCTCTTGACGCGCGCCGTCCCATCCAGCGGGGCATCCTGGTAATCGTCGTGCCAGTCGTCTTCGCACCACTCCAGGACATTGCCGTGCATCTCCCGAAGGCCCCAGGCGTTGGCGGGGAGCGATCCCACCACGACGGGCGCGCGGCCGCCGAAACACACCTGATCCCGCGAAATGGTTTCGCCGAAGCTATAGGGCGTCACGGTCCCGGCCCGGCAGGCGTATTCCCATCGTGCCTCGCTGGGGAGGCCGATCTCCAGACCAGGCAGCATCCCGTTCAGGCGCGCCGCGAAGTCCTGGCTGTCCATCCAGGAGACCTCCGTCACGGGAACAGCCGGACCCCGCGGCCGGCGCGGAGGCACTCCCATGACCTCGGTCCACAGCGCCTCCGTGCAGGTTGTCTCAAACATCCAGAACCCCTGGGCGATCGCGACCTCGTGCCGGGGATCTTCCCGGCCGAACCGCCCCACCTCATCCTCCGGCGAGCCCATCATGAACTTCCCCGGCGGGCACCAGCGCATGCGCTGCGTCACCTCCGTCCCCGGCACCTTGAACGAGACCCACGGCCCGTATTCGTCCCGGCCCCATTCGTGCGCCCAGGAGGGCGGGCGTCCCGAGACCCAGAAGGGCAGGCGAGCGGTTTCAAGGCCCGTCGCGCCACTCAACACCACGGCGTCGATCCCCGCGGCGCGCGACAGGTCGGCGCCGTCCAGTTGGCACCCCTCCAGCCGCGCGCCGGTGAAATCGAAGCCGGACAGGTCCTCATTTCGAAGATCGAGGCCTTGGAGGACGGCGCCCTTGAATGCCTCCGCCGGGTCCAGTTCGGCCAGGCCCACAAGCTCGACGAACCCCATGTCCTGGCTCTGCGCGACCTGGACGATGCGGCGGATGTGGTCCGGAGTCAGGGACATGGGGGCGGGTCTTTCCTCGCTTTGCCGGCGACGATGGCGGAGGCGACGATGTGCTGGTTGCCCTCGGTCCGGGGAAACGCCTCCGCGAAAATCGCCGCCATCACGGCATTCTTGATCGCGGAGGAATCGCCCGGCGCGCCCGGCACATCGACGTCAAACCACTCGCGCGCGGCCTGAACCTGGAAGGCGATGTCGTCCGAAACCGCCTCCGGCCCGGACGAGGGCGCGGGTTCCAGCGTGACGGGCGACTGATCCGCCAGCGGCGCCCCCGCCAGCCGCCCCTTCGCGTCGAGCGGGCCGATCGCGTAGATACCGTGCGGGACAGCGGTGCCCGTGACGTTCTTCGAAGGCGTCTTGTGCCGGAACACCGCATCGACGTTCGGCTGCCACGCCTGGGCCGCCACCTTCACGCACGCGGCGGTCAGCCCGATCTCCACACTCTGCCCGCGATAAGCCTGGGTCGTGTCGGGATAGATATGGAGCGTGTAGGGCACGATCAGATTCCCCGCGTTGTCCGGCGTCGGCTGGCTGACCGTCAGATCGACAAGGTGCAGCGGCCCGGTGAACACTTTGCGATCGAGCGCCCGAGGCTCCGGCGCGGCCGCTTCGTCGTCCAGGAAGCCTTTGGCCCGGCGCCAGGCGAGCCGCATCGCGGCATATTGCCCCGGAAACGCGGTGGTCGCCTCCGGCCCGTAAAAGGCTTTCAGAATGGGAACGATCCCGTTCGGCGTCGCCAACGCCACGCCCTCCGCCCCACGCCAGCCTCGAACCGTGGTTTCGGCGGCGCCAGCCTCCAGGCCAAAATTCGCGTTGGTCCAAGGCTCGCCGTTGGCGCCCTCTGGCCGCTGCCCTCTGGTCATCTCGGTATCGATCATATCGGCGAGATGGCGACGATCTTTCTCCGGGCCAAGACGTGCCGGGCGTGCCATGGGAAACTCCACTGTTGTCCGCGATTCTCCGCGATGGAACCGCTTGGTTCGGGGACTCGATATGAGACTACTTAACGGCTGTTCAACAAAAAGGAACAGTCCGATGCTCGAAATGGAGACGATACTCCCCAGCTTCCAGATGCTTCTCGCGATTTTTTCGGCACCCGCGAACTGGATGCCAATGGATGCCGCGGTTTACGCGGTGTTCGCGTTCATTTCGTTCCTTTTCCGGAACATGGATGTGCCGGAATGGAAGGTGTTCGCCTTGTTCGCGGCGATCAAGGCGTGGTTCGGGCATCATTGACTCAGCCCAGTGGCCGAAGGCCGATCGCCCGATGCCGTCATCGACGCCCGTGCATAATGAACCGTTTTAACACGGAGGCCACGGAGGTCGCACGGAGGACCACGGAGACGTGCCGCTTCCGCCTCCGTGCCGCCACCCCGCCGTCATGTCCGGCGGCCACGATCGTTCGGTTCCGATACGAACGCCCAGGATCGAAATTCCGCGTCATATCGATGGATATGATAAGACCGCTCCGCGCATGCGTTCTTCCAAATTCCCCGCCCCCACCCGCGGTTCGCGTCTTCCCACCCTGCCCGGCCGGCAATCCGAACTGAGGTGGTCCCCATCGGTTGGACAGGAATCGGGGACCACCTCACCGGGGCAGTTACGATCGATCTTTAACGATCGGGCAACTCTCATCCCTCGCCCAATCGCCAAAGCTGAGATAATAAACGCGAACGTCGTCGAATCCCGCGCGCACCGCCGCCGCCGCCGCGAACGCCGCCCGGCCCCCGCCTTCGCAATGAGTCACGATATGGTCGCCTGGCCCGAACCCCACCCCTTCCATCATCGCGCGCAGCACCGGCCCGGCATGCACCACGCCTTTTTCCATCAGATCGACATGCGAGAGATGCCGCGCGCCCGGCAAATGCCCGCTTCGCGCCCGCCCGCGCGAGTCTTCGCCCGTGAACTCGGCGCGTGTGCGGCTGTCGAAGACATGCGCGGCGCCGTCCAACTGGCTCTTCAAAATCGTCCGGTCGACCAATCCGACGGCGCCAATCCCAGGGGCGATCTTGTGAGGGGTTGGCTCAGGTCCAGCACCGATTGGAACCGAGGAGGCCGCGGCAATGGCGGGCCAGCCGCCGTTCAAAATCACGCATTTCAGGCCGTAATATTGCAGCACGAACCAAACCCGCGCCGCGTTCGTCATCGCGCCGGTGTCGTAAACCACGGCGGTCGCGTTCGACCCCACGGCCAGCGCGTTCAGTGCCTCCGTCCAAAAACCTGTGCTCTCGAACCCGGTATCCGCGGCCTTCGCCGCTTTATCCCAGGCATCGCTGGGCGCGCGGACCGCGTTCGGCGCGTGGCCCGCCTCGAAGGCGGCCTGGTCTCTGGCATCGAGCCAGCGAATGGGTCCCAGCCCGGACAGGCCGGCGAGATCGACGAAAGGATCGGTTGGCATGGCGGGCGTCTCCTCCAGAATTGACAGTTCCGGCGCCCACGATACCGGCATTCCCGTCAACCGGAAATCGCGCCGCCATTGACTTCCCTGGGTGTCGTTTCACAATCCCGCGACGAAAAACACGGGGAAGCGCCTGAGATGACAAACTTTGTGCTTGTGCATGGATCCTATCAGGGTGGCTGGATCTGGCGCGACGTCGCCGCCCGGCTGCGCGCCAAGGGTCACACGGTTTACGCGCCGACGATGATCGGATGCGGCGAGCGGCGGCATCAGTTGCACGCCGGAATCGACACGACGACCTTCGCCACCGAGGTCGCGGAACTGCTGTTTCACGAAGATTTGCGCGATGTCGTGCTGGTCGGCACCAGTTCCGGCGGCATGGTCGTGTGCGGTGCGGCCGAACGAGTGCGCGATCGCGTCGGCCGGATCGTGCTGGTGGACGCTCTCGCGTTGTTCAACGGAGAGAAATCTCGCGATATCGTCAATCGGACCGCGCCGCCGCCGTATGGGCTGGCGGCGGGACCTTCGCGCGACGAAGCGGCGAACGGCTTGTTCGCCGACGTTCCAGCGGCGTTGTTGCCGTGGGTGATCGACCGCATCACGCCGCATCCCGTGGGCACGTCGATGATACCGGTCAAATTGACGGATTTTTGGGAAATGTCCTGGGATGCGACGGTGATCTGGTGCAAACAGGCGCCCAATCCCGGGGAGGCGCATCAACGCCGCGCCGCCGCGAAACTCAAGGCGAAATGGCACGAGCTGGACACCGGCCATTACCCGATGCTGACGATGCCGGAAGAGTTGACGGCGCTGCTGACCGGCGGCTGACACCTCTCCGGGCCGAACGTCGAGACCCGGCGGCGGAAGCGGGATGCTTTCGTCTTTCGCCGCCGCGCGTTACCTATGCCGCGAAACAAGCGGTGTGGCCCCATGTACAGCGACGACGAAATCGATGCCGCCGTGGCGGCCGGCGCGATCCCGGCCGATGCCGCCAACAGTCTCCGCGCGTTCGTGGCGCGCCGGCGCATGGGCGCGGCCTCGGGTTCGATCGCCGACGAGGAACATTTCCGGCTGCTGACCGGGTTCAACGACATTTTCGTTTCGATTGCCGCGGTGCTTTTGTTGATCGCCGTGGGCTGGCTCGCGAGCGAATGGGCGCCGGTCCTGGTCGGGCTCGCGGTATCGGCGGTCAGTTGGGGGCTCGCGGAATATTTCACGCGACGCCGCCGTATGGCGCTGCCGAGTCTTTTGCTTTTGGGAAGTTTCGCCGGCGGTGCCTGCGCGGAAGGGGCCTTGCTGTCAAAAGCGGTGTTTTCCGCGGCACCCGACAGCGCGATCGGAGCGCTCGCGGCGTTAACCGCGGTCGCCGCCACGGTAGCGCACTGGCGCCGGTTTCGCGTGCCAGTGACGATCGCGGTGGGCGCGGTGGCCGCGGTCGCCGCCGCGGTGGCGTTGCTGCTGGTGCTGGTGCCCGCGGCGAAAGCCCATTGGCCATGGTTGCTGTTCGCGGGCGGCCTAAGCTTGTTCGGCCTGGCGATGCGGTGGGACATGTCCGATCGCGCCCGCCTGACACGGCGATCCGACGTGGCGTTTTGGTTACATCTCTCGGCGGCACCGGCGATCGTGCATCCCGTGTTTTCGCTTCTTGGCCTGCTGGATGGCGATGAAACCAGCCTCGCGAAAGCAGCCGCGGGCGTGGGGCTCTACGCCGTCCTGGCCCTTGTCGCCTTGACGGTGGATCGGCGGGCCTTGCTGGTCTCGGCGCTGTTCTACGTCCTCTACGCGATCAGCGCGCTGATCCAGGCGATCGGGGCGTTGAACATCAGCCTCGCGCTGACGGCCCTGGTCGTCGGATCGGCATTGCTGCTGCTGTCCGCGTTTTGGCATCCCACGCGCCGGGCGGTCGTGACATTGCTGCCAGAGCGAGTCCGCGCGTGGGTCCCCGCGACCTGATACAAGAGGGCACGGGGTGGCTCACGTCCGGGTCGGGGGGCTGGCCACGATCTCGCCGCATTTCCGCCGCAACTCCGCGCCACCCACCGCGAATAAGCTGGGCCCGGCCACGAGCGGCCGGATTGAAAAAACCCCCAGCCGGGCGCCGGATGGGACCTGGTTCGCACCCAACTCTACCGCGGGTGCGAAACGGCTCCCTTGCGCGCCGGGCGTAAATAGGATTCCTACCGTCCGATAATGGATCCGCGCGACCTCGGACGGCCTCTTGGACAGGAAACAGACTTTGACACACGCATCGGACAACTCCGCGAAACAGGCCGCGACAGCGCTTTCCGGCACCGGCGTGCGCGCCGGGCGCCCCGTTCATCCGAACCTCGCGGCACCCGCGCTGGTCGCCGAATCCCTCCGGCGCCGGGAAGGTCGCCTGTCCGCCGACGGGTCGCTGATGGTCGAGACCGGAGTCCACACGGGACGATCGGTTCGCGACAAGTTCGTGGTCGATGAGCCGTCGGTGACCAAGGATATTTGGTGGGGCGCCATCAACCAGCGTTACGCGCCGGAGAAATTCGCCATCCTGAAGGCGCGGGTGCAGGCCTACCTGCAAGGACAGGACCTGTTCACGCAGGACCTCTACGCGGGTGCCGATCCGGCGCACCGGGTCCGGGTGCGCCTGGTCACGACGCATGCCTGGTCCGCGCTTTTCGCGCGCAACATGTTCATTCGTCCGCCGGCGGAAGACCTCGCCGGATTCGAACCCGATTACACGATCCTGCACGCCCCGCTGTTCCGGACCGATCCGGCCATCGACGGCACCCGGTCCGAAACCACCATCGCGCTGTCGTTCGAGCAAAAAATCATCGTCGTCGCGGGCACCGAATACGCGGGCGAGATCAAGAAATCGATCTTCACCGTCATGAACTGGATTCTGCCGGGCAAGGGCGTGATGCCCATGCATTGCAGCGCCAATATCGGCCCCGAAGAAGACGTCGCGCTGTTCTTCGGCCTGTCCGGCACCGGTAAGACCACGCTCTCCTCCGACCCGCACCGCCGCCTGATCGGGGACGACGAACACGGCTGGGGCGAAACCGGCACCTTCAATTTTGAGGGTGGCTGCTATGCCAAGGTCATCAACCTGTCGGCGGAAGCGGAACCGGAGATCTATGCCGCCACCAACCGCTTCGGCACGGTGCTTGAAAACGTCATCGCCGACCATCGCGGCGTGCTCGATCTGAACGACGACCGTCTCACCGAGAACACACGCTCCTGCTACCCGGTCGAGTTCATTCCGAACGTCGAACTCTCGGGCCGCGGCGGGCAGCCGAAGAACGTGGTGATGCTGACCTGCGACGCGTTCGGGGTGCTGCCGCCGATCTCCCGGCTGACACCCGCGCAGGCGATGTACCACTTCATGTCCGGTTATACCGCGATCGTCGCGGGCACGGAAAAAGGCCATAGCGGCGAGCCAAAGGCGACCTTCAGCACTTGCTTCGGCCATCCCTTCCTGCCCCGCCGCCCCGAGGTCTATGGCAAGCTGCTGGCCGATCTGATCGCGGCACAGGGCGCCGAATGCTGGCTGGTGAACACCGGCTGGAGCGGCGGCAAATACGGCGTCGGCAAGCGCATGAGCATCCGCCACACCCGCGCCTTGCTGCGCGGTGCCCTGGACGGCACGCTGCTGAACGCGAAATTCCGCCGCGATCCGTTCTTTGGCCTGTCCTTCCCGGAGCACGTGCCCGGTATCCCCGACGACGTTCTCGATCCCCGTCAGACCTGGGCCGACAAGGCCGCCTACGACGAAACCGCGAAAGCGCTGGTCGCGCGGTTCGAAGAGAATTTCGCGAGCTTCGAAGGCGGCGTGGGCGACGACGTCCGCGCGGTGGCGATCCGGGCGGCGGCGTAAGATCGCCGGACGCGGCGGGGCCGGTGCTGGAGCGCCGCCCCTCGCGAACGGCGGTGCGCGCTGGCGCTTTTCCCAACCGCCACCCCTTGAACTCATGCCCAAATTGGCCATGATGGGGCAACCGTGCCGGGGCGGCTTCCCCGGTCGTAAAAGCGTGGGTTTGGCATGAGCAGTGATGCACACGGCGCCGCGGTGCCACATGAGTCTGGACTGAAGCACCCGTACCATCTGCCGGATCCCAGCCCCTGGCCGATCCTCGGCTCGTTCGGCGGGTTCCTGACGGTTTTCGGGATCATCCTGGTCTCTCATTACAAAAACTACCTTGTCCTGATCGCCGGCCTGGCCGTCGTTCTGGCCACCATGTTCTTCTGGTGGCGCGATGTGGTGAAGGAAGCCCGCACGCCTGGCGCGCATTCGCTGGTCGTCCGTCTGGGCCTGCGCTATGGCATGGTGCTGTTCATCTCGTCGGAGGTGATGTTCTTCGTCGGCTTCTTCTGGTCGTTCTTCAATTTCGTGTTCTTCCCGGAGACGCAGGGAAATGGACAGACCGTGTGGCCGCCGGCCAACGTGCTGACCTTCGACCCGTTCCATCTGCCGCTGCTGAACACGATGATCCTGCTGCTGTCGGGCTGCACGATCACCTTCGCGCACCACGCGCTGTTGGAAGGCAACAAGAAGACCCTGGTCTGGGGGCTTGGCGCGACCATCGTCCTTGGCCTGCTGTTCACCATGTGCCAGGCCATCGAATACGCGCACGCGCCGTTCAAGTTCACCGGCGGGATCTATCCCTCGGTCTTCTTCCTCGCGACGGGCTTCCACGGGTTCCACGTCATCGTCGGCACGCTGTTCCTGATCGTCTGCTGGTTCCGTGCCCGCGCCGATCACTTCACCCCGGAACGGCATTTCGGCTTCGAGGCAGCCGCCTGGTACTGGCATTTCGTCGACGTGGTCTGGCTGTTCCTGTTCATCTGCATCTACTGGTACGGCGCCGGCACGATCGCCGTCGAGTGACCGATACACCGCCTTCCGTGCTGACAGCGGCGCTGCGGTGCCGCTGTCCACGTTGCGGGCAGGGCCCGCTGTTCCATGAAATTCTCGAAGTCCGGCCCGTTTGCGAAAGCTGCGGTCTCGATTTTTCTCAGAGCGACTCGGGCGATGGCGCGACGGCGCTGGTGATCCTGGCGCTTGGGGCGATCGTGGTGGCGCTCGCCTTCTGGACCGAATTTCGCTTCAATCCGCCGTTATGGCTGCACGCGGTGCTCTGGCCGGTCGTGACCGTGCCGCTGGCGATCGCGATGATCCGGCCGGTGAAGGCCGCTCTGATCGCCCTGCAATATCGCCATCGCGCGTCAGAGATGGGGCTGTGACGGCCGGAACCCGCCGCCTGCTTCCGCCTCTGGCCATGACCGCCGCGATGCTGGTGGTTCTTCTCGGTCTGGGGTCCTGGCAAGTGCGGCGCATGGTCTGGAAAGAGTCCATGCTGGCGCAAATCGCCGCCGCCGAGGGCGCCCCGCCCATCCCCTTAAAGACGATCCCGCCTCCTTTCGCCAAAATATCGGTCTCCGGCGTGTTCCTGCCGGAACGCACCGCGCTTTACGGCGCCGAGGTGCGCACCACCTCGTCCGGCACCGCGATGGGCGCCCGGATGATCGTGCCGTTTCAGCGCGAGGACGGCGGGATCCTGCTCGTCGATCGCGGCTGGGCGCCGTTGACCCGGACCATCCCGCTCGACCTGCCGACGGGTCCGGTCGCCGTGACGGGTTACGCGCGGTTCGCGGATGCGCCGGGATGGTTCAGCGCGAAGGACGATTTGGCGGCGCTCCGGTTTTACACCTTGGATCCGGCGGCGATGGGCATGGCGCTGGGGCAGACGGGTGCGGCGCCCTTCGTACTGGTGGCGCTCGGCCCGGCAGCGGCGGCGGGACATTGGCCCGACCCGGCCCGGACCTTGCCGCGCCCGCCCAACAACCACCTTATCTACGCGATCACCTGGTTCGGCCTGGCGATCGCGTTGCTGACGATTTTCGCGATCTGGGCCAGAAAGGGACCGCGGGCATGACCGATACCACCGCTTACGACCGTCTGACCGCGCGCTTCGCCAGGATCGCGACCATCGACGAATGCGCCTCCATGCTCGGTTGGGACGCGGCCGCGATGATGCCGCCCGGGGGCGGGACGGCGCGCGGCGACCAACTCGCCGTTTTGGCTGGTCTTTCGCATGCGGAGGTGATCGTACCCCAGGTGGCGGACGACCTCGCCGCGGCGGAAGTGGCGCCGCCGGAAGATGTCTGGGCAGCCGCCAATCTCCGGTTGATGCGCCACGCCCATACCCGCGCCACCGCCGTGCCCGCCGATCTGGTGGAGGCCCGTGCCCGCGCCAACTCGCATTGCGAAAAGGTTTGGCGCGAGGCGAAGCGGACCTCCGACTTCGCGCTTGTCCGGCCGCATTTGGCGGAGGTCGTGAAGCTGGTGCGCGAGCAGGCCGCGGCGCTGGCGCCCGCGCTGGGTCTCAGTCCTTACGACGCCCTGATGGACGGGTATCAACGCGGGATTGGCGCGGCCGACGTGGCGTCGATCTTCGGGGCCTACGAATCCTTTCTGATGGAGGCTCTGCCGGCGGCCGAGGAACGCCAGGCCCGGCTGCCGCCGCCGATCGAACCCGCCGGTCCCTTTCCGATCCCGGCGCAGGAAGCGGTGTGCCGTCTGGTGTCGGAACGGATGGGGCTCGACTTCGATCACGCGCGGCTGGACCGATCCGCGCATCCGTTCTCGGGCGGGACGCGCACCGATGTCCGGATCACCACGCGGTACGACGCGGCGGATTACACCCAGGCGGTGATGGCCGTGATTCATGAGACCGGGCATGCGCTTTACGAACGCGGGTTGCCGGCCGCGCGGGCTCGCCAGCCCGTGGGGGAAGCCGCGGGCATGGCGATCCATGAAAGCCAGTCGCTGATCGTCGAGATGCAGGCTTGCCGCGACGACGAATATCTTTCCTGGCTCGGCCGCGTCCTGCATCGCGCATTCGGCGGCGACGCGGCGCCGTACCAGACGGAAAATCTTGGCCGGGTGTTTCGCCGGGTGGAACGCGGGTTCATCCGGGTCGAGGCCGACGAAATGACCTATCCCGCGCATGTGATCATGCGGTTCCGGCTGGAGCGCGCCCTGATCTCGGGCAATCTGGCGGTCGCCGACCTTCCGGGCGCCTGGAACGATGCCTTGCGCGAGCTTCTGGGCATCGTGCCGCCGGACGACGCGAAAGGATGTTTGCAGGACATTCATTGGTACGACGGGGCGTTCGGCTATTTCCCCAGCTATACGCTGGGCGCGATGTCCGCCGCGCAACTGATGGCCGTCGCGGTGGATCGGGTTCGCGGCCTGCGTACGGCGATGGGCATTGGCGACCTTTCGCCGCTGATCGACTGGCTCCGCAAGCAGGTGCATGGGCGCGGAAGTTTGCTGGGCTTCAACGATTTGCTGACCGAAGCGACCGGCCAGGCGTTGAATCCGGGATTTTTCCAGGCCCATCTGCGACGGCGCTATCTGGGAGGATAACGGCGGCGGCGGCGCGATTGCACGGGTCAGGTGACATTTTGCGCGCGACCGTACTATTTCGGTTGCCAAAAAGCCACCCGCGCCTCATCCTGTAGGCTGATCCACTAATTTAATGGGCCATTTCTCGCTGTACGCGACATTGCTGGCGGCAACGGCCAAGTGAGGGACGATGCGCTTCATAAACAACTCCCGCTCCGTTCGGGCCGCCACGGCGTCGACGATGGCCGCGGCTTTGTGTTTCAATCTCGCGGCCTGTCAGTCGCCTTTGGGCGCGGGGGCTTCGCTGGCCATGGACAGCAGCGATCCTTGCCGGCAGCAGCGCTCGGAATTCGCGGGCTCGAAGACCTATTTTCAGGACAAAATCGCGACGGGCGCGCTGGCGGGCGCGGCGTTGGGCGCGGGGGCGGGGATTCTTTACGGGCTCGCCCATGGGCGGGTCGATGCCGGGACGGTCGCGGTGACGGCGCTGGCGGGCGGTATCGCCGGTGCGGGGACCGCGTATTACAGCACTTTGGCGGAACGCGCGCGCGATCAGGCCGATCTCGCGGCCACCATGAATCAGGATCTGGTGCGTGAAACCCAGGAGATCGATCGTAGTGTCGCCACGTTCGCGCGGCTGCGCGCGTGCCGGTTTGGCCAGGCGCAGATCGTGAAGAACCAGGCCCGCCGGCGCGAGGTCGACCGGGGCATCGCGCTGCAGCGGATCGCCTTCCACCGGGATCGTTTCGATGAGGAAATCCGTATCGCGCGCGAGTTCGGTTTGACGATGGCGCGCCGTGGCGAGCAGTTCCAGCAGGCCGCCAACGATCTGCGGACGAAGCCGGCCGCGAAGCCTGGCTGGGCGCCGGCGCCCGCCGCGCGTGTCGCCTCGGTCAATCGCGCCGCCACGGTGTCGGTGCCGGAGAAGCGCGCGACGTTCGACCGGTCCGTCGCCTCGGCGGAACGCGAGAGCAAGACGGCGTTCAACCTCGATGGTAGCGCCGCGCTGAGTTGGCTGATGGTTCCGGACACTCATGCGTAGACTGCTCGCCGCGCTGCTGGTCCTGACGCTTTTCGCGTCGCGGCCGGTTGGGGCGGCCGAGTCCGGCCCGTTCCTGGTGCTGGACACCGGTGTGCATGAGGCGGCGATCAACGCGATGGCGCCTTTGGCCGATGGGTCTGGCTTCGTCACGGTGTCCGACGACAAGACGGCGCGTCTCTGGCGTTCGGATGGGGCCGACGCGTCGGGTGTGTTGTATCCGGCGATCGGGCCGGGGGATGAGGGGGCTTTGTTCGCGGTCGCGGCGTCGGCGAAGGTCATCGCCGTCGCGGGGCGTGTCCGGGCGCCGCAGGGCGGGTTCGGCATCGCGTTTTTTTCGTCGCAGGACCAGCGGCCGCTGGGGCTGATTTCGGGGCAGCCGGGGGCGATACTGACTATGAAGATGTCGCCGTCGGGGGAGCGCCTGGCGGTGGGCATGGAAGGCGGCGGGCTGCGGGTTCTGGACCTCAAGAGCCTGAGTGTCGCGTTCGAGGACAAGGATTATCCCGGGAAAATCACCTCGGTCGATTTCGATCCGGCGGGGCGCCTCGCGGTCGCGGCGGACGATCACATTGTCCGTGTGTATGATGCCGCCGGGAAAAAACTGCCGTCTTTGACGATGCGCGCGGGCGCGCGGGCCTATGGGATCGCGTTCTCGGCGGACGGGGCGTGGCTGGCGGCGGGCGATCGGGCGCGGCCGGCGGTGCATTTGTTCGACATGCGGACAATGAAGTTCGATCGCGATCTGGAAGGCGCGGCCGGGCGGACGGGCAGTTTCAATGTCGTGGCTTTTTCGGCGGACGGGACGGCGGTTTTTGGCGGCGGGTCCTATTTGGACAATCGGAATATCGTGCAGATTCGCCGCTGGCCCTTGGCTGGCGGGGCGGCGCGGGACATTCCGGTGGCCAAGGATCTGGTGACCAGCCTGGTCGCGCGCGGGGACGCGATGTTGTTCGCCACCGCGGAACCGGTGATCGGAGTGTTGGATGCCGCGGGTGGCGCGCGGGTCGCGCAGGCGCCTCGCCATGTGGATTTTCACGACCGGGCGCGGACAGTTGTGCGCCTGTCGCGCGATGGGTCGGCGGTCGAGATCGCGCGTGGGAAGGGCAACCCGCTGGCGATCGACGTGACGGCGCGAGAGGTTCTGAAACCCGGCGGGATTGTCCCGGAGTTCCTTCCGGCCTCCGCCAGCGGGTTCGGCATGACCGTCGCCGATTGGCGCGACAGCCGGGCGCCGGCCGTGAATGGCCGGAAGTTGGTGCTGGAGCCGGCCGAGACGGCGCGGTCCGCCGCCGTGTCGCCCTCGGGGGCGGCGATCGGCACGGATTTCTTCGTTCGTTTCGCCGGCAAGACCGGACAGAGCTGGAAGGCGCCGGTGGGCTCGCCCGCCTGGTCCGTGAACGCGAGCGCGGATGGCCGCGTGGTCGCCGCCAGTCTTGGGGACGGCACGATCCATTGGTACAATGCCGCCGACGGACGGGAGTTGATCGCGCTGTTCGTCGATCCGGCCACGGAGCGGTTGGTTGTCTGGACGCCGGCCGGGTATTTCGATCACGATCATCGCGACGATGGCCAACCCGATGGCCGCTCCTTGATTGGGTACCGGGTCAATCAGGCATCGGGCCGTGCCAGCGATTATATCGCCATCGGCCAGTTGTATCCGACCTGGTTCCGTCCCGATCTGGTGGGGTTGTCCTTCCGCGACGACGGCAACGCGCGGCGCACCGTGGACCGGCAGGATTCCAAGGCCGGCACGGTTGGCGACGCGATCAAGCGGGGTCTGCCGCCGAAGGTCACGTTGATCGACGCCTGCGGTGTGGAGTCGGCTTCGGCGCAGGGTTGCAATGGCGCGCGCGCGGTGGACATCGCGCCAAAGGGGCGCGCGGGCGATCCGCCGGCGGTTTCCGCGCCGGTTCTGCTGGTTCGTTATAAGGTTGAAACGCTGGGCGGCGAGGCGGGCCGGGTGGTGCCCCGCCTGAACGACGCGGTGTTCGGAAGCGAGATCAAGGTTGAGTCGACTCAGGGCAATACCCGCATAGAACGGGCGGCGATTCCGTTGGCGCGGGGGCTGAATGTGGTGCGTTTGTCGCCGGTCAGCGCCAGCGGCGCGATTGAGGCGGCGGCGGGCGCGAGCCCTGAGATACGCCTCGTCCGTTCGTTGGAGACCCGGGAGAAGACCACCGCGACCGCCGTCGCCGAGGCGCGCGGGAAGTTGTATGTCCTGACCGTTGGGGTTGGGGAATATGTCAGTCCGATCCCCCGGCTCGCCAATCCGGCGAACGACGCGCGAGCTTTGGCGGATTTGTTGCGCCAGGACAAAGGCCGGTTGTTTTCCGGTCTGGAGGTTGTGTCCCTGATCGAGGGGCAGGCGACCACGGAGAAAATTCTCGCTGGTCTGGCGGACATCGCCGGGAAGGCGACGCCCGACGATGTCGTGATCGTGTTTTTCGCGGGCCATGGCCAGACGGTCGATGGCAAATATTACTTCGCGCCGACCGATATGGGCCGGCGCGATCCGGCGTTGATCGCGCGGATCGGCGAGGCGAAGACGGACGAGGAAATTTCCGCGGCGGTCGACAATGTGTTTCGCGCGGAGGGGCTGGGCCAGGACCGGTTGCTGCCTCTGATCCAGGCGATTCAGGCCACGCGCATCGCCTTCATGCTGGACACCTGTTACTCGGCCACGGTCGCCGACGCGAACTCGGTCCTGCGGCACGACATCAACGCGACGATCACGAACAAGATCGGCCATGCCTCGGGCCGGTTTGTGCTGTCGGGGTCGTTTACCGAGGCTTTCGATTCGGCCGCCGGGGCGGACGCGGCGGCGGGCGAGGAAGGGCATGGGCTGTTCACCGCCTATTTGCTGCGGGCGCTGAACGGCGACGCGGGCACCGACGAGACGGGGCATATCGATATCTACAAGCTCGCGACGTTCACGCGCGACCGGGTGGCCAAGGCGAGCCGGGGCATTTTGGAGCGGGCGGCGGCCAAGAGCGGTGGGAAATTGCCGGACGTGCAGCGTCCCGCGTTTTATTTCGCGGGCAACGATTTTTTCGCGGTGCGGCGTTTACCCTCGGCCACTGTCGCCAAATAGCGGCGGCGGGGACCAGAGTTCGGCCAGGCCGAGACCGCGGACCGCGATACCGTTTGGGAGCGTGGCGGAGTACGACTCGTGGTGGTGGCCGTGCACGATCAGACGCGCGCCGCCGGACGCGGCGAGGCCGTCGATGGCGGCGAAGCCGTGGCGGTGGCACGAGGGGGCCTCGTGCGATACCAAAATATCGAATTTTTGGGCGGCCAGAGCCTCGACATCGGCGGGAAAGATGGAGTCGCGGTGCCAGAGTGGCATTCCGCCGCGCCATAAGCGGGATTTCGGCTGCGCGGCGAGGAAGCTGGCCCGGTCGCGGAACCGCGGCGGGTCGATGCGGTCCGATCCGGGTTCCGCGCGGGGATGCCAGACCGAGGGTTTGAAGACGCCGGGCAGGCCCGCCACGCGCACCCCGCTCACCACCGCGACGCGGTAGTCGAGGCAGCCGGCGGGATGATCGCCCATGAGATTGTCGTAGGCGGCTTCCGTCTCGCAATCGTGGTTGCCAAGGATCCAGTGCGCGCGCCATCCGGCCGCCAGCGCCGGCGCGAGGATCTCGGTCAGCGGGCGGGGACAGTCGAGGTCGCCGACGAGCACCAGGTCGCCGGGCGGCGCGGCGGCGCAGGCCCGGAGGATCGGGGAGAAGTTGCGGTGCGGGTCGCCCGCGAACAAGAGGGTCATGCCGGGTTCCGGGCGATAAGGTGGTGCCGGTCATTCATGTCCGGGTTGAAGTCCGGGTGGAACCGGCCGCAAGCGCCGTGGCGTTGTTCCGATGGGCCGCCGGCCGTGCCGGACCTTGACGCCGGGTATTTCGAAGGCCGGCGTTATTGGGCTGTCGCGCAGTCGGCGCCCAGGGGTTTGGGGCGCTCTGGGCGGGGGGGCAGGCCGGAGGTGCGGTCGATGAAATCGGCGACATTGTCGTGCAGCCGCGCCAGGGCGTCCTTCGCGACGTACACCAGGTGGCCCGAGGCATGGCAGCGATATTCGATGTTGGCGCGCAAGGCCGCCGGAATCGGCAGATGCCGCATTTCGTAGCGCCCCTGAAAATACGGTGTGAGAAGGTCGTAATAACCCGCGTTCAACTGCACCTTCAGCAGCGGATTGTATTTCATCGCGTGCGCGAGGTCGGGCAGAACGTTGGCGGGCCCATCGGCCGCCACCTCTACGTCCTGAACGCCCGCCGGTTGATGGCGGTAGCTCCAGACCTCGCCGATTTCATTCGCCGCCGGGCGGTAGGTTTTGCCCTCGCCATAGCCGAGCACGCGCCGGACGTAGTCGTTGAAGACGGAGACATAGGCCGAGGTGATCGCGGCGTCGGTGGGGTCGTATTTCGCCTTTCGGCTGACGCGGTCCAGCGCCGGTCCGGAAAAGCGGGTGTCGGTCGCGCCGACGATCAGGCCTTGCTCGCGCAACACTTCCTGGCGGAATTCGTCCACCCCGACCCGCAGATCCGACCGCCGCCAGTAGTCCACCGGAAGCCCCGTATAGGCGCTTAAACGCGCGGCGATCTTTTCCCGTTCCGCCGGATCGAGCGCGCCGCCGGCGGCGAGCGCGGCGGCGTACTCGGTCATGGCGAAGCGCTCGACCTCATGCAGCAGCGCGGCGGGCGGGGGCTTGTCGCGTTCCCCGGGCGGTTGCGCGTGATACCAGGCGGTGGCGGCGTAGACGGGGAGCGCCAGTTGATAGGGCAAATCGTTTCCGGGCGTCAGTTCGGGACGGTCGGGAAACGAGGCGCCGGTCAGGACCTGCGACAACATGATGACGCCGTTGAAATCGATGCCGGGATCCACCGCCAGCAGATTGGCCAGCACCGCCGCGCGCATGGTGCCATAGCTCTCCCCGAACAGATATTTCGGCGCGTTCCAGCGTTTGTATTTCGACAAAAACGTCGCGATGAAATGGGCGAAGGCGCGCGCGTCCTCATCGACGCCGTAGAAGGATTTTTCCTTGTCCTCGCCCATGATCCGGCTGAAGCCGGTGCCCGGCGCGTCGATGAACACGAGATCGGCGGCATCGAGCAGGCTGTATTCGTTGTTGACCAGTTTATAAGGCGCGGGGGGCGCGTGCCGGGTCGCGGGCGTCTCCACGCGCTTCGGTCCAAACGCGCCCATGTGCAGCCACACGCTCGCCGAGCCGGGCCCGCCGTTGAACAGGAACACGATGGGGCGCGGCGTCGCGCCCGCGTCGCGGCGGAAATAGGCGGTGTAGAACATGGATGCCTGCGCCGGGACGGTTTTCGGCGCGGCGTCGGTTTCGCTTTTGGCGGGCGGGTCCCGCTGGGTGTCGTCCCAGCCCTTGGGGCGCACCACCAGCGTCCCAGCGACCGCGCAATAGGCGATCGTGGTTCCACCGGTAGTGACGGTGCCGTCGCTCCAGACCTCGTCCGGCACGAAGCCCGCCGGTTTGCTGTCGGGGTCGGCGGGCGCAGCGGTGTTCTTCGCGACGGGTCCGCATTTGCCTGGCGCGGGGGCGGCGTCGGACGGCCGTTTGGCGGCCAGACCGGGTGTGGCGAGGCTCGCCAGGAAGGCGAGGAGCAGAAATGCCGTGCAACACCGCGCCATGTTATCCGCCGACCGTTTCATGCTTCGGACCGCGGGGGCCGCGGTCCTTCCGGAACGAAATTTCGTCCGCCAATATGGCGCCGGTAAGGCCAAGGGGGAACGACGAATGCCGGCACGCACGGGCGAGGCGTTTTTGCGCGGGTTGAAGGACGATCGGGACATCTGGGTCGGCGGCGACAAGGTGACCGATGTCATCGGCCATCCCGCCTTCGCCGGCGCGGCCAAGGGGCTGGCGGCGGTGTTCGACATGCAGCACGAATTCGCCGCCGACTGTCTGTATCCCGATCCGGAGACGGGCGAACCGATCAATGTGAGCCATATGGCGCCGCGCTCGCCCGAGGAGGTGAAGCAGCGGCACCGGGGTTTACGGCGGATTGCCGAGCACACGGTCGGGGTCATGGGCCGGACGCCCGATTACATGAATGTCACCTATGCCGGGTTCGCGGCCTGCGCCCATGAATGGGCGGAGCATGGGAACGAGGCGGGCGCGGCGCGGCAGGTGGAATACCAAAAGTTCATCCGGCGGAACGACATTTGTCTGACGCACACGCTGATCCATCCGACGATCGACAAGGCGAAAGACGAATTTCCAGGCCAGGAAAACGACGTCATTCTGCGCAAGGTCGCGGATACGGAGCATGGCATCGTCGTGCGCGGGGCGCGCATTTTGTCCACTCTGGCGCCCTTCGCGGACGAACTGGCGGTGTATCCAGGCAGGCCGATCCCGGAGGGCGGGGATAAATTCGCCGTGTCCTTCTGCATTCCCATGGCCACGCCCGGTCTGAAATTCATTTGCCGGGACAGTGTCGCGGGGACGGAAAACAAATTCGATTTTCCGCTGTCCTCGCGATTCGACGAGCAGGACGCGTTTCTGATCTTCGACGATGTCGAAGTGCCCCGCGACCGGGTGTTCATCGACGCGAACCTGAAAGTCTACAACCAGGTCATGACGCGGAGCTGGAATCCCAACGTCATGCAGCAAACCATGGTCCGCGCCTCCACCAAACTCGAATTCGCCTGGGCTTTGGCCACCGCCATGGCCGAGGCGATCGGCGACAAAAGTCCGGTGGCGCAACAAATGCTGGGGGAACTTTGGAGTTACGCCGAACTCGCCCGCGCCGCGGTGGAGAACGCCGAGGACCACCCGAAGAACTGGGGCGCGCCGGGCGGCGAGGCGGTGTGGTTTCCGGAGGCCGATCCCTTGTCGGCGCTGCGGGCGACGATGCCGTTCTGGATGCTGCGGGCGAATGAAATCATCAAACTTCTGGGGTCGCACAATCTGCTGGCCACGCCGACGTGGCACATGATGAACAACGCGGATCTGCGCCCCTATATCGACAAATATTTGCGCGGCGCCAACGACACCACGGCGGAACGGCGCGTCAGGCTGTTCCGGCTCGCCTGGGATTACGCGGGAACGGCGCTGGCGTCCCGGGTGGAGCTGTACGAGCGGTTTTATTTGACCTCCGGGGCGCGCAACCAGCAACGGGCGCAGGGGCTGGCGAAGCGCGACCGGGCGATGGCGCTGGTCGAGCGGTTTCTGCGCGAACCGCCGGAGTAAGGCGCGCCGGGCGGGCCATCGGCACGGCCAACGGGCCCGCGGCTTGCCTGGCCGCGGTCAAAATGGAATCCTCCGCCGCGCGCAAACGGGAGAGGACACGCCGTGATCGAACAAACATTGGACATCGTCACCAAGGATGGCGCGATGGAGACGTTCGTTGTCCACCCGGATCGTGGCGCCCACCCGCCGGTGCTGATGCTGATGGATGCGCCGGGCATTCGTCAGGAGCTTTACGACATGGCGCGCCGCCTGGCCTCGGTCGGGTTCTATGCGATGTTGCCGAACCTGTATTACCGCGCGGGACGCGACACCAAATACGGGCCGGACGTGCTGACCAAAGGCAGCGCGGAGCAGGCGCGGATGCGGTCCGTGCGCACCAAGATGACGATACCGCCGGTCATGGACGATGTCGCGGCGATGTTCGCGCACATCGACACACAACCCGCCGCGAAGCCGGGTCCGGTGGGAACGCATGGTTATTGCATGAGCGGGCCTTACTCCCTGGCCGCCGCCGCGCGTTATCCCGGCCGCATCGCCGCCGCGGCGTCGTTTTACGGCACCTGGCTGGTGTCGGAGAACGAGGAAAGTCCGCACCTCAATTTGGGCAAGGCGAAGGGGGAGCTTTACATCGCCTGCGCGGAACACGACGAACTGGCGCCACTGCCGATGGTGGCGGAACTCAAGGCGTTGTTCGACGCGTCCGGGAATTCGGGCGAACTGGAAATGTATCCGGAGGTCCATCACGGCTACGCGTTTCCGCAACGCTGGTGTTACGACCAGCCCGCCGCCGAACGCCATTGGGAGCGTCTGATCGCGCTGTACCGCCGCCGTCTGGGCTGACCACGCCCGGATCCGTCATCGGTGTTTGAAGGAGTCGCGACCATGGAACTTTGGAACCACTGCGAATGCCCCTACCCTTTCGTGCCGGCGGAAGTGCTGGACGCGGCGCCGTCGGTGCGCGCCAGCCTGCCGAATAAATATTGCGAACCCGAAATAGCGGCGGGGCTTTACGACGAAATCTGGGAAGAATACCGGCATTGCGACGAGATCGGCCTGCATATCGTCACCAATGAGCATCATTCCGGGATCAACAATCTCTGGGCCGCGAGCCCCGTGATCACCGGCATCGTCGCCAGTCTCACCAAAAAAGTCCGGATTCTGTCGTTGGGGACGCTGATTACCGTGCGGCCCGATCCGGTGCGGGTGGCGACGGAATACGCTACCATCGATGTGGTGTCTCGCGGGCGGCTGGACATTGGCTTCGTCAAATCCGGCGCGACCGAGATGGTTTCCGGCGACGCCAATCCGATGCGCATCCGGGAACGGGAATGGGAAGCGATCGATCTGATCGAGAAATCTCTTACGTCTCACGAAGGGCCCTTCAGTTGGGAAGGCAAGTTCTTCACCCACGCGCATGTCAACATCTGGCCGCGCCCCTGGCAGAAGCCGCGGCCGGAATTCTGGGCCGCGACGAGCGATCTTCCGACCTGCGCGGAACTCGGGCGCCGGGGGTACGTCAACACGCTCCTGTTCGGCGGCTACGACCGCACCAAAACCGCCTACGACTCCTATAAGAAAGCCCGCGCCGAGGCCGGTCTGCCGGTGCCGGGCGAGGACCGTTTTTCCTACATGGCCTTCTGTTACGTGGGCGACACCGACGAGGAAGCCTTCCGTATCGGCGCGAAAATCGCCTGGTTCCTCACGGTCAGCATCAAAAGCTCGCCGCAAATGTCAAAATTTCAGCCAGGCCAGTTACCACCCGAGCTGACGCCCGCGGCCTGGCGGGGCGGGGCGTCCAAACGTCCGTCCGACCTGTCCGTGGCGACGCTGATCCGGCAGGGGCAGATGTTCTGCGGCAGTCCCGATACCGTTGTCCGGCAGATCAAGGAATTCCGCCAGCGCGTTGGCGGGGTCGGGCGGATCATCATGATGACACGGCAGGGGCTCGTCACCCACGCGGAGGCGATGAAGAGTTTTACCCTCGCCGCGAAGGAGGTTTTGCCTCAGCTCCAGGACCTTGGGCCCGTGGATCTCGACATGCCGGTGGCCGCGCAATGACGACGATGCGTGCCGGTCCGTTCGATCTCGAAGTGCTGCGCCGGGGCTCCGGGCGTCCCATTCTGGTGATTCACGGCACCAATCCGGTGCATCCGAAGGCGCCCTTCGTGGACCTGCTGGCGGCGCATGGGGAGGTCGTGGCGCCATCGCATCCGGGCTTTGGCGGATCGCCCGGTCCCGGGGATTTCGATACGCCCTACGACCTCGTGAACGTTTATCAGTCGATTTTGGAGGCGCTGCCGGGCGACGATATCACGGTGATCGGCCTGTCGTTTGGCGGCTGGATCGCCGCGGAACTCGCGGTGACCCGGCCGGCGAAGCTTGGCCGTCTGATTCTGGTGGACCCGGTCGGCATCAAGATCGGCGGACGCGAGGACCGGGATATCGTGCATTTCTTCAACACCGATCCCGCGGAACTGAACCGCCGCGCCTGGCACGATCCGTCACGCCGGCCCGAGGCGATTTACGCCCTGGGCTGGCAGTCCACGATATCCGAGGCGATGACAGACCAGGACATGGTGGCGCTCGCGCGGAACTGGGACTCGCTGTGTCTGTTCGGCTGGCGGCCGCACATGTACAATCCGCAATTGAAACAATGGCTGCATCGGATCGCGGTGCCGGTACGGGTAATCTGGGGCGAGTCGGACCGGATCGTCACGCCGGATTATGGGCGCGCCTATGCGGGTCTCATTCCCGGCGCCACGTTCGACACGATTCCGGCGGCGGGGCATCACCCGGAACTGGAACAGCCAGAGGCGTTCGCCGCCCTTGTCGCCGGTTTCCTGGATGCGAAGAAGGAGCCACGCCGATGATGTTCATTGTCAGAACCTCCGGCGAAACGCCGGCGGGCTGTGGGTTCGAGATCAAGCAGACACGCGCGACACCGGCGCTCGCGACGGGCGGAACGCGGGACTTTTTCTGCGAGGGCGACCTCGACGCGGCGCGGGGTCAGGACCTGAACGTGGTGCCGGTACATGACGGCTGGTACGCGGACGACACCGGTGGCGGGGTCGCGGTCTGGGGTCAAGGGCAGTTCTGGGAGGTCCGCGACACGCCGTTTCATGTGGTGGAGACGTCGGCGGGCGCGCCGATCCGGTTGCCGGACGAGAGCGACGCGCCGCTGGTGGAAGTGCGGAACGCGATTTTCGGGGTCTGACCCGGCCCGGTTACGGCCCGCAATCGGCGACGATCGGGTCGTAGCCCAGGGAGCGGATGAAGCGCATGAGGCCGGCGGATCGGAGCGTGGTGGAGGCGGCGTTGTGCAGCGGGTGAAAATTCACCCATTCGCTTTTTAAGAGGTCCTCGTCGATCACGGCCGTGACGCGGCGCGCGATGTCGTTGAGCAGGCCGAACGGAGTCACGGAGCCCGGAGTCAGGGCCAAAACCTCCAGCAGCACGTCCGGGCGGGCGAAGGACAGGCGGGCGGCGCGCACGCGTTTTTCCAACTGGTTCAGGTCGGCGCGTTTGTCGCCGGGCATGACGGCCAGCCAGATTTTCCCCTCGCGGTCCTTCAGAAATAAATTCTTGCAGTGCAGCCCGGGGATTTTGTCATGCCAGGCACGGCCTTCCTCGACCGTGAAAATTGGCGGGTGGGTCATGGTGGAATGTTCGACGCCCAATTGGTCGAGGGCGGCGAAGAGGTCTTCCGGGGTCGCGCTCATGCCGGCCTCATCGCGCGCGCCATCAGCGTGGTGTTATGTTTGAGCATCGACAGATAATCGGCGGCGGGTCCTCCCGGTTTCGAGAGCGAGTCCGAAAACAGCGGACCGGAGAGCGAGGCATTGGTTTCGCGCGCCAGCATTTTCGAGATGCGGGGGTCGGTCATGTTTTCCAGAAACACGGTGCGGACTTTTTCCCGTTTGATCTGCGCGACCAGCGCGGCGATGGATTTGGCGGAGGGTTCGGAGTCGGTGGCCAGGCCCTCGGCGGCCAGGAAGACGATGCCGAAACGGTCTCCGTAATAGCCGAAGGCGTCGTGCGTCGTGACGATTCTGCGAAGTGGCGCGGGGATCGCGGCGTATTGCGCCTCGATCCAGGCATCCATGCGTTCGATGTCCGCGACGAACTTCGCGGCGTTGGCCCGGTAGGCCGCGGCGTTGGCGGGGTCGGCGGCGGCGAGGCCCTCCGCGATATTGCGCACGTAACGAATGCCGTTTCTTGGATTTTGCCAGGCATGAGGGTCGATGGCGGTGGCGGTCCCGTCCGGCATCCGGCGCGGTGTTATTCCGGCCGTGGCGACGATTTTGGTGCCTTTGAAGCCGGCGGCCTCGCCAAGGCGGGACAGCCAGCCTTCAAAGCCCAGTCCGTTTTCAATGAGGATGCGGGCGGCCGCCAAGGTCCGGGAATCGGCGGCGGTGGGTTGATACACATGCGCGTCGGCGTCGGCGGGGACCAGGCTCGCGACGCGCATCGCGCCGCCCGCGATCCGGCGGGTGAAGTCCGACAGCAGGGAAAAACTGGTCACTGCCACGGGCGTTTCCGCGGCCCATGCGCGCGCCGGCAACAACGCCAGGCTCACCACCAATCCTCGCCGCAGCATCTTCATTCTCCTTCACGCAACCCTTCTGGCCTAACCGCGCTTATGCGGCGATGCAATATTCTTTTGGATCGGGCATGATGCGGAGATGTCGTCTCCTCCGTTCGTTCATGTCATCGGGGCCTCCGGCCGGTCCGGCGCGGCGCTGGCCCAGGCTCTTGGTGGGCGGGTGATCCCCGTGGTGCGGGATGCGCGGAAGTGGGCGGCGCTTGGGTTCGCCGCCGCGGCGCGGGTGGCGGATCTTGGGGATCGGGAGGGGCTCGCCGCGGCACTGCGCGACGCGACGCATGTCGTGAGTTGCGCCCATGCCCGCAATGCCGCGCGGGTTATCGCGGCGGCGCCGATGGGGGCGCGGCTGGTGTTTCTGGGCTCGACGCGGAAATTCACGCGCTGGCCGGACGATCATGGCAATGGCGTTCTGGCGGGCGAGGCGGCGTTTCTGGCCTCCGGCCGCGACGGGGCGATCCTGCATCCCACGATGATTTACGGGGCGGAAGGCGAGGACAATGTCCGCCGGCTGGCCGCGCTGATCCGCCGGTTGCCGGTCCTGCCGCTGCCGGGCGGGGGCGCGGCGAAGGTGCAGCCGATCCATCAGAGCGATGTGACTCGCGCGGTCCTGGCGGCGTTGGCGCGGGACTGGGGTGGGCCGCGCGCGTTGACGATCGCCGGACCCGAGCCCGTGGCCTATGCGGATTTCGTCAGGGCGGTGGCGCGGGCGGCCGGCGTGGGACGGCCCAGGATCGTTCCAGTGCCGGCGGCGCCGTTGATCGCGGCGGCGGCGCTGACGCGGTTTATCCCGGGGCTCCCGAATGTCGGGCCGGCGGAGATCCGGCGTTTGCTGGAGGACAAGAATTTCGACATCTCGCCGATGCGGGAGCTGTTGGGGTTCACGCCGATCGCGCTGGAGGCGGGTCTTGCGCTGACGTTCCCTTCCCCGCGATAACGGCCCATTCTCTGGGAGTCCGATCCATGCCCGTCGTCAATCGCATCGCCGAATATCAGGAAGAAATGACCGGGTGGCGGCGCGATCTGCACGCGCATCCGGAATTGTCGATGCGGGAATTCCGGACCTCCGCGATGGTGCAGGCGAAATTGCGTGAGTTCGGCGTGGACGAGATCGTGACGGGGATGGCGACGACCGGGGTGGTGGGGGTGATCCGCGCGGGAAGTTCGGATCGGGCGATCGGGCTGCGGGCGGACATGGACGCGCTGCCGATCCAGGAGGAAACCGGCCTGGATTACGCCAGCCAAACGCCGAACGCGATGCACGCCTGCGGGCACGACGGGCATACGACGATGCTGTTGGGCGCCGCGAAGTATCTGGCGGAGACCCGGAATTTCGACGGCACCGTCTATCTGATTTTCCAGCCGGCGGAGGAGTACGAGGCGGGCGCGGACAAGATGGTCAAGGACGGGCTGTTCGAAAAATGCCCGATGGACATGGTGTTCGGTGTGCATAACTGGCCGCAATCGCCGGCCGGGACGTTCCTGTGGCGCAATGGCGATGTCATGGCGGCGGTCGCCTGGATCGACATCGCGATCACGGGAAAAGGCAGCCACGGAGCCTTTCCGCATCAGGGCGTCGATCCGATCGTCGTCGCGGCCAATATCGTCAACGCGTTGCAAACGATCGTGTCGCGGAACATGGAGCCGATTCAGGGCGGGGTGGTCTCGATTGGGCATATTTCCGGCGGAGATGCCTATAATATCCTTCCGGAGCGCGTGGTCATGAAAGGCACCGCGCGATGGTTCCGGCCGGAGGTCGGAAAGGTAATCGAGGACGGTGTGCGGCGTTTGGCCGTTGGGATCGCGGAAAGTTTCGGCGCGACGGCGGAGGTGCGGTTCACGCGGCACGCGCCCGCGACGGTGAACGACGAGGACGCTACGGCTATCGCGGTGTCGGCGGCCACTTTGGTCGCGGGGGAGGCTCGGGTGAAGCATCTGCCGTCGCCGACGATGGGGGGCGAGGATTTCGCCTATATGCTGGAGGCCAAGCAGGGCGCGTATTTGATGTTGGGGTCCGGCCGCGGGCCGGACGAGCCGCTGTTGCATCATGCGCGTTACGATTTTAACGACGCGGTGCTGCCGGTGGGGGCGTCGTGGTATTCGACGCTGGCGGAGAAGTATCTGGCGCGGAAGGGATAAGTCATGCCGCGACCCTCGATCCGGCAAGGGAACATGGTGGCCGGCGAGAAGGAGCGCGGCCCCAAGCTTTTGTTGAGAACCACAACCCCAGGATGCTAAGCCCTGGCACGCGCGAGCCCCACCGCAAACGGCCCGCCCGACCAGGAGACCGCGTCCGTATGAAGCTTCTCATCACCGGTGGCTGCGGCTTTATCGGGTCGGCCGTCATCCGTCATTTGATCCGGCACACGCCGCATTCCGTCGTCAATGTCGACAAAATGACCTATGCCGCCTCGGAGGACGCGCTGGAAGACGCCAAAGCCCAGGCCCGGCACCACCTGGTTCGCGCCGACATCGCCGACCCCGACGCCATGCGCCAGGTTTTTGAAAATCACGACCCGGACGCGGTGATGCATTTGGCGGCGGAAAGCCATGTCGATCGTTCCATCGACGGACCTGGAACGTTCGTGCGGACGAATGTCACGGGGACGTTCGTGTTGCTGGAGGCCGCGCGGCGGCATTACGGCACGCTCGATAAAGAACGGCGGGAAAAATTCCACTTTCATCATGTTTCCACCGACGAGGTCTTCGGCGCCCTGGATCGCGGCGACCCGCCGTTCACGGAGACAACGGCGTACGACCCCAGGAGCCCGTATTCCGCGACCAAGGCCGCCTCCGACCATCTGGTGCGGGCGTGGTACCACACGTATGGGCTGCCGACGCTGGTCTCCAACACCTGCAACAATTACGGCCCTTGGCAGTTCCCGGAAAAGTTGATCCCGCTGGTCACGCTGAACGCGCTCGCGGGGAAGGAGCTACCGGTCTACGGCGATGGCTCCAACATCCGCGATTGGTTGTTTGTCGCCGACCATGCCGAAGCGCTGGTCCGGGTGGTGGAGGCCGGGCGGCCCGGCGAGACCTATGCCATCGGCGGCCGCCAGCCGCGCTCGAATTTGGAGGTGGTGAAGGCCATTTGCGCCCATCTCGACCGGCGGCTGCCGGACGGAAGCGGGCCAAGGGAGCGGCTGATCCGCTTTGTCGCGGATCGGCCCGGCCATGACTTCCGGTATGAGATCGACCCGTCGCGGACGGAGGCGGTGCTCGGGTGGAAAGCACCGCACGATTTCGAAACCGGTTTGGGGTTAACCATCGACTGGTATCTGGCGAACCGCCCCTGGTGGGAAGGCGTGCAAGCCGCCAAATACGCGGGACAACGATTGGGGACAGCGGCATGAAGGGCATACTCCTCGCGGGCGGGTCGGGCACGCGGCTGCATCCCATGACGCTTGCCGCGTCGAAGCAGTTGCTGCCGGTCTACGACAAGCCGATGGTTTATTATCCGCTGTCGACGCTGATGCTGGCGGGTATCCGCGAGATCATGATCGTCTCGACCCCGGAAGACCTCCCGCAGTTCAAACGGCTTCTGGGCGACGGGTCCCGTTTCGGCGTCGAATTCGCTTACGCCGAGCAGCCGAAGCCAGACGGTATCGCGCAGGCGTTTCTGATTGGCGACGAGTGGATCGCGGGCGATGCCTGCGCGCTGGTGCTGGGCGACAATATCATTCATGCCGATCATCTTTCCCGACTTTTGCAAACGGCGGCGAAGGGCGATCCGGGCGCGACTGTTTTCGCCTACCAGGTTCGCGATCCCGAACGTTACGGTGTGGTCAGCTTCGACGCACGGGGCCGCGCGGTGGAACTGGTGGAAAAGCCGACTGTTCCCGCCTCCAACTGGGCTGTGACCGGGCTTTATTTCTACGACAACCGCGTGACGGAGCTGGCGAAGCGGATCAGGCCTTCCGCGCGCGGGGAGCTGGAAATCACCGACCTGAACAAGTTGTATCTGGAAGCCGGCACGCTGCGCGTGGAAAAATTGTCGCGCGGGTGCGCCTGGCTGGACGCTGGCACGCCCGACAGTCTGTTGCAGGCGGGGACCTTCGTGCAGACGATTCAGTCCCGAACTGGCAATTTGGTGGGATGCCCGGAGGAGGTCGCCTTCCGCATGGGCTATATCGACGCGGAGGTTTTGCGTGGCCATGCGCGGGACCTTGGCAAGACCGATCTGGGCCGGGCGTTGATGGAGCTGGCCGAAGGAGAACACGATTGAACATCGAACGTCTGGCGATCCCAGAGGTCCTTGTCGTCACGCCGGTTCGCCACGGCGATTCCCGAGGTTTTTTCTCGGAGACCTGGAAGCAGAGCGCCTATGCCGAGGCTGGGATTCCCGGTCCGTTCATTCAGGACAATCACGCGACGTCGACGTCGAAATACGTCGTGCGGGGGCTGCATTGTCAGATTGGCCCGAACGCCCAGGGCAAGCTGGTGCGCGTGGTGAGGGGCGCGATCTGGGACGTGGCGGTGGATGCGCGGCGCGGGTCGCCGACATTTGGACACCGCGCGGGCGCGGAGCTGACCGCCGATAACTGGAAGCAATTGTGGTGTCCGCCCGGTTTTTTGCATGGCTATTGCACACTGACCGAGGACACCGAAGTCATCTACAAGGTCACCGCCCCTTACGACCGTGCCGCGGAACGCGGTGCGATCTGGAACGACCCCACGCTGGCGGTGCCCTGGCCGATCGATCCCGCGGCGGCGGTCCTGTCGGAGAAGGACCTGCTGCTACCGCGATGGTCCGGCCAAGAGGCATGGTTCTGAGGGCGAAATGACGAAACAACGGATATTGGTGACCGGCGGCTCCGGGCAACTCGCGCGGGCTTTGGCGGAGGCGGGCGGCGACCGGGTGCGCGTGGTGGGACGGCCCGCGTTCGATTTCGAGCGGATGGAAACGGTCGAGGCGGTGTTTCGCGCCGAAGATCCCTGGCTGGTGGTGAACGCCGCCGCCTATACCGCCGTCGACGCGGCCGAGAAGGACTACGACGGCGCGATGCGGGTCAACCGCGACGGGCCGGGGGAGCTTGGCCGTCTGTGCGTGGAAGCGGGTATTCCGCTGATCCATGTGTCCACGGACTACGTGTTCGATGGGTCGAACACGGAGCCCTATGTCGAGACCGATTGGGTCTGGCCGCAAAATGTTTATGGCGGCAGCAAGCTGGCGGGCGAGTTCGCGGTGTTCGGGACCGGCGCCCGCGCCATCATCCTCCGCACCGCCTGGGTTTATTCCTCAACCGGCCGCAATTTCGTCCGCACGATGCTGGAACTGGCGAAAACCAGGGACTCGCTGCGGGTGGTGTCGGATCAATTGGGGTGCCCGACCTCGGCCGACGATCTGGCGGCGGCGATTCTGGCGATCGCGGACCGGCTCGAGACGACCGGATGGGAAAGCCGGTACTGGGGCCTGTTGCACGCCGCCAACGCGGGGGAAACGAGTTGGCACGGCCTGGCTGAGGCGGTGTTCGAGGATGCGGCACGGCACGGCGCCAATGTGCCCGCGACGGTGGAAGCGATCTCGACCGCGGAGTATCCGACACCGGCGAAACGGCCGCCCAATTCCCGGCTGAACTGCGGGCGTCTGGAGTCGCTGTTCGGCGTGACGATGCCGCATTGGCGAGACGGGCTGAGGCGGACGATCGACCGGATTTTCGCGGCGGAGAGGTAGGGTTTATTCAGCGGCGCGCGCCATCCGCCGTTCCAGCGCGCGCCGGTCCAATTTGTGAAACTCTCCGCCTTTGACGATCCCCGCCAGATTGCCCGCGTCCTGCAACAACCGCGGATCGGCCACCGGATCGCCTTCGACGAGCAAAAGATCCGCCAGGAACCCTTCCCGCACCTGCCCACACTCCTCGCCCAACCCCATCAGTTCCGCGCCGTAACGCGTCGCGCAACTCAGCGCTTCCATGGGCGAATACCCCATGTGATTGACGAAATGCTCGATGTCGCGGGCGTTCTGCCCCTGCGGCGTCCGGGCGAAGCCGTAATCGCCGCCGGTCACCGCGCGGATGCCGCGCTTTTTGATTTCCCGGTATGTCCGGCCGGTCGCCTCCAGTCCGTCCATGAGGCGGCGGCGGATCGTGGGGTGAATGGCGCTCTCCGGCACGTCGTGGATGGCATTGTGCAGCAGGCCGATCGCCGGTCCGACGAAGATTCGGTCTTTTGCTGATTCCAACAGGTCGAGCGCTTCCTCGTCGGCGAATTCGCAGTGGTAGATGACATCGACCCCGCACCGCGCGGCGCGTTTCACCGATTCGGCGGAGCGGCAATGGGCGTTGACCAGGCGGCCGAAATCGTGCGCGGCTTCGACGCCGGCGCGAATCTCGGCCTCGGTCATCACAGTACGCGGCAGGGCGCCGCGTTTGGTGTAATCGTCGCCGGAGATGTTGAGTTTGATGCTGTCGGCGCCTTCCCGGATGCACAGGCGCGCGAGTTTCATCACTTCGACCGGGCCGTCCGCGACGATGGCGAAACTGTCGCGGAACTGGTGCGCGCGGCGTTCGTCGCCGAGACCGCCGGTCACGGTGATTTCCGGCCCGCAGGCGCGCATGCGGGGGCCCGGGATGTCGCCCGCGTCGATCGCGTTGCGGATGACGATGTCGAGGCGCAGTTTGGAACTCGCCGCGCTGTAGGCGCCGGTAAAGCCGCGGTCGAGCAAAAGGCGTGCGTTTTTCATCGCCGCCAGCGTGTGTTCCTCTGGCGGCAGATCGCCGAGTTCGGTGGAGACGTTGCTGTCGATGTAGCTGATATGGGCGTGGCCTTCGATCATGCCGGGCATCAAGGTCATGCCGTTGGCTTCGACGATCTCGGCGCCCGCGGCTTCGAGTTGTCCGGGCTGGCGGGCGACGGCGCGGATGCGTTCGCCGCCGGTCAGGACGTCGGCGGGGAAGGCGGGCGCGCCGGAGCCGTCCCAGACCATCGCGTTACGAAACAAAATCCGGGTCATCGCCGTTTCCTTCCGGGTTCACTTGTCCAGCCAGACGTCTTCCATGCGCCAGTTATTGTACTGGCTGTTCACCATCATCGTCATCCCCTTAACCCAGGGGTGCCAGCAGGTGCCGCCGCGGCGGTGATAGAGGATGGGTCGGGCGAGTTCCCGTTGCAATGTCAGATCGATATCCCACACCATCCGCCGCCGTTTCTCCAGATCGGCTTCCATCGATTGCAGGTCGATTTTCTTGTCCAGTTCCGGATTGCAATGACCGGTGTAATTTCTCGGCGACGCGCAGATATGGTTTTGCACGAACACCACGTCCGGATCGTCCGCCGCCGCGCCCAACACGCTCAGCGCGACAAGGTAGTCCTTGCGGATCAGTTTCGGCACCCAGGTCGCGGTTTCCGTCAGTTCCAGTTCGCCGTCCATGTAGATTTCGCGGAGTTGATCGATCAGGATGGTGCCGGGATCGCGATAAACGGGCAGGTTTCGCACGGAGAGTTTGAATGGCAGGCGCTTTTCCGGACCATAGCCGAGGCGGCGCATGATGGCGCGGGCTTCGTCACGGTTGGCGCCGATATCGTTGCTGTAGCCCGGCGCGGTTTTCAACATCTCCAGCGGCAGGCCCCATAATCAGTCGGGGGCGGGTTGCATGGCGCCGCCGAGATCCGCCGCGCCTTGCGCGAGGATTTCGACAAAGGCCTTGCGGTCGATGGTCAACGCCATCGCGCGGCGCATGTCGGGATTATCGAAGGGCGGCGCGGTGAAATTGATCACCAGGCCCACCGACTCGCTGGTTGGTGTCACCGTGCATTGCGCCTGGGGGGCCTGTGCCTTGATATCGGCCAGCAGGGGCACCGTGATTTCGTTCGGGAACGTCATGTCGAACCGGCCCGCGGTGAAGGCCAGCATGGCGGTGGAGCGGTTTGGGATGATCGTGTATTCGACCCCGTCGAGGTACGGTTTTCCGGGTTTCCAGTAGCCGGGGTTGCGTTCGACGCGGATGCTTTGGTTCGGTTTGTAATCGGCGAAGCGGAAAGGCCCCGTTCCGATCGGATGCTGGCGCATGTCGCGTGTGCTGACATGGCAGGGGTACATCGGCCCCTCGCCGGTCGCGAGCAATGTCAGCAGCGCCGGTTGCGGCCGTTTCAGATGGATCGTCGCCTCGTACGGTCCCTTGACCGAGGCGCCCGCGATATTGGCCCACCAGGTCTCGCGGTAATTCAGCCGCAGCTTGTCCTTGCCCTGATTCGTCAGCAGATCGATCGTGCATTTCACGTCGGCGGAGGTGAAGGGTTTGCCGTCGTGCCAGCGCACGCCTTCGCGCAGTTGGAACGTCAGGTCTTTGCCGTCCGCGCTCCAGGCCCATGACGTCGCCAGATCGGGCCGGATGGAGGAAGGTTCGTTACGCGGGACGTGCTGATCGAAAACGATGAGATTGTTCATGACGCCCATCATGGGCATCAGTACGCCGACCGTGCCTTCCTCGTGGATCGACATGCTGGCGGGAGAGTCGCGGTGGTAGACCCGCAGTGTCCCGCCCGATTTTTGGGCCGGCGCGAGCCCGCTCCACACACAAAAGATCGTCAGTACCGCCAGGAACAGAGTTCGCGGGATCATGGGCACGTCTCCTTCCGTGATTGTTTTTATCGTTCGGAACGCGAAGCCTGCCGGTACGTTATCGGGAAACTTATCCTCCGGCTACCCGTAACAGCGCGGTCAGGCGCCCGAGATCGGTCAGGCCGCGCAGGCCGTGGATCAGTGTAAGAGATTGCTCGATTTCCGCGCCGCCCAACCCCGACGCCGGCATCAAAGTCCGGTATTTCGCGTCGAGTTCGGTCCAGGACAGGCCGAGCGCGGCGGATCCGGCGGGTTCGAACACGGTGCTGGAAAAATTCCGGCCGTCGCGGGTCCGGATCGTCACTGAGGCGCCCTGGCGATAACGCGCGGCGTTTTCCACGGGTTCCACCACCAGGCCGACCCTGTCGATCAGGGCGTGAATGACCGGATCGGCGATCTTCTCCGGGCTCGCGTGCAACCAGGCGAAGCCGTGGTCGCGCGCGCCGGCGGCGGCGAAATACGTGGGGCTGTGGGCCATATCGATCAGATCGGCCGGATGCTTCGGTCCGCTGAGCGCCGTCATGCCGGGCCGATGGATCACGATGCTCTCGATCTCCTCCGGCTTCAGACGTCCCTCGCGCGCGGCGTTTCCGGCGGCCTCGCCGATCGCGTGGAAGGGGTGGCCGCCCGGCACCAGCTTGATCGCCATATCGGTTTCGATATCCCAGGATTTCCCGAGGTCTCGCAACGCGATCGTACCGGCTTCGGCGCCATCGATCCCGCCGAACGCCTCGAAAAACCCGCGCTTCGCTTCCAGCACCCGCGGCTCGCCCGTGTAGCCCAGCTTCGCCGCCATCGCCGCCGTGGCACCGGCGGCCGCGACCCGGCCGGCGTGCCATTCGCGCGACACGCTGGTATCCGCCGCCGTCGCCAGCCCGCCCATCGAGACCGCGGTCAGGGCGATCGTGTGCGTCATCTGTTCCACGTCGAGCTTCAGCATGTGCCCGGACGCCACCGCCGCCGCGAAGCCCGCGCCGAGACAGCCGTGAAATCCGCGGTCCTTGAAGCCCGGGGTCATCGCCTCCGCGATCCGCCCGCCCGCTTCGTAGCCCAGCACGATCGCCGTCAGCACATCGCGCCCGCCAGTCCCTTCCCGCTCCGCGAAGGCCAGCGCCGCCGCGGTCAGCGGTGTGCCCGCGTGGACGATATTCCGCAAATCGCTGTCGTCCGAGGCCGCCGCGTCGCTAAGCGTCGCGTTCACCTCGATGGCGGAGACCGCCGGCAGTTTCGCGGCCGGGTCGAACCAGACGGACGCGTCCTCCCGCCCCCCGCGCTCCCGCGCCATCGCGCGGACGACGCGGGCGGAGTCGATGCCGGTCCCGCACGCGGCGCTGGCCAGGGTGCTGGCGACGATCATCGCCGCGTAATCCAACGCGCGCGCGGGCAGATCTTCGGTCCTGGTCTGGGTCAAAAACGTGGCGAGCTGGCGCGCGACAGTCATGGTTCGGGTCTCCGTTTGGTACGGCCGGGCGGTTCGGACGCGATCCGGCGGTCAGATCGCGATGTCTTTGACCGCCTTCGCCTTGCGGACGCATTCCGCCATCAGGAACGACATATCGGTGCCCGTGGACACGTAGCGCGCGCCCATTTTCACGAATTTCGCGACCAGGTCGTCGCGCGACGCCAGACCGCCGACGCCGATATATTTGCCCACCTTGTTCGCCGCCGCGATGGCGCGTTCGAAGGCCGCGGCCAGTTTCGGATGGTCGTACTGACCCTTAATGCCGAGTTCGCCGCAGAGATCGTTGCTGCCGATCATCATCATGTCGACGCCTTCGACGGCGACGATTTCTTCCACCTTGTCCAGCGCATCGGCGGTTTCCAGCATCAGAACCAGCGACGTCGCGTCGTTCATCGCGTCCTGCGTCTCGACCAGCGGGAAGCCGCGATACTGGTACTGCGACAAAGCGCCGCCGGCGGAGCGTTGCCCGATCGGCGGAAACTTCACCATTTCGACGATCTCGCGCGCTTCGGCCGCGGACCGGACATGCGGAGTGATAACGCCCATCGCGCCGCCGTCCAGAACGCGGCAGATATAATCCGGCGTGTTCGCGGGCACCCGCACCAGCGGCGTGATGCCGATCTGCTGCGCCGCGATGCAAATCTGGCAGGTCGCGTCCAGCGTCAGCGTGTTGTGCTCCATATCGACGTACAGCGTGTCGAAACCCGCCGTTTTCGCGATCTGGGCGATTTCGATCGTGCGCGCGAAACGCACGGTCATCGATGCCACGACCTCGCCTTTCGCGAGTTTCTCTTTCATGTGGTTCCGCAGAATGCCGCGCAGTTCGGACATGGCCGTTTCCCTCCTGAGCCCGTTCGGGTTATCAGAGCCCCGCCATACGCGCGGGGAGCCATGCCTGACAAGACCGACCCGACGCCGCTGCTGGATGTCCGCAGTGTCACCCTGCAATACAAAACCCGGGACCATCTGGTCACGGCGACCTACCGCGTCGATTTCTCGGTGCGCCAGTCCGACCGGTTCATTCTGCTGGGCCCGTCGGGCTGCGGAAAGTCGACGCTGCTGAAGGCCGTGGGCGGCTACATGGCGCCGACCGAGGGCGAAATCTCCCTGAAGGGCACGAAAATCGTCCGGCCCGGCCCGGACCGGATGATGGTGTTTCAGGAATTCGACCAGTTGCTGCCGTGGAAGACCGTGCGGCAGAACGTCGTTTTCGCGCTGGAGACCTCGGGCAAGCTGAAGGGCAAGGCCGCCGACGAAAAGGCCATGCAATACATTGAGAAGGTGCATCTGACACGCTTCGCCGACGCCTACCCCCACACTTTGTCCGGCGGTATGAAGCAGCGCGTCGCCATCGCCCGCGGCATGGCGATGGAGCCCGATATCCTTCTCATGGACGAACCCTTCGCGGCGCTCGATGCTCTGACCCGCCGCCGCATGCAGGAAGAACTGCTGGGGTTGTGGGAGGACACGCGCTTTACCGTGCTGTTCGTCACCCACTCGATCCCCGAGGCCATCATCATCGGCAACCGCATCTTGCTGATGACCCCGCATCCCGGCCAGGTCAAAGCCGAACTCAACAGCATCGACCCCGTGGCGCACCCGGCCGAGGCCGCTCTGTTGGAACAGCGCATCCACGACATGCTGTTCGCCGATCGGGTAGAGGAAGAAGACCATGTCTGACGCGGCCGCCCGCCCCGAAATTCACCGCGAAATCAGCGGCGAAGAAGACTTTGGCATTATCGAAAAAGAGCTGACGGTCTTCGAGCGGCTCTACAATCAGGGCTGGGTCCGGAAAGTCGGACTGGTGATCCTGCTGTCGATCCTGTGGGAGGTCTATGCGCGGCATCTCGACAATCCGCTGCTGGTGCCGACTTTGTCCGACACGTCGAAGGCATGGTGGGACGCGATGGCCGCCGGCGTGATGCCCGCGCGCATCTGGTCGTCGTTGCAGGTGCTGGCGATCGGGTTTTCCACCGGCGTTACCCTGGCCTTCATCCTGACGGTGCTGGCGATCACGACGCAACTCGGCACCGATTTTCTCGAGTTGATGACGGCGATGCTGAACCCTCTGCCGGCCATCGCGCTGTTGCCGCTGGCGTTGATCTGGTTCGGGCTTGGGTTGGGCAGTCTGGTGTTTGTGCTTGTGCACTCGGTGCTTTGGGCCGTCGCGCTGAACACCCATGCGGGGTTTCGCGGGGTGTCCAACACGCTGCGGATGGTGGGCCGCAACTACGGCCTGTCGGGCCTGTCGCTGGTGTTCAAAATCCTCATTCCCGCCGCCTTCCCGTCCATCCTCTCCGGCCTCAAAATCGGTTGGGCCTTCGCCTGGCGCACCCTGATCGCCGCCGAGCTTGTGTTCGGCGTGTCCTCCGGCAAAGGCGGTCTGGGCTGGTATATCTTCGAGGCCAAGAACCAACTGGATATCCCCGAGGTCTTCGCGGGACTTCTCACGATTATCATGATCGGCCTGTTGGTGGATAACGTGGTCTTCCGTACAATCGAAAATCGCACCGTGCGCCGTTGGGGCATGCAGACGTAAAGGGGAGAAATGGCATGAGCACCTTGGAATCACGCTCGGTACCGCGCCGCGAGGACCGCCGCCTGCTGACGGGAGGCGGCAACTACGCCGCCGACGCCAAACGCGACGGGATGCTGCACGCGATCCTCGTCCGGTCGCCGCACGCGCACGCGAACATTTCCGGGATCGACGTCGCGGCGGCCCGCGCGATGCCGGGGATAACAGCGGTTTACACGGCCGACGACCTCGACAATGTGAAGCCAATCCCCGGGGGCATTGGCTTTCCCCGTCCGGATGGCGGGAAGTCAGCCCAGACCGACCGGCCCTTGCTGGTGCGCGACCGCGTGCGCTTTGTCGGCGAACCCGTCGCTCTGGTGATTTCGGAGTCCCGCGCGGCCGGCCTGGAAGCGGCCGAGGCGGTGGTCGTCGATTACAGCGAATTGTCCCTGGTTACCGACCATGTCGCGGCCATGGACTCCGGCGCGCCGGCGGTCTGGGACGAATACCCAGACAATATCGGCTATTTGTGGAAGCGTGGCGACGCCGATCTGACCGAGGCGAATCTGAAAGCCTCGGCGCACGTGACAAAACTGACCTTTTCCGTGTCTCGCGTCACCGCCAACACGATGGAACCCCGCGGCGCATGGTCGGAGATCGGGCCGGACGGGCGCATGGTTGTGCATGCCTCCAACCAATCGCCGTTCAATCTTCGTAACGGGATGGCCTCCGGGAATTTCGGCATTCCCAACACGGAGATACGCGTGCTGCCGGGCGATGTCGGCGGCTCCTTCGGCATGAAATCCGGTGTGCATCTGGAAGTCGTGCTGGTCGCATGGGCGTCTCGAAAACTGAACCGGCCCGTGCGCTGGATCAGCGAGCGGACCGAGGGTTTTCTTACGGACGAACAAGCCCGGGAAATGCAGATCGTCGCGGAACTCGGGCTAGACGCGAACAACAAGATCACCGCGCTGAAATTGCGCTGGAACGCCAATCTCGGCGCTTACACCACGGGCCGGTCCGGCTGGCCGGTCGGCAATGTCGGCGGCGTCGCGGGCACCTATATCATCCCAGCGATCTCGGCCGAGGTCTGCGGCATCATGACGCACACGGTCCCCACCGCCGCCTATCGTGGCGCCGGACGGCCCGAGGCGACCTATGCCATCGAGCGCATCATCGACGTCGCGGCGCGCGAACGCGGCATCTCCCCCTACGAACTCCGCCGTATCAACCTGATCCCGCCGGAGGCGATGCCGTATAAAACCGCGCTTACTTTTCTGTACGACTGCGGCGAATTCGAAGCCAACATGGAGAAAGCAGCGGAACTGTCTGAGTTTTCCACTTTCGAGGCCCGCCGCGCCGAGGCGAAATCCCGCGGCAAACTGCGCGGCATCGGTCTTACGAATTGCATCGAGGTCGCGGGCGGTCCCTTCCTGCGGCCGGCCAAGGATCTTTCCACATTGCGTTTCGCGGAGGACGGGAAACTGATCCTGCGCTCAGGGTCCATGTCGGTCGGACAGGGGCTGGAAACGACGATGTGCCAGATTGTCTCGCAGCGCTTCGGCATTCCGCTGGAAAACATCCTTTACGAACAAGGCGACACCGATCAGTTACCGTTCGGAAAAGGCAACGGCGGTTCCGGCGCGCTGTGCATTGGCGGTGGCGCGGTCATGCTGGCGGCGGACAAGGTGATCGAACGCGCCAAGAAACTCGCCGCCGAGTTGCTGGAAGCCGCGGTCACAGACATCGAGCTCCGCGAGGGCAAATTCCACATCGCGGGCACGGATCGCTCGATCGATGTCGCGGCGGTCGGCCGCGCGTCGTTCGATCCGAATTTCGTCCCGCCGGGCGAGGAAGGCGGACTTACGGAAAGCGGCGAATTCCAGGCGACCGCCGTGACCTTCCCGAATGGCACGCATATCTGCGAAGTGGAAATCGACCCCGACACCGGCGTCACGGAGATCGTGCGTTATTCCGCCGTCGAGGAACTGGGCAAAGTCCTCAACCCCCTGATCGTCGCGGGCCAGATCCATGGCGGCGTGGTCCAGGGCATCGGCCAGGCCATGGGCGAGGTGATCGTCTTCGACCCCGACTCCGGGCAGATGCTGACCGCGTCGTTCATGGATTACCAAATGCCCCGCGCGGACGAACTGCCGGACTTCCGGCTCGCCACGCGGGAAGTGCCGACCGCGGTCAATCCGATCGGCGCCAAGGGTGTGGGCGAGGCAGGCACGGTTGGCGCCATGGCCGCGGCGATGAACGCGATCAATGACGCGCTGGCGCCTCTGGGCATCCGTCATTTCGACATGCCGGCGACTCCGGGCCGGGTGTGGGAGGCGATTTCCAAAGCTCAGGGCTGAGGGTTTGCGCGGCGGGCGGGCTCTGGGCGCCTTCTCGTCGCGACCGCGCGCGTCAGCGGTCCCGTGCCACGAACAACTGCCGCGTCGCATAGGAAATCCAAACCCGGCGCGGCATCAGCCAGTCCGCGCCAAGCAGCAAATCCGCGACCGGCGTCAGTTGGATCGGACCAACCAAAAACACCGGCGCGGAAAACGTTTCGGTGCCAATTTTCAAATGTCCAAAGCGATGACGCCGCATCGCGACGCTGTTCGGGCCCATACCGGTGATTGTGTGGACGGGATCGCCAGCCAGAGCCTCGGCGGTCAGGCCAAGCCTCGCCATGCCCGGCGCCGCGACCACGGTCGAACCGGCGCCGGAATCGAGCAAAGCGCGAAGTTTCACCCCGTCCAGTTCGATCGGGACGATCAGCGCGCTCTCGGTGGGGTTTTCCACGGGGACGGAGACGTAATCGCCAGTCCAGGGCAGGAAGCGGCCGGAACAGTCGCGCACGTCGTACAGCGCCAAAACGCGGTGGCGGATATCCAGCATCAGGTCGAAGACGGACAAGAAATCCCGGCCCAAGAGTCCGTCGATCGTTCGCCCGCCGGCGCTGGCGCGCGGCAGGGTGGCGACCCGTAGCGTCGAATCCTCAGCCAGGCTGCGGCGTTTCAATGCGATACCGCCCAATGTCAGGGAGCGAGGGTTGGCGTTCCGGCGGCGCTCGACTCCGCCAACACCGCGCATGGTGGTCGATGTCCATTCGTCCAGCGCGAGGCCGAAGCGCGCGACGGCCTCAGGCGTCACGACAGTGCGGCCCGCGCCGGTGTCGAGGATGAAGCTGCCTTCGATCCCGTTGACGACGACGGGGACCAGTAGCGTCGTGCCAACGGGATCGACGGGCACACCGGCCAAGGGTTGAACGACGCAAGCGGCGGAGGCGTGACCCGCCAACACCACCAGCCATGCCGCCAAAATCCGCCGCATCAACGCCCGTTCTCCTGGGCGACTACCGCCTCCGGCCAGACCGCGCGCGCCCGCGCCGCTTTGGCATCGAAGGCATCGCGGGCAAAGCCCAACGGATTGGGCCGGAGGACCATGTCGAAAATGTCGTCGAGACCGAAAGGCGCGAGGATGTTCAGGGCCTCGCCGTCCAGGCGGGCGGCGACGGATTGGACGGTGGCGGGATAGCGGGTCAGGGAGTCGGCCGCGAAGCCCAGGGGAGGGTAGGGGGCGCAGAAACGGGCTTCGTACCAGAGGTGGACGCGGGCCTGGTTGCGGACCTGGATGGGAGCGGGAAACCCCGTGGCGGCTTCGGCGGCGCGGCGGATCACGGCGTCCTCGGCTTCCCAGGAGGGATCATCGGCGTCGAAATAAATGACGTCGTAGTCCTGGAGACCAGTGCCACGGGGGCGCCCGGTCAGTGTGTTCCACACGGTTTGGTAGATGCAGCCGGAGACGATCCATCCTTCCGGCAGGGCCAGAGTCCGGAGGCAGTCCAGCAGGCGCATCAGATCGGGATCGGCGCGGACGATTTTTTCCAGGCGCGCCCGCAATGTCATGCCGCGTTCAGCGCCGCCGCCATCGCCTGGGTTACGTCCGCCACCAGCGCGGCGTAGGCGGGATCGAGGCGTGTCGCGGCGCTTCGGTCCAGTTTCGACGCGATTTCCCAGCCGATGCGGCCGGGACGCGGGGTCATGAGAACGATCCGGCGGGCGAGGAACGCGGCCTCGTAAATCGAATGCGTCACGAACACGACGGTGCAGCCGATATCGCGGGACATGGCGAGCAGGTCGTCCTGAAGCCGGTGCCGGGTGAACTCGTCCAGGGCGGCGAAGGGTTCGTCCATCAGCAGCAGGCGCGGCCTGGTGACCAGCGCGCGGGCGATGGAGACTCGCATGCGCATGCCGCCAGAGAGTTGCGCGGGGCGCGCGGTTTCGAAGCCGGTCAGGCCGACCCGGGCCAATGCGGCGGCGATCTCCGGGCGGGCGGCGTCATGGGCGATGCCACGCAGGCGGAGGGGCAGCCAGACGTTCTCCTCGGTGGAGGCCCAGGGCAGGAGGGTGGCGTCCTGGAAGACGTAGCCGATGTCGCCGGGTCCGGGCGGATGGCCGGCATCCCAGCGCAGCGTGCCGCTGTCCGGCTGGTCGAGGCCCGCGATCAGCCGCAGCAGCGTCGACTTGCCGCATCCGGAGGGCCCGAGCAGCGCCATGAAATCGCCGGCGTGGAGGCGTAACGACACGTCCCGAAGCGCCTCGGTGCCGGTGGGAAAGCGGCGGCCGACGCCGGAAATGGTCAGCATGGCGTCATCGCGCGTTGCCGATCGCGTCGGCGGGCCAGATCGCCTTACGCCACCACAGGCCGATCGCGACGCACAGCGCCAGGCCGAGAACGCAGTACCCGGTCGCGGTGGCGTGAAAACCGATCCGCGGAATCAGGATGCCCGCCGCCATCAGCCCGATCGGCAGGCCGTAAATCGCGAGCATGCGGACGCCCATGACCCGGCCTCGGTAACGGACGCCCGCGGTTTTCAGCAGCATGGTGGCCAGCGGGACCATGGACAGGCTTTGCAGGAACCCCGCCAGGACCAGCGAGACCCGGCCGCCGATGGGGTGGGTGAGTTGCACGAAGATCAGGACCAGCGTGAACCAGCCGATGGCGGCGAGCAGCATGGCTCGCGCGGGCTGGAGCGACCGGCCGATCAGGCCGATGGTCAAAGAGCCAAACAGCGATCCCGTGGCGAAGCTGGCGATCAGGGTGCCAAGGCCGGTCTGGTCGGTGTGGTAAACCTCCTTGGCGACGTAGGGCATCAGGCCGCTGGTCATGGGAAAGGCCAGCAAATTGACCAGGAACGCGATCCACATCGCGGCGTGGACGTTGGGCGTGTTCCAGCAGTAGGCAAGACCTTCCTTGACCTCGCGCAGGAAGGTCAGTCCGCCCTTGCCCGCCGAGGGAACACCGGGCGCGCGGCCGTGGATCCGGCCGGTGAGGTAGAACCCCAGCGCGTAGCAAATGGCGATGGCGACATAGGCGGGTCCGATCCCCAGAAAGGCCAGCAGCGAGGCGCCGGCGAGGGAGCCGAAGATGCGGGCGGAGTCGGAGGTGGTGCGGGAGACTCCCATCGCCGCCATCAGTTGGTCGTTCGGCATGATGTCCGCGACCAAGGACGAGCGCATGGCGAGGTCGGAGGGCCGGACGATGCCGTTCACGGCGGCGATGCACAGCACGTAAAGCGGGTGCAGCGTGCCGGTGAACGCCAGTGCCATCAGCAGCACCGCCATGACGGCATAGGCGGCGCGCATGGCGCGGAGGACGGAGCGGTGGCCGAACCGGTCGCCCGCCATCCCGAACAGCGGCGCGACCAGTGTGCCCGTGTATTGGAGCGAGCCGAAGACGGTCAGCAGCAAGACGGAGCCGGTCTCGGCCAGGATGTACCAGCCGAGAATCAGGATCTCCATCTCGATCCCCCAGGAGGTCAGCAGGTCCGCCGGGAACTGAAAGCGGAAGTCGCGGACCTGGAAGGGGGTGAGCAGCGACGGGCGGCTGTTCCGGTGCGTCACGCGGGGGGCGCCGTTCCTCTCAGCGGAAGGGGATCGGATACATCAGCCCGCCCCGCGACCACAGGTCGTTCGGCCCGCGATCCAGTTTCAGGCTGCTGCCTTTGCCAACGTTGCGTTCGTAACTTTCCGCGTAATTGCCGACCTGTTTGATAATGTGCAGCGCCCAGGCGTTGTCGATTCCGAGAAGTTTGCCGAAGTCGCCGGTTTTTCCGAGGAGGCGCTGGACCGTCGGATTGGTGGATCTGGCGAGCATGTCGTCCGCGTTGGCGGAGGTCACGCCGGCTTCCTCGGCTTCCAGCATCGCCATCATGGACCAGCGCACGATGTCCAGCCACTGGTCGTCGGCGCGGCGGACCATCGGGCCCAGCGGCTCCTTGCTGATGCGATCCGGAAGAATGACGAAGTCGTCGGGGTTGGGCACGCCGGCGCCGCGGATGGAGGCGAGGTTGGAACTGTCGGACGACGCCACGTCGCAGCGTCCCGACAGCAGCGCCTTGATCAGCACGTCGGTGGTGTCGAGCAGGACAAGCTGGAACTGGATGTTGTTCTGTTTCATCCAGTCCGCGAGGTTCAGCTCGTGCGTCGAGCCCTGCAACATGCAGACGGTCGCGCCCGCGAGGTCTTTCACGTTGCCGGCTTTCACGGTCTTACGAACCAGGAACCCCTGCCCGTCGTAAAAATTGGTCATGACCATGCGCAGACCAACGGTAGCGTCGCGCAAAAACGTCAGCGTGGTGTTACGGGACAAAATATCCACTTCGCCCGACTGCAACGCCGTGAAGCGGTTGGCGCTGGTCAAAGGGACGTAGCGGACCTTGCTCGCGTCGCCGAAGACAGCGGCGGCGACCGCGCGGCAGGCATCGACGTCGAGGCCTTTCCAGACGCCCGCGCTGTCGGCCATCGAGAAGCCGCCAAGCCCGACATTCACCCCACAGGCGATCGTCCCCTTTTGCCTCACATTATCCAGCGTCCCGGCCTGAGCCACCCCTGGGGCCGCCGCCAGACCCCACGCCAAAGCGGCCGCGAGCACGAACAATCTCAACATGTCGGCGCATCCTGTCCCAGAGAAACAACGGGCCTAGCCCTATCCTGGGTGGCGGGCGGCGGCAACCGGGCCATGCCGGGGGCCGCGAGAAACCTTGCGGAGCCGAGGGGAAATCGCCACATTTCCAGAATGGCCAGAAGCAAACCCTCGACCCCGGATGCCAGCGCTTTCCTGACCGGGCAGTTGCTGATCGCGATGCCCGCGATGGGCGATCCGCGCTTTTCGCAGAGCGTCATCTATATGTGCGCGCACTCGCCCGAGGGCGCGATGGGCCTGGTGGTCAACCGCCCCGTGGTCAAACCGACCTTCGTGGAACTTTTGACACAGTTAAAAGTCGCGCCGAACCCGCCGGCGCGGGATGTCCGCCTGTGCGCGGGCGGCCCGGTGGAAAACGCCCGCGGCTTCGTACTGCATACCAACGACTGGACCGGCGAGGGCAGCCTGAAAGTCGATTCCGGCCTTTCCCTGACCGCCAGCCTCGATGTTTTACAGGTGATCGCGGAGGGGAAAGGGCCGCGCGAGTGCGTCCTCGCGCTGGGGTACGCGGGCTGGGGGCCGGGGCAGCTCGACCGGGAAATTCAGCAGAACGCCTGGTTGTCCGGGCCGGCGGACGAGCCGCTGCTGTTCGATGCCGATCATGAAACGAAGTGGCGACGGGCGCTGGCGAAGCTGCGGGTCGATCCGTTGTTGTTGTCGGATGTGGCGGGGCACGCGTAGCGGGTTCGTCCGCCGGAAGTGGCGAACGAACCCGCTGTAAACGCGCCCCGGCGCGCGAGATATCTGGACCGCCACCCCCCGCCGGAGTAGTGGGTGCCGCATGGACCGCATCGCCACGATTACCCGCACCACGTCGGAAACCGACATCTCCGTGACCCTGAACCTCGACGGGTCAGGGAAAGCGGATATTTCCACTGGAATCGGCTTTCTGGATCATATGCTGACGGCGCTCACCCGCCACGGCCTGTTCGACCTGACCGTGCGCGCCGTCGGCGATCTGCACATCGACTTCCATCACACGACGGAAGACGTGGGCATCGTCATCGGCCAGGCCTTCGCCAAGGCGATCGGCGACAAGCGGGGCATCCGCCGGTTTGGCCAGGCGCTGATCCCGATGGACGAAACCCTCGCCGAGGCCGCCGTCGATATCTCCGGCCGCCCCTTCCTGGTCTTCAACGCCGATTTCGGCCGCCCGAAGATCGGCGAAATGGACACCGAATTGTTCGAGGAATTTTTCCGGGCGCTCGCCTTCAACGCCATGATCACGCTGCACGTGAACCGCCGCGCGGGCCACAACGCCCATCACGTCGCCGAGGCCTGTTTCAAGGCCACCGCGCGCGCGCTGCGCATGGCCTCCGAAATGGACCCGCGCATGGGCGACGCCATCCCCTCCACCAAGGGCGCGCTGTGAAGATCTGGACGGCGCACGAAAAACCCCATGCCGCGCCGCGCCTCGTGCGTGAGGGGTTTTCGTTCGGCGCTTTGCTGTGGGGTCCCTTTTGGCTCGCGGCGCACCGGCTTTGGCTCCTCGCCGCGGCGCTTCTGCTACTGGACGTGCTTGTTCTCGTTCTGACGCGCCCGCCCGCTTCCCTGGTGCTGACCGCTGGCGTCGCGCTGCTTTTGGGCTTCTCCGGCCGGGACCTCCTGCGCTGGTCCGCCGCCCGCCAAGGCTACCTGGAAACCGGAGTCGTCGCGGCGGGCAACGAGGACGAGGCACGACTCCGCCTGTTCAATGCCCGTCCCGATCTGGCGGCACACGCGATGCTGGCGGAGGCCGCGCCATGAAAATCGCCGTCGTCGATTATGGCAGCGGCAACCTCGCCTCCGCCTCCCGCGCCCTGGCACTGGCCGCCGAACGCGCCGGCATCGCAGCCTCGGTTCTGGTCACCGCCGACCCGGACACCGTCGCCACGTCCGACCGGATCGTGCTGCCCGGACAAGGCGCCTTCGCCGACTGTGCCCGCGGCCTGCACGCGGTATCCGGCATGTGGGACGCCATCGACCGCGCCACCTCCGCCGGCAGTCCCTTCCTGGGCATTTGCGTCGGCATGCAACTGATGGCTCAACGCGGGCTGGAGCACGAGATCACCGCCGGGTACGGCTGGATCATGGGCGACGTCGCCGAAATGCCCGCACCCGGACTTCGCCTGCCGCAAATGGGCTGGAACGGCCTGGACTTCGAACCTGGCGTCCATCCGTTGCTGGAGGGTTTACATCCCGGCGATCATGCCTATTTCGTCCACAGCTATGCTTTGTCGGGCGGCGATCCGTCGCAAACGATCGCCACGACCGAGTATGGCGGGCCCGTCGCCGCCTTCGTCGCCGCCGGCAACCGCGCCGGCACGCAGTTTCACGTCGAAAAAAGCCAGGAGGTTGGCATTCGCATTCTGACCAACTTCCTGCGCTGGATCCCCTGACGCCATGTCCGAACCCGCGCGCGCCAGACCCCGCCTCAGCGTCGAACCGGTGGAAACACTGGACGACGCCGACCTCGCCGCTTTGTGCGAGGCCACCGACGCCGCCATCATCGACGGCGGCGGCTTCGGCTGGGTCAATCCGCCTGGGCGCCGTGCCCTGGAAAGCTATTATCGGGGCGTGCTGCTGGTCCCGGAACGCGAGTTGATCGTCGCCCGCATGGACGGAATGGTCGTCGGCTCCGCCCACCTCGTCAAACCGCCGAAGAACAACGAGGCGCAATCCTTCTCCGCGCAACTGATGCATGCCTTCGTCGCGCCTTATGCCCGCGGGCATGGTTTGGCCCGCATGCTGACGCTTGGCGTCGAGAGCCGGGCGCGAGAGCTCGGGTACCACGTGCTGAACCTCGACGTTCGCGAAACGCAAACCGCCGCCATCCACATGTACGAAGCTCTGGGCTACGAAAAATGGGGCACTCACCCAAATTACGCGCTGGTTCGGGGGCGGATCGTGCAGGGTTTTTATTATTGTAAGCGGCTTCGGCAAAAAAAAGCCCAGGTGGCGGAAACATGAGCCTAACTCTCTATCCAGCGATCGACCTGAAGGATGGAAGCTGCGTGCGGCTGCGCCGGGGCGAAATGGACCAGGCCACCGTCTATTCCGACGATCCCGCGGCGCAGGCCATCGCCTGGCGTGACGCGGGCTTTAAGTGGCTGCATGTCGTGGACCTGAACGGCGCCTTCGCCGGCCGGCCCGTGAACGGCGCCGCCGTCACCGCGATTCTTGGCGCCGTCGATCTGCCGGTGCAGCTCGGTGGCGGCATCCGCGACATGGCGGGCATCGAGACCTGGCTCACCGCCGGCGTTCACCGCGTTATCCTGGGCTCCGCCGCCGCGAAAAACCCCGCGCTGGTCATCGAGGCCTGCAAGGCGTTCCCGGGACGCATCGCCGTCGGCATCGACGCCCGCAACGGCTTCGTCGCCACCGAGGGGTGGGCGGAAACCTCCAGCCTCCCCGCCGCCGAACTCGGTGCGCGGTTCGAGGACGCGGGCGTGACCGCCATCATCTACACCGACATCGGCCGCGACGGCATGTTGTCGGGCCTGAACCTGGACCAGACGCTCGATCTGGCGGCGAAACTGACCACGCCGGTCATCGCCTCCGGCGGAGTCGGCTCGCTGGACGATCTGGCGGCGTTGAGGCGCGTGGCCGCGGGTACCCGAATCGAGGGCGCCATCGTCGGACGCGCGCTGTACGACGGCCGCGTGAAGCCGGCGGAGGCGCTGGCCCTGTTCGGCGGCTGATCGCGGCCTCGACCAATCCAGAACTTATCTGTCCACGGCAGCGTCCGCGGCCTTTCTTTCAGCATATTCGCTTGCCACACGCGCGGCGCGTGGAGTCTAAGAGGCCCATCATGTTGAAACTCCGGGTGATTCCCTGTCTGGACGTCAAGGATGGACGCGTCGTCAAAGGCGTGAACTTCGTCTCCCTGCGCGACGCCGGCGATCCGGTGGAACAGGCCGCCGTCTATGACGCCGCGGGCGCGGACGAGCTGACCTTCCTCGACATCACCGCCAGCCACGAAAACCGCGACACCATCCTCGATGTCGTTTCCCGCACCGCCGCGCGGGTCTTCCTGCCGCTGACCGTCGGCGGCGGCATTCGTTCCACCGAGGACATGCGCCGCCTGCTGCTGGCGGGCACCGACAAATGCTCCATCAACTCCGCCGCCGTCGCGCGGCCGGAACTGGTGCGGGAAGCGGCGGTGAAATTCGGTAGCCAGTGCGTGGTGGTCGCGGTCGACGCGAAACAAACCGCCGCCGGAAAATGGGAGGTCTTCACCCATGGCGGCCGCCGCAACACCGGCATCGACACGATCGAATGGTGCAAACAGGTCGTCTCCCTTGGCGCGGGCGAGATTCTGCTGACCAGCATGGACCGCGACGGCACCGGCAAAGGCTTCGACCTCGACCTGCTGCGCGCGGTCTGCGCCGCCGTGCGCGTGCCCGTCATCGCCTCCGGCGGCGTCGGCACGCTGGAGCATTTCGTGGAGGGCGCCAAAGCCGGCGCGACGGGCCTGCTCGCCGCCAGCGTCTTCCATTTCGGCACATTCACCATCGGCCAGGTCAAACACGCCCTGGACGCCGCCGGTCAACCGGTTCGCCTGCCGCGGGAGGCCGCCTGATCATGCCAAAGACGACGAAACTCAAAGCACCGCGTAAGACCAAAGCCCCCCGCAAGGCCACGGTCACGTCGAAAACCGTCGGCAAGCTGAAACGTGCCTTGAACATCCAGGTGCCGGAACAAACCGGCGCCGTCGTGCTCGACCGGCTCTGGTCGGTGGTCATGAGCCGCCGCGACGCCGACCCCACCGTCAGCCATTCCGCCCGCCTGCTGTCGCGCGGACCCGCCAAAGTCGCACAGAAATTCGGTGAGGAAGCGGTCGAATGCATCATCGAGGCCGTGCGCGGCGACAAGGACGCGGTGATCTCGGAAAGCGCCGACGTGCTGTACCACCTGTTGGTCGTCTGGGTCTCCACCGGCGTCGCGCCAGAAGAAGTCTGGGCGGAACTGATGCGCCGCGAAGGCGTCAGCGGCATCGCCGAAAAAGCCTCCCGCGCGCAAACCAGCCTCGTCGCGCGGGTGCTGAACACCACGAAAATCCCCTGATCTTGTAAAGGGAGAGTTACGATGACCGTCAGCGGACTGCCGCCCTACGACGACACCAATATTTTCGCCCGCATCCTGCGCGGGGAAATCCCCTGCCGGAAAGTCTTCGAAAACGAATGGGCGCTGGCGTTCCACGACATCGCCCCACAGGCCCCGATCCACGTGCTGGTGATTCCGAAGGGGAAATACTGCTCCTTCGCCGATTTCAGCGCCAAGGGCAGCGAGGCGGAGATCGCCGGTTTCTTCCGCGCCGCCGGCGAGGTCGCGCGGGATCTGGGCCTGGAAGACCCGGGCTACCGCGTTCTCGCCAACATGGGCGATCACGGCGGTCAGGAAGTCCCGCATTTCCATCTGCATCTGTTTGGCGGGCGGTCCTTGGGCCGGATGGTCCCCGCGGGCTGACAAGCCCGTCGGGTCCCCGCGGGCTGACAGACCCGCGGGGGGAGCGTCAGGCGAACATATCGCGCGCCGGCGCCATCTTCGCGGGATCCACACCGGTCCCGAAATCCCAACCACCCGCCAACACGCCGGCGGAGGGTTCGTCGACACGACCGAACAATGGTTCCAAATACGGATCGAACGCGGCGAGCATCCGGAAAACATCCATATCGCCCAAATCCAGCAGTACTTTCACCATATCCTCGACCGTCTCCGGCGGCGGCGCGCCGTCCAGGAATTTCATCGCGGCATCGCCCAGATCGGGGCCGAATTTTTTCAAATCGGCGACGATGAGATCCATCTCCTCCGCGCGAAGATTCTCGAACGCGAATTTCGGCGTTGGCGCGGCGAAGGCCGGGCCATCGTCGTTCTGGATCGTCCCGACCGCCTCCGAATGGGTCAACCACAGCCCGTAGGACGGGTTGTCCAAAACCACATGAAATTTTTCGTCGCCTTCGACCACGGAATCTCCAGCGATATTCACGGTAATAATCGTGCTGAGCTGTCCGGCCGCCAGCGTGGCCGTGCCCGATGGCAATACCCCACTAGCGAAATCCGCCGCGATCACACCCGCGTTGGGCATCGCCGGAACCGACCAGTTCACGCTGACCGGACGATTCATATCCCCACCGCCCCGGGTCAGAATAAAGTTGTACGGCGTGACGCCACTGTTGCCCTCGACGAGCGACGGTGTCGACTCTTCGAGATACGCGAACGAATAATGGTCGTCGCTCAGAATGGTGGCCGTGGCGTAACTCGTCCCGATCGCGGTGCCGCTGCCATTATAACCGAGATGAACCGAAAACTCTTCGTCCGGCTCGATTTCATTGTCCGCGACGATATTGACGGTGATAAGCTTGTGCGTTTCTCCCGGCGCGAACGTCAAATCCCCACCGGGGATAACACCCCCCGCGAAATCGAAATTCGTCGCGCTACCGGCCTGCCACGCGGTTGAGGCGGTCCAACCGACGCTCGCCGTCAGGCTCAGGTCCCCGGTGCGGGTCACGTCGAACGTGAACGGTGTCACCCCATTCCCCGTTCCTTCCAATTTCACCGCGTTCTGGGCCGCGATTGAAACCGTTGGCTTATCGTCATCCAGGATCGTTCCGTAAGCCGTGGTTTTTCCCGCCATCAAAATGGCACCGGGCGACGGGGCGGACAATTTGACGGCGAAACCCTCGTCGCTCTCGAACGATGAATCGGCTTTGACAACGACCGAGATGGTTTTACTGACCTGGCCCGGCGCGAAACTGACCGTGCCGGACGGCAGAACGCCAGCCGCGAAATCGGCGGCACTCGCCGCATGAACGCCCTGCCCGGCGACGCTCCACGCCGCGCTGGCGGCCGTGGTGGTATCGCCAGTCCGGGAAACCAGGAACGTGAAGGCCTTGTTGGCGCCGGTTCCCTCGGTTTTCGCGGCACTGGACGCGACGACCGCCAGGACGGCGACGGGCTCCGGATCGCCACCGCCGCCACCGCCAGCGATCAGGCCGGCCGGCGGCGGCACCAAAAATGTGTCGATGCCGAAGTCCGCCGGAGGCTGATCCGGTACAACGGCCTCGCCAGGTCCCGGATCCAGAAACCCTGGATCGATCGCCAAGGCGGTATCGTCGAAGCCCGCGTCCAGAAGACTCGTTTTAGGAAAGGCCGCCATGGTTTCCACTCCGGTTGAACGATGGACGCATGGGCGTCCGGCGTCGTTTCGATACCGGGAGAATGATCGATGCGTGTCGTGTCCGTGTCGCGTTTCGGTAACGAAATTGTCGCGTCTGTCATGGCGAAGGCGTGGAAACGTTCTTAATTCAGGATGTCATGACTTTGGAACAGGGACGCGCGGAGGCCGTCCGTTATCCCCAGCGGCCCAGACCGGCCCGCCGCGCCAGCCGGACGACGACGGCCAGCCAGATCGCCTGCGGCAGCAGGGTCGCGAAGGGGACCGCCACCCGCCATTCCGGCGGGGTGCGAAGGAACGCGAGGCTGACCACGCCGCCGAAC
>CANJJS010000010.1 GCA_947474705.1 Acetobacteraceae bacterium | reverse complement strand
GGGCTACCCATGAAGAACAGGGAAAACGCCGACAGACCGATGTCGTCCATGGCGTAGGTCGCGGGGGCCGATCCTTCGCGCCGGTCGGGCAGACCGGCGCAGGTGGTTTTCAGCTTCGCGATGAGGGACGCCAGGGCGCTCACGGGACGATCGAATCGAAGGTCGAGCCGGATCGCCAGGCAAAATCGCCGCATTGATGGTGGGTGGCCTGAAAAAGCCTCAAACTGTTGCATAATGGGTTCGGTCAAAATCGGCGAAGAGGGCAATCGGCGCTCTGTTGCGAGGTGTTCGTATTTAGAACCGCTGCATTCCGACGCCCCGGTTTTGACTCCGCGCGGCGCATCGCGAATGCTGCGGCGGATGACCGACATCGCGACGACGCGTCCTTCCGGGGACGAGGACGAACCACCCCGCTGGCGCCTGGCCCTTTGGAGCATGGTTGGGGTTCAGTTCATCATGAGCGTCGCGTTCAGCATCGTCGCGCCATTGATGCCGTTGTTCCTGCCGCATCTGGGCGTCGAGTCGCCCGCGGCCGTCAATATGTGGGCGGGCGTGCTGGCGGCCTCGACGTCGTGCGTGGCGATTTTCACCGCGCCGATCTGGGGCGGGCTGGCGGACCGGTACGGACGCAAGCTGATGGTGCTGCGGTCCACGCTGGGGATCGCGATCTTCACGTTTCTGATGGGTTTCGCGCAAGGCCCCTGGCAAATGCTGGCGTTGCGCGCGGGGATGGGGGCGCTGGCCGGGTTCAGTTCGGCCTCGGTCGTCATGGTCGCCTCGTCGGTCCCGGAAAAGCGCATGGGGTATTCGCTGGGTCTGATGAGCACGGGCCAGCTCGTGGGCTCGCTGGCCGGCCCGTTGATCGGCGGCGGGATCGCCGATTTGACCGGCAGTTTCCGGCTGCCCTTCTATTGCGCGGGCATCATGTGTTTTTCCGCCTTCGTGGCGACGCTGCTTCTGGTCCCCGAACGCTTCACGCCGCCCGATGCGAGCAAGCCCCGGCCCTCGCTGGTCGCGGGGTTTCGGGTGGTCATGGCGTCCGGCGGGCTGATGGCGGTGATTTTCGTGATGATGATGGGCCAGTTCTCGACACAGGCGGTGGGCCCGGTGATCACGTTGTATGTGCGGGAGATGCTGGGGACACGGCCGGATCTCGCGACACTCGGCGGGTTGGCGTTCTCCGCGACGGGCCTCGCCGGCGTGTTGGCGGTGCCGTTTCTTGGGCGGCGGAGCGACCGGATCGGCTACCGCCGGATGCTGCTGATTTGTCTGGCCGGCGCGGCGGCGTTCACGATCCCGATGGCGCTGCCGCTGGGATATCCGGCTTTCGTGGCGGAGCGTTTCGGTTTGGGCCTGTTCGTGGGCGCGGTGCTGCCGGTGTCGAACGCGATGGTGGGGCGGCTGACCGATCCGGCGCAACGCGGGATGGCCTATGGCGTGATCTCGTCGGCCTATTTCGTGGGGAACACGATGGGGCCGCTGGCGGGCGGCGCGATCGCCGCCAGCGTTGGGATCAACTGGGTGTTCGCGGTCACCGGCGCGTTGCTGGCGCTGAATTTCCTGTGGGTGTGGTGGAAAGTCCCGGAAGTCAAATCCGAACCCGAGTAACGCGCGAGCGATGGCCGGTCAGGGTTTTTCCAGCCCCCGCGCGGCCAAAGCGCGTTGTCCGGCATCGGATTGAAGAAACAGCAACAGCGCCTTCCCGGCCTCTGGGCGGCGGGCCTTGGCGGGGATGGCGCCGCCGTAAATCGTGTAATTCTGGATTTCCGCGGGCAAGGGGCCGACGAACTGCACCCCGCGGACGGCGCGCAGTTCGCTGATTTGTTGCAGCGCCATCGCGGCCTCTCCGTTGTCGACACGAGATGCGGTCAGGCCGCCGGGCACGAGGACGGTTTTGCGTTTCAGTTGCTCGGCGATGCCCATCGTTTCGAACAGTTTGGCGAGGTAGATGCCGGAGGATCCGCCCGCCGCCGGGTCGATCATGGCGAAAGACGGTGTCGCCAGCATGACTTTTTTGAAGGCATCGGCGGTGGAAATGTCGGGTTTCGGGGCGCCTTCCTTGACGACGACGCCGATGCCGGATTTGGCCAGCGGCACGGCTGTGCCGGGCGCGATTTTCCCTTGTGCCTCCAGCGCCGCGAGCCCGGCCATGGGCAGGACGACGAGGTCGACTTCCTCGCCGCGGCCAATGCGGGCGGAGACGCCGCCGGCGGTGTCGTTCGAAATGCCAAGCGTTTCGCGGCTGGCGGTTTCGTACTCGCCGGTCACGTCGAGGAGGATGGGTTTATAGGCGCCGGCGGTCAGCACCACGACCTCGCCCGCGATGGCGGTTGCGAGGGGGACGGCCGAGAGCGGAGTCGCGAGGAAAGCGAGCAGGGCAAACGCGGCGCGGCGTGGGGCAGTGGACATGGAGGGCTCCTTTGCGGCGCGGACGGGGGAGGCGGGCCGGCGCGGCGATCCTACGCGGTTGGGTGGCGGAGGTGTATGGGGGGAAGGAACCGCCGCGCCAAGGGAAGCCGGGAGAGGAATTCGCGATGTATGCCGTTGTGTTCGAGGTTGAGCCGAAGCCCGAGCGTTGGGAGGATTATCTGGGCCTCGCGGGGGCGTTGCGGCCGGAGTTGCTGGGGATCGAGGGGTTTGTCGAAAATATCCGGTATCGTTCGCTGCGCCGGGCCGGCTGGGTCTTGTCGCTGTCGGTATGGGCGGATGAGGCGGCGTTGGCGCGGTGGCGGGCGCACCCGGGCCACCGCCAGGCACAGGATCTCGGCCGGACGGAGATTTTTCGGCACTACCGGCTGCGGGTGGGACAGACCGGCGGGACCGGCGCGCGGGGGGCGATCTCGTTGATCGAACCGGCCGCGGGAATGGACCCGGCGGAGGTGTCGCGCGGGATCGAAGGCGCCCCGGGGCTGGAGGACTGGGATATGTACGAGGCGTTGCTGACGCCGGGCTCGTTTTTGCTCGCCCTGTCCTGGCGGGACATGGCGGCGGCGCGGGACGATGCGAGGCGTGTGCCCGAGGGCGCGCGGGTCCGGCTGGTGGCGACCGAACGGGACTATGGCATGTTCGAACGCGCGGAGGCGCCGGTGCGGCGATAAGCCCTCCGCCTGTCCCGGGGGGACACCCTACGGTGGCCGTACATCCACGGAATGAAAATTCGAAGTCAGGCACAACATCTCCTCGTCATCCCCCGACTCGATCGGGGGACCGGGAGCGGCGCAATCCCGCCTTTCTGGCACTACCGGTGGCCCGACCAGGTCGGGCCATGACGAGGAGAGTGCGTGCCAGACGGCGGATTTTCATTCCGCGGATGTACGGCCACCGTAGGGGGGACACCCAGGGAGGAGGAGAAGGCGGGGAGGGGACGGTGGCCCGCCCCCTCCGTTTGGTTTCAGCCGCGTTTGTCGGTGTCGACGTAGGGGCGGGTGGCCGGGCCGGTGTAGATCTGGCGCGGACGGCCGATGCGCTGATCCGGATCCTCGATCATTTCCTTCCACTGCGCGACCCAGCCGACGGTGCGGGACACAGCGAACAGAGCGGTGAACATGGAGGTCGGGAAGCCCATCGCCTTCAGGATGATGCCCGAATAGAAATCGACGTTCGGGTACAGTTTCCGGTCGATGAAGTATTTGTCGCTGAGCGCGATTTTCTCCAGCTCGATGGCCAGATCCAGCAGCGGGTCGCCCTTGATGCCGAGTTCGCGCAGCACGTCGTGGCAGGCTTTCTGGATGATCTTCGCGCGGGGGTCGTAGTTCTTATAGACGCGATGGCCGAAGCCCATGAGTTTCGCGTGGTTGCCGCGATCCTTCACGTCTTCCAGGAAGTCGGGAATGTTGCGGACATGGCCGATGTCGGTCAGCATTTTCAGCACGGCTTCGTTGGCGCCGCCATGCGCGGGGCCCCACAGGCTGGCGATGCCGGCCGCGATGCAGGCGAAGGGATTGGCCCCGGTGGACCCGGCCAGACGCACGGTGGAAGTGGAGGCGTTCTGCTCGTGATCCGCGTGCAGGATCATAATGAGGTCCATCGCCTTCGACAGCACCGGATTGATTTTATATTCTTCCGCCGGAACGGCATGGAACATGTGCAGGAAATTTTCCGCGTAGGTCAGGTCGTTGCGCGGATAAACGAAGGGCTGGCCGACCGAGTATTTATACGCCCATGCGGCGATGGTCGGGACTTTCGCGATCAGCCGGAACGCGGAGATGCGGCGGCTTTCGGCGTCGTGAATGTCCAGGCTGTCGTGATAGAAGGCGGAGAGCGCGCCAACCACGCCGCACATGACGGCCATCGGATGCGCGTCGCGGCGGAAACCGTTGTAGAAGGTGCGGAGCTGTTCGTGCAGCATCGTGTGCCGCATGACACCCATCTCGAAGTCCTTGCCCTGTTCCGCGTTCGGCAGATCGCCGTTCAGCAGCAGGTAGCAAACTTCCAGAAAGTTCGACTTCTCGGCGAGCTGCTCGATCGGATAGCCGCGATATTCCAGCACGCCGACATCGCCATCGATGTACGTGATCTTGCTCTCGCACGACGCCGTCGCGCCATAGCCTGGGTCGAAAGTGAACAGGCCGAGTTCGCCATAGACCTTGCGGATGTCGAACACGTCGGCGCCCGCCGTGCCAGACATCAGGGGGATGACGGACTTCTTGTTGGTCCCGTCCAGGGTGATGGTCACGGTCCGTTTGTCGCTCATGCGGGCATCCTCGTTCTATGTTGTGCGCCGGTCCGTCCCGGCGGATCGGGCGGCGTGTCGGGGACGGACGTTATGGCGGCGCGGCGCTTCGCGCAACCTTCGCATCCGCGGGAGGAGAGTCCCAGGGCGCTGCCCCGAACCCCGCGGGGGGCGTTGCCCCCTCAACCCCCACCAAGGCAGGGCCTTGGATGCCGACTCTTTGGGATGTTTCAGGGAGGGGGGCCTATCGTGGCCGTCGAACCGCCTCGGATGGCCCCCCTTCCTGAAACATCCCAATGAAATGGGTCCAGGCTTGCCCCTGCGAAGGCGGGGGGCCCCCGCCCTGGTGGGGTCGAGGGGCAAAGCCCCCGCGGGGTCTGGGGCGGAGCCCCAGGTCTTTCCATCCTCGCCCGGATGCCAGAAGGATGCCCCCCCTTGTCCGTGGCGCGCGGCGCAATATACTCGTACCTCCGCCAGACCCTTGGTAGCCAGATAGATGAAAACACCGACAACAGAAACACCGGCGCACCTCGATGCCATCGACAGGCGTATACTGGCGGCTTTGCAGGAGAACGGACGCATCACGAACATCGCGCTGTCGCGGGTCGCCGGCGTGTCCGCGCCGCCGTGCCTGCGCCGGGTGCGCGCGTTGGAGGAAGCCGGTGTCATCCGCGGATACCACGCCGACACCGATCCGCAGAAGCTGGGCTGGGAGATCACCGTCTTCGCCATCGTCGGGCTGGACAGCCAAAAGGAAGCCGTCCTGGCGGCCTTCGAACAGCAGGTCGCGCAGTGGCCCGAAGTGCGCGAGTGCCACATGATCCGTGGCGGCGGCGATTTCCTGCTGCGCCTCGTCGCCCGCGACACCGCGCACGAGAACCAGTTGACGCAGAAACTGACCGGTTTGCCCACGGTCGGCCGGGTGCAGACGTTACAGACCATTCGCACCAGCCGCAGCCTCGCGGGCGTTCCGTTCTAAGCCTGTCCGGCGCTGACTCGCGGCGGCGCGATTCCGGCGTCCAGGGTTCCGGAATGTTGGCCGGACCCGAGGCACTGACCCCGTCGATGCCTCTCCGGCCGGCGCGGCGCGCACCGGGCCGCGCAAGAGAGGTGGCGCCTTTTTTCCCGCCCCGCGCGATCTGGGCAATGGTGCATTTTTAATCGCCGTGCCACCATTGAGACACCATTTCCATGGCACCATCCCGCCGGAATCGGAACATGGGAACGCCACGTCATGAAAGAGGGCCAGCCGCTGAGCTTCGCCGAACAAACCGGCGCCACGCCGATGTTGAGCGTGATCGTGCCATGCTACAACGAACGCCCGAACGTCGCGCCCATGATCGCGAAGCTGGACGCGGCGTTGCGCGGCATCGACTGGGAAGCGATCTACGTCGACGACAACAGTCCCGACGGCACCGCCGCCGAGGTTCGCCGGATCGCCGCGCTCGATCCCCGGGTCCGCTGCCTCCGGCGCGTCGGGCGCCGCGGTCTCGCTTCGGCGGTGATCGAGGGCGCGTTGTCGTCCTCCGCCCGGTATGTCGCGGTGATCGATGGCGATTTGCAGCATGACGAGACCCGGCTGCCGGTCATGCTGAACGAACTGGCGTCGGGCCAGTACGACCTCGCCGTGGCCAGCCGGCACGTGGACGGCGGCAACAACGACGGGCTCGCCAATCGCTGGCGCCATATGCTCTCGGACGGCGGGATCTGGCTGGCGCAGCGCGTGCTGCCGGTGAAGCTGACCGATCCGATGAGCGGATTTTTCATGCTGCCGCGGACCTTGTTCGACGATCTCGCGGGTCATCTGACCGGCCAGGGCTTCAAGATTCTGCTCGATCTGGTGTTGAGTTCGCCGGCCCCCTTGCGTGTCAAGGAAGTCCCCGCCGCGTTTCACGAGCGTCAGGCGGGCGAGAGTAAGCTGAACGCGCAGGTGATGATCCAGTTTGGGGGATTGTTGCTGGACAAGACGTTTGGGGGGTATTTGCCGCTCCGGTTCCTGTCCTTCGCGATTGTCGGCGCTTTCGGGGTGATGGTGCATCTGACGGTGCTGGGCCTGCTATGGAAATTTACCCGGCTGAACTTCGGCGTCGAGCAGACGATCGCCACCGTGGTCGCGATGATCTTTAATTTTCAGTTGAACAATGCCGTCACCTATGCCGACCAGCGTCTGAAGGGGCCCAGATTGTGGCGTGGGCTGGTGCTGTTTTTGGCGGTCTGCGGCGTGGGCGCGATCGCCAATATCGGCATCGCCAAAACGCTTTACGAAACCAATACCGCCTGGACCGTCGCGGGGGCCATCGGGGCGATCATCGGGGTCGTTTGGAACTACGCGGTTTCGTCGACCCTGGTCTGGCGGGCGCGTTGATATCCCGGCCGGGGATATCCCAGTCGGGGACATCCCAATTCGGGACATCCCAATCCGGGCGGGCTCAACGCCCGGCATGACCCCTCGAACCGGCCTCGTCCTCCTGGCACTGCTCACCGCCGGCCGCCTGTGGCTCGCATCCGTGCTGCCACTGGTGCCGGACGAGGCCTATTACTGGGTCTGGTCGCGCTCCCTGGCCGCCGGGTACCTGGATCATCCGCCGATGGTGGCGTTGTGGATCCGGCTGGGGACGGAACTGGCGGGGCAGGGCGCTCTTGGGATCCGTCTGTTGGGGCCGGTTTCAGCGGCGCTGGGCTCGGTCTTGCTGTGGGACGCGGCGGAGCGGCTGTTTCCCGGCCGCCGCGCCGGTTTGGCGGCGGCGGCGCTGTTGAACGCGACGTTGCTGATGGGCGTTGGCGCGGTGTTGATGACACCGGACACGCCATTGTTGTTTTTCTGGACCGCCACGTTGTGGGCGGCGGCGCGGATCGCCATGGGCGGCGGACCGGCCTGGTGGCTGATCGCGGGCGTCTGCGCGGGCCTCGCCATGGCCAGCAAATACACCGGCGTGTTCCTGCCCCTGGGGCTCGGGCTGTTCGCGCTGATCGCGATGCCGCGCGCCCTGCGCCATCCCGCGCCCTGGCTGGGCGTGCTGGCCGCCGCGCTCGTCTTCCTGCCGGTCGTGGCGTGGAACGCGGACCACGGATGGGCCGGATTCGCGCGCCAGGGCGGGCGGGTCGCGCATTGGCAACCAGAGCGGGCCGCGACGTTCCTGGCGGAGCTGGTGGCGGGCCAGGCGGGACTCGCGACGCCCGGCGTGTTCGTATTGTGTATCGTGGGCACGGTCTGGGCCATCCGGCGCACCGCCGCGCGCGCGCGCGATCCCGCCTGGATGCTGCTGGCGGCCCTGTCGGTGCCGCCCATGCTGATGTTTCTGCAACACGCGATCGGCGACCGGGTGCAGGGCAACTGGCCCGCGATCGTTTATCCCGCCGCCGTCGTGGCCGCCGCCGGCCTGACCGCGCCCGCCTGGCGGCGCTGGATCGCGCCCTCCTGCGCGATTGGGTTCGCCGTGACCTTGGCCGTCTCCGCGCACGTCGTGTCCGGCTGGCCCGTCCTGCCCGGCGCGCGCGATCCCGCCGCCCGCCAAATGTTCGGCTGGCCGGACCTCGCCGCGCGCGTGGAGGTCGCGCGACTCGCCGCCGGCGCCGATTTCGTCGCGGCCGAGCCCTACGGTCTGGCGGCCGAACTGGCCTGGTGGCTGCCGCCGGGATCGAAGGTCGTCGCCATCGGCCCGCACTGGGAGACCTTCGCCCTGCCGCGCGCGCCGGGAACCGGGCGAGGCCTTCTGATCCGGCCCGAACGCTACAGCGGCCCGCCGGCACCAGAGGACTGGCGCGCGCCCACCGCGGCGGCCCGCCTCGCCCGAACCTGGGGGGGCGAGGATATCGAGGGCTACGCGGTGTTCCTCGGATCCACCGGGCCCCTCGCTTCGGTCCTGCCGGCCCGGTGACCATCGTGACGCCGCTTGACCTGCGTCAATGCGTCTGGCCCCCCGCCGCGGCGTCATGCTCCCATGTCCGCATCCCCCTCTCATTCCCCCAAAAGAAGCCGGCCAGGCTTGCTGGCCGGGCTTTCGATACTGGCCATCGCCGCGCTGCCGGTCCTGGCCCATGCGCAGGACACCGGCGATCCCGTGGCCGGCAAAAAACTGGCGGAGGCCTGGTGCGCCAACTGCCACGTTCCGCACGGCGCGCGCGCCGGCGCGGCCAATGGCGCGCCGACCTTCGCCGCCGTCGCCGCGAACCGCGACCTCTCGGCCCTGGCCCTGCGCGTGTTCCTCCGCACGCCGCACGAACGGATGCCCGATTTGCATCTCAGCAATAACGAAACCGACGATTTGATCGCTTATATCTTGTCGCCCAGAGGGAGGTGACAGGGGAGGTGACAGGGGAGGTGGCCAGGGGAGGTAACCGGGGGAGATAATACCAAACCGCTGTGAACAGCGACCGTCGCCCAGGTCGCCGAAGGGCCGCCATCCGTGCCTTTAAGGCGGCGATTTCGATCGCATCGTGGATCGCCGCCCGCCACCGGCGATGACGGGCCAGGCAGTCCCGCCGAGCGTCACCAGCACCTCCGGTTGCCATGACAACGGACCTGGAGGCGCCAGGGCCCAGGGGGTTTCGGGTTTTTTATGACAATCGGCCGTTGCCAGGGCCCCCGCGGGTGTGACAGGAACCGCGATCGACGAGGGAGGACTCTGGGTGGACGGAAATCGCGCGCGGGCATTGCTGCCCTGGGCATGGTCAGGCCTGCTGATCGCCATTCTGGCGTTCCTGGTGGTGTACCCCACCGCGATGCTGCTGATCGGCGCGCTGACCACGACGAACCCCGTCGTCGAAGGTTACAAATTGTCCGATTTGTCAATCGGCAATTTCATCGACGTCGCGATGAACCCCAACGTCGCGAGCGCCCTGCTGAACTCCCTGATCGCCTGCGGCGGCGGCACCATCGTCGCCGTCGCCATCGGCCTCTCCTTCGCCTGGGTTGTCGTCCGCACCAACACACCCTGCAAAGCCCTGATCGCCAGCGCGGGCATGCTGCCTCTCTTCGTCCCCCCCCTCGTCGCCGGCGTCGCCTGGGCGATCCTGGGGTCGCCCAAAACCGGCCTCCTCAACCTCATCCTCGCCAAGGCCGGACTGTCGATCCGCGTCGATATGTATTCGATGCCCGGAATGATCTTCGTCTTCGGGATCTACTACGCGCCCTACGTCTACATGTTCACCGCCGCGGCACTGCGCAACATGGACCCCTCGCTGGAAGAAGCCGCGGAAATCTCCGGCGCCAGCGCCACACGCACCATGGCGACCGTCACCTTCCCGCTGATCATGCCGGCGATCCTGTCGGGCATGCTGCTGTCCTTCATCGTCATGCTGGGGATCTACGGCATCCCCGCCGTGCTGGGCTCGCCCGCCAATATCAATGTGTTGACAACCTATATCTTCGCGCTGACCGCCTGGTCGCCACCGAAATACAACACCGCGGCCGCCGTGGCGGTGATCCTCATGATCGTCACCGGGTTTCTGGTCTACGCGCAACAACGCATCGTCGGTTCCCGCAGCTATACGACGGTGGCCGGCAAAGCCTTCCGTCCCCGCTCCCTGAACCTCGGCCCCTGGCGTTTCATGACCCTGGGGCTCGCCATCGTCTATTTGCTCATTGTCGTGGTCCTGCCGACCCTCGCCTTGATCGTCGCCGCCTTCCGGAAATTCATGTTCATCCGCGACATCCCGAGTATCTTCGAGATGAAACAGTATGGTTGGCAGCATTTCACCAAGATGCTCGACAACCCGCTGACGGTTACCTCGATTATCAATTCGATGAAGGTCGGCATTCTCACCGCGATCGTCGGCGGCATCCTGGCCTTCGCCATCGGCTACACCATCACCCGCACCAAAGCCCCGGCGCGACGCACCATCGACGTCATCACCACCATCCCCGTCGCCATCCCCGGCCTCGTCATCGGCGTCGCCTATCTCTGGGCGTGGATCGGCCTGCCAGGCGGCATCTACGGGACACTCTGGATTCTCGCGCTCGCCTTCGTCGCCCGCTTCATCCCGGACACGGTGAAAGCCTTGTCGACGTCGCTCCTGCAAATCCACCGGGAACTGGAAGAAGCCGCCTGGATTTGCGGCCGAGGCACCGTCATGACCATCTCCAGCATCGTGCTACCCTTGGCCCGGCCCGGAGTCGTCGCCGCCATGACGCTGCTGTTCATCCTCTCCATCCGGGAACTCGGCTCCTCCCTCTTTCTCTACTCCAGCGGTACCATGGTCATGGCCGTACAGCTCCTTGGCTATTACGAGGGCGGTAACATCGGCATCACCGCCGCCTTCTCCCTCGTGCAAATGGTGCTTCTGGGCGTCCTGATCACTTTCACCAACTGGCTGTCCACCGGCGCGTCCACCAGCGTCGCCCGCAGCGGTTAACGGAGAATCATCGTCATGCATTTGACCCGCCGCCACGCGCTCGGCTCCCTGGCGTCCCTTGGCCTGATCGGCCATTTCGGACCGGCCCGCGCCGCCAAACCGTACGAACCACCGGGCGCGGTCATCGACGCCGCGAAGAAAGAGGGCCAGATGACCCTCTTCAGCTCCACCTTCGCCGAGGTCCAGCAGGACGTCATCCGCGACTTCAACAAGCGCTTCCCCTTCGTGAAGGTGAACTTCGTCCGCGCCTCCGGCGGCCAGCTCATCACGCGCGTGAAGTCTGAGGCCGCCGCGGGCAAACTCGAAGCCGACGTCGTCGACCACTCCGACCGCGGCCAAACCGCCGAAATCGCCCACCTCTTCGCCGATTACACCCCGCCCAACGCCGCCGACTACATGCCGGCCGCGCTGGTCCACCCCAAACTCTGGCCCACGACGACCCCCGCCTGGTCGCTCGCCTGGAACCCGGAACTGGTGAAAAATCCGCCGAAATCCTGGATGGACCTGACCAAACCCGAATACGCGGGTCAGATCGGCCAGGTCATCGGCCCCTCCGGCGGCACCACCTGGAGCCGCATCATGTTCGAACGTCAGGTACTGGGCGAGGACTACTGGACCAAACAGGCCGCGACCAAACCGAAACTCTTCCCCTCCGGCGGGCCGCTGTCCGACGCCGTCGTGCGCGGCGAAATCGGCATCGCGCCACTGATCTACAACATCGTGTTCCCGAAGAAGAAAGACGGCGCCCCCATCGACGCCGTCTACCCATCGGAGGGCATCGTGATCGTCCCCTACGGCGCCGGGATCGCCAAAAGCGCGCGTTACCCGAACGCCGCGCGCCTGTGGATGGACTGGGTGCTGTCGGACGAAGGCCAGCTCCAATCGATTCGCGATCAGGGCAACATGACGTCTTTAAAGAACCCGCCGATGGCGCCCGACATGTTCGATGCCGCGAAACACAAAATCTGGACCCCCGACTTCGGCCAGTTCGTCTCGCTGCACGACAAATGGCTGGAAGACTGGAACAAAACCTACGGCTACCGCCAATAACGCCGGTTTCGAATTGTAAGGCCCGACATGTCCTCCGAATTGCGCGTCGAACATCTGGAAAAAGTCTTTTCGCCGGGCGCCCGCCCCGCCGTGGACGACGTCAGCTTCACGGTCGAGGCCGGGGAAATCGTTGTTCTGCTCGGCCCCTCCGGCTGCGGCAAAACAACGACCCTCCGTTGCGTCGCCGGGCTTGAGCATCCGACCTCCGGACGCATCGTCATCGGCGGCAACGTCTATACCGATCCGGCGGCGGGCGTGCTGATGCCGCCGCGGGCGCGCAATCTGGGCATGGTCTTCCAGTCCTACGCCGTCTGGCCGCACATGACCGTGCGCCAGAACGTCGCCTATCCGCTGAAAGCACGCGGCGCCTCCCGCGCCGACATCGCCAAAGGCGTCGAGGAAGCGTTGGCTTTGGTCGAACTCTCCAGCTACGCCGACCGGCCCGTGACCCAATTGTCCGGCGGCCAGATGCAGCGCGTCGCCCTGGCGCGCAGCATGGTCTACCAACCGCAAATCCTGCTTTTGGACGAACCGCTGTCGAACCTCGACGCCCAGTTGCGGTTACGCCTGCGCGACGACCTGCGCCGCATCATTAAGCGGGTCGGACTGACCGCGCTTTACGTGACCCACGACCAGACCGAGGCCGTGGTTCTCGGCGACCGAATCGGCGTCATGCGCGACGGGAAAATGCTGCAACTCGCCTCGCCGCTGGAACTTTACAACAATCCCGCCGACCTCTTCGTCGCGGGCTTCACCGGCGCCACCAACCAAATGGCGGGCATCGCGGTGTCGCGAGAGGACGGATTCGGCACCATCGCCATCGGCGGCGACCAGCTTCTGGCCCGCCTTGGCGCCAACGTGACCCCCAATACCGCGGTGAAAGTCGCGCTCCGCCCCGACAACGTCGTCATGGCGCCACCGTTGCCTGGGCCGAACCAGTTTCCGGCGAAAGTGCTCTCCCGCCACTACCAGGGTACCCAGACCGTCTACGAACTTGCCCTCCTGGGGACGACCGTCGAAGCCATGGAAGTCGGCAGCGCCGCGCGGCACGCGGAGGGCGATCAGGTGACGGTGGCACTGCCGCCGGACGTGCTGTGGGCCTATACCGACGGGTGACGACCGAGGGTTTTCACCCCATCCCAAACGTCTCCCGCGCCAGCCCGATCAGCGCCCGCACATAATCGTCCCCGGTTTCCGCCCATTCCCCGAATCCGACCATCGCCCGGTAATCCTCCGCGCGCAGGACAAAATCGGAAATCCCGTCCGACTCGCTCAGCCAGTTGCAAACGCAACGATACTCGTAAAGCAGTTTTTCGTCCGCCCCGCGGCGCAGATCCTCCGCCAGTTTAAACAATTGCGCCGCCGCCCTGGCGCTGCGCTCGTCGGCGGGATTGGCGTCCACCTTTCGAAGACGCCATTCCGCCGCGCGCTCCAGTTCCCGAATTTCCCGATCGTCCGCTTCCATCCGGCCCATCCTTCCTCTGGGCGCGCAGGGTATCGCGGATTTCAGGCGTTCGCCATCCAATGCACGTCGCGGTCGAGCCACACCAGCGTCGCGGCATCGCCAGGCTGAACCGGTTGCTCATGAAACAACCCGTCCGGCACCAGCGCGGAGACCTCGTCGCCGGGATCGGTGGCGATGGCGACGCGGACCATCGTGCCCTGATATTCGACGACCGTGACACGCCCTTTGACATGCGGCCCGTCGCTCGCCACGCCCAGACGGCAACGATCGGCCCGGATGGCGATCGGCCCCTGATCCGACATCATCACGTTGTGGCCGCCAATGAACCGCGCGATGAACGGATTGACCGGCTTTTCGAAAATTTCGCGCGGCGGCCCGGCCTGACGAATGTGCCCGTCCTCCATCACCACCATCAGATCCGCCAGCGCCATCGCCTCGTCCTGGCTGTGGGTGACATGAATGAATGTGATTTCGAGTTCGCGTTGCAGACGCTTCAGTTCCTCGCGCACTTTGATCCGCAGGAAGGGGTCGAGCGCCGACAGCGGCTCGTCCAAAAGCAGGACTTTGGGCCGGGTGATCAACGCGCGCGCCAAAGCCACGCGCTGTTGCTGCCCGCCGGAAAGCTGCGAGGGCAGCCGCATCGCGTAATCGCCGAGATGCACCAGGTCGAGGAACTCGCGCGCGGCTTTGTGCCGCTCCGCTTTGGCGATGCCGCGCATTTTCAGGCTGAAGGCGACATTGTCCAGGCAGTTCAGATGCGGAAACAGCGCGTAACTCTGAAACATCATCGCCGTGCCGCGGGCGGCGGGCGGCAGCAGGGAAACGTTCTTGTCGTCGATGAGGATATCGCCGTCGGAAATCGCCTCGTGCCCCGCGATCATGCGCAATGTCGTGGTTTTGCCGCAGCCGGAAGGGCCGAGCAGGCAGGTGTAGCTGGCGCGCGGGATGCGCAACGAGATCCCATCGACGGCCAGGGTCGCGCCGTAGCGTTTGGTAACCGAAATAAGTTCGACGTCGAAGCGGGGGTCCATGTTAAGACATCTCCGGAAGCGCCAAGGAGCGGCGGCGTTGCATGCGGAAGACCAGGACCAGGGTCGTGGCCAGGATCGCGAAGGAGACGCCGGTGGTCAGCGTGCCGATCGCGAACAGCGTGGGCGAGGTGGCCGAGGAGATCAGCGCGTAAATCTCCAGCGGCAGTGTGTTCAAAGGTCCGATCGTCAGCGTCGTCCGCGCGTATTCATCGTAGGAGAGTGTCAGCGCCCCCATGCCGACGCCAAGGATACCCGGCAAAAGGATTGGCAGCGTGACGAAGCGCAGCCGCTGCCAGGCGGAGGCGCCGAGGTCGGTCGCCGCTTCCTCCCACGCGCGATTGAAACGATTGACCACGGCGAACATGGCGAAGAGGCCGAAGGGCAGTGTCCAGGTGAGTTGGGCGCCCAGGGCGGAGGTGAAGAGGCTGGTTTGGAGGCCAAGGAACTGAAAGCCGAGACCGATGCCGAACCCGACCAGAAGTCCTGGCATGACGAGGCTCGCGACGGCCATGTAGAAGACGACGCCGGAGCCTGGAAATCTCCGGCGGAAGCCGAGACCGGCGGCGACCGCGAAGACGACGGTGATGCAGGCGACGAGGGCGGCGAGTCCGATCGAGCGTCCGAACGAGACCGGAATATTCGCCATCTGGCCCGGTTTGACGATGTCCTGGAACCAGACGGTGGAGACGCCCACCATCGGGAAGGTGACGCCGCCGTTCTCGCCCTGGAACGACAGCACGTAGATCACCGCCATGGGGCCGTAGAGGAACAGCAGATACGCGCCGAACAATCCGCCCAGCGCGTAGAAGGTCCAGGGCCGGCCTTCGCCGATGGGCCGGACCTGTGGGCCGCCGACGATCATTTCACAAGTTCCTTTCTGATATCGACGATACGCATCATGCATCCCACCATGACCGCGACGAACACGACCAGCACCATCGCGTTGGCGGAGGCCGGCGGGTATTGCATCGCCTGGATCTCGGTCGAGAGCATCGAGACGATCGAGGCGCTTTGTCCCCCGCTCATTTGCCGGACCACGAAGTAATCGCCCATGACCTGGGTGAAGACGAGAATCGAGCCCAGGGCTATGCCGGTTTTCGATAAGGGGATGACGACGTTTGTCATGACCTTGAAGCGAGAGGCGCCGGCATCGATCGCGGCCTCGATCAGCGCGGGGTCGATTTTCGCCATGGAGTTGGCGATGGGTCCGACCATCAGCAGCGTGAACAGGTGGACATAGGTGATAATGACCGCGAAGTCGGAGAACAGCAGGAATTCCAGCGGCTGGCTGGTCAGTCCGAGCGACATCAGGGCCTGGTTGAAGGCGCCGTTGCGTCCCAGAAAGGGAATCCAGGCGATGGTGCGGATGATGCCGGAGGTCCAGAAGGGGATCGCGCAGGCCAGGAAGAACACGGTGCGGACCATGCCGTTACGGACATGGAACACCAGAAACCAGGCGATGTTGAAGCCGAGAAAAAGCGTGATGGCCCACACGATCCCCGCGAGTTTCAGCGAACTGACATAGACCCGCAACGTCGCGGGTGTTGTCAGCAGGTCCGCGTAATTGTCCAGCATGAACGCGGGATAGATGCCGGTGCGGTCGTAATCGAAGAAGCTGACGGCCAGGAACAAGAAAGCCGGCAGCGCGACCAGCGCGATCAGCACCAGCGCCAGGGGCCCGACCTGGAGCCAGGAGACCATCGCGGGTGTGAGGCGGATGTTGGGAAAAGCGAGACGCGGCCACCTGGAAAATCCGAGGAAGGGCGCGTGCAAGGAGTGTTGTCCGCTCATGCCGCGGCCTTCAGCGTGTCCCGGCACCGCATCAGCGGCATGATCCGCGTGCCGAATTGTTCCATGCCGATGACGAAATCGTCGAAGGTCATCATGACGCCGCGTACGCCTGGCACCGTCGAAAGTTCGTCGAGCATCTTCGCGACAGTGGCGTACGATCCGACCAGCACGCCCTGGTTGGTCGGCAACCGGTTCATACCCAGAAGATCGCGCCGGTTCGGTTGGGCATAGATATCGGTGCTGGGATCGTCGCGCGCCTGCTCGTCGCGGTAGGCGAGCGCCTCCAGATCCGCGCCGGCTTTATAATGTTCCCATTTCGCGTTGGCGGCTTCGTCGGTTTCGTCGGCGATGACCATGGTCAGGATCAGCGCGCCGCAATCGCGTCCGGTTTCCGCGTTCGCTTTCACCAGGCGGGCGACGCTGGGCTCCACCGCGCGGGGGGTGTTGTACCCGAAGCTGGCGCAGAAATTGTAATCCGCGTGCTGGGCCGCGAAGCGCGTGCCGGCATCGCTTTGCGCCGCGCAGATGATCGGGATATCGGCCGAGGGCATCGGCAAACAATGGCAATCGTCCATTTTGAAGAAATCGCCCTTGAAGTCCGACGCGCCGGTGCGCCAGAGATCGCGCATGATCGTCACGTATTCCGCGCAGTAATCGTAGCGGCGTTTGTAATGTTCCGCGCCCGGCCAGATGCCCATCTGGGTATATTCACGGCGCTGCCACCCTGAAATAATGTTCACCCCGAACCGCCCGTGCGAGATCGAATCGATCGTCGCCGCCATGCGTGCCGCGAAGGGCGGTGGCATGGTCAGCACCGCGCAGGTGGCGAACAACTGGATGCGTTTCGTGACCGCCGCCAGTCCCGCCATCAGCGTGAAGGATTCGAGGTTATAGTCCCAGAATTGGGAAGGCCCGCCGAACCCGTGCAATTTGATCATCGACAACGCGAAGTCGAAACCGAAGGCTTCCGCCTTTTCGACGATCGTCCGGTTCAGATCGAAGGTCGGTTTATATTGCGGCGAGGTCGTGGAGATCAGCCAGCCATTGTTCCCAATGGGAATGAAGACACCGAGTTGCATGACGAAAACTCCGGTTCAGGACGTGATGAATTCGTTCCATTTGCGCGTGAGGTAACGGTCTTCGTCCATCACCGCGTTCCACACGGCGACATTGCCCATCCGGTCCCAGAAGGCGCCGCCGTCGCGGGTGACGCCGGCTTTTTCCTGGAGTTTGCCATAGGGATTGAGCATGTCGGTCGCGGCCGGCTTGCCGCCGTACCAGTAATCCCATTCCGCCTGCGAGAGGAACTTCTTCGTGTTCTCGGGCTGCGCGGCGTAATAGCCCTGGCGCGCGATGAAGGCGCCCTGGAACCCGCTCGTGTACCAGTTCATGTAGTCGTGGAAGGCATCGAGCTGCATGCCCGAGACATGTTTCATCACCCCGAGCGTATAGCCCCAGCCGCGATACCCTTCTTTCAGCCCGACATAAGTGCAGGGAATGCCGCGGGAGCGGACGGCGGCGACGGCGGGCGACCACATCGACTGGACCACGACCTCGCCCGAGGCCATGAGGTTCACGGACTGGTCGAAAGAGCCCCAGAAGGAGCGGAACTGGCCCGATTTTTTCACCTCCGTCATGATCTTGATGGTTTTGTCGATTTCCTCCTTCGTCATATTGCCTTTGTTGCCATATTTGAGGTCGCCGCGGGCCTCGACGGCCATGGCGACGTCGATGACGCCGACGGTGGGGGAATCCTGAAGCGCGGCTTTTCCCTTGAATTCCGGGGCGAGGAGGTCGGCCCAAGAGGTGACGGGCCGGGACATGAGGTCGGGGCGAATGCCCAGCGTGTCGGCATTGGTGACGGTGGGCAGTCCGGTCAGAAATTCCGTGGGGGTGCCGTCCGTGACTTTGTCGCCCGCGGCGGAGGTGGCGTAGAGGACGTTCAGCGGCATCGTGCCCTGGCGCGAGGCTTTGCGCCCGTCGGGATATTCGCCTTTCGTGAACAGCGGGATGGTCTTGTCCCAGTCCTTGGCTTTCTTGACCGGGATGGTTTGCAGGATATTCCGCCCGATCAGGTATTTCAGGAAGACGATGCTGACATCGGCGCAGTCGATCGAACTGGATTGCGACAGGAAGCGGTTCAGCAGGTCGGCGTTTTCCGAAGCCTGCATTTTCACCGTGAAGCCGAGGTCCTTGCTGGCCTGTTCGGCGATGGCGGGGATGGCGGTGACGGGGGGACCGGCGTGGCGCAGGACGATGTCCTTGATGTTTTGCGCCCAGATGGTGGGGAAGCCGCCGATGGCGCCGGTTCCGATGGCGGCACCCGCGGTCGCGAGCAACGCGCGGCGCGTGGGATGCGCCTGGTGTTTGGCTGGTGTGCGTGTCATCCTGGCTCCTGTTGGGTGGGGACGAAAAACGCCTTTCCGTTAGGCACAAGAGGAGCATATGCGCATTTTGGTGCGCTGCACAATTACGATTTGGACATTTTATCAGCAATAAATGGAAATAGAGTCCGAATTGTAAACGTATGGCGTTTAATCGATCGATAAACAGCCCAATATACGATCGATTTCGCCTCCCATCGCCCCATTGCCCCGGTACGCCAGACCCGTAAACTCCATTGCAAATCACCGGACGGAGGAAACGTAACGCCCATGAGCACAACCATCGCCGTCGCGGGCGTGACGCTCGACATCGAGGAAAAAGGCAGCGGACAGCCCATCCTGTTCCTGCACCCCGGCGAAGGCCTGCAGGCCAACCGCCCCTGGATCGACGCGCTCGCCAAAACCCACCGCGTCATCGCCCCCAACCACCCAGGTTTCGGCAAGTCCAGCCTTCCGGACTGGTTCGGCACCGTGGACGAGATCGCCTATCTGTACCTCGACCTCGCCAAACAACTCGGGCTGAAAGACGCCATCCTCGCCGGCAACAGCTTCGGCGGCTGGATCGCGGCGGAAATGGCGGTCCGCAGCACCTCCGCCTTCTCCCGTCTCGTCCTCGCCGCGCCGCTGGGCATTAAGGTCCGCGGTCACCTGGAACGCGACATCGCGGACATGCACTCCATCCCCCGCGCCGAGTTCATGCGCCTGGCATGGGCCGATCCGGACAAGGGCGCGATCGATTATTCGGCACTGCCCGACACGGAACTCGCCGCCATCGCCCGCGCCCGCGAGTCGCTCGCGCTGTTCGGGTGGAAACCCTACATGCACAATCCCCGGCTGAAACGCTGGCTGCACCGGATCGACATCCCGACCCAACTGATCTGGGGCGAGGCCGACGGCATCGTTTCGCTCGACTACGCCAAGGCGTGGCGGGACGAAATCGCCGGGTCCACCCTGACCACCATCCCGAACGCCGGCCATTTCCCGCACTGGGAACAGCCCGGCGCCTTCGCCGCCGCCATCGCGGCCAAACCCTGAGAACGCGGGAGACGATCCATGCGCACCTGGTATTTCTCCGAAATGGCCTACCACCCCGCCTGGGAAAAGGGCCTCGCTCGCGGTTCCCTGCGGGTGAACTTCCCCTCCGAAAACCTCGACCCCGCCGAGGCCGGGAAACTCCTTAACCGCTACCTCGACGAATTCCGCCTCTGCGACGAGGTCGGGATCGACATCATGGTCAACGAGCATCACAGCACCGCGACCTGCATGACCGTTTCGGTGCCGATGGCGCTCGCCGTCATCGCCCGCGAAACGAAAAACGCCCGCCTTCTCTCGCTCGGCAATCCCATCGCCAACCGCCCCGACCCGGTACGCGTGGCCGAGGAAATGGCCTGGCTCGACTGCCTGTCCGGCGGGCGGCTGGAAATGGGTCTCGTGAAGGGCGCGCCCTACGAGATCGCGCCGGCCAATTCGAACCCCGCGCGGTTGATGCGCCGCTACTGGGAAGCGCACGACCTCGTGATCAAGGCGCTGTCGACCACGACCGGCCCGTTTAACTGGGAAGGCGAATATTACCACTATCGTAACGTCAACATCTGGCCGCGGCCGATCCAGCAGCCGACGCCGCCGATCTGGATGACCGGCATGAGTGTCGACACCGGCACCATGGCGGCCGAGCGCGGCCATGTCGTCGGCACCCTGCTCTCCGGCGGCACCGCCAAGCCGATGTACGACGCCTACCGCAAACGCGCCCGGGAACTCGGCTGGGAAGCCGGAGCCGACCGTTTCGCCTATGCCGCGATCATCGGCGTCGGTAACACAACCGAGGAAGGGCTGCGCCGCGCCGACATCATCGCCGATTACGTCCGCACCGCGCCCGTGGTCGCCGAGCCCTTCACCAACCCGCCGGGCTATAACTCCATCGCCGCCAACACCATGATCATGAAAGGCGGACCGCGCGCCAACCGCTTCGTCTCCGACCGCAACGGCGAGCCGATCAACCACCGCACCGCCTCCGTCCAGCAGTTCATGGACACCGAAACCGTGTTCGCGGGCACGCCGGACGAGGTCTACGAACAGATCAAGGCTTTCAACACGCGCATGGGCGGCGTGGGGAATCTCCTGTTCTTCGGCCAGGGCGGACAACTCGACCATAAGGAATCGATGGCGAATATTTCCCTTTTCGGCAAAGAGGTCGCCCCGCGCATCGCCGAACTCAACCCGCCGAAACGCGCGGCGGCGGAATGAGCGCGGTGTTCGCCACCGGAAAATGCCTCTGTGGAGCGGTGACCTTCACCCTCCATGGGCCACCCGTCGGCACGGGACAATGCCACTGCAAGGACTGCCAGCGCGCCTCCGGCACCGGCCATATGTCGCTGGCGCGCTTCAAGACCGAAGATGTCGACATGTCCGGCGAAACCGCGTCCTTCGCGGTGACCGCCGACAGCGGCAATGTCAATACGCGGCACTTCTGCCCGAAATGCGGCAGCCGGCTCTATGGCGAGAACTCCGCCTTTCCGGGCATTAAGAACATTTCGGTCGGCTGCGTGGACGATAACAACTGGTTCGTGGCGGGCCGCGTGGTCTACGCCAAGGACCGCCCGGCATGGGATGTCACGCCGACGGATATCCCCAATTTCGACCGGATGCCGCCCTGACGCATGACGGAAGAACAAACCTCCTTACGGATCGAGCGGTCCAACCTGACCGATCTCTCCGGCGTGGGACGCATGACCGCGCTGCGCGAACTGATCGTCCTGCGCACGCCGGTCAGCGACCTTTCGCCGCTGGCGGCGCTGACAAATCTTGAAATCCTCGGTCTGCGCCTGACCCGGGTGACCGATCTGACCCCGCTCGCGGGGCTGACCCGTCTGAAAAGCCTGATCCTGTCGTTCACCGAGGTCTCGGACCTGCGCCCGCTCGCCGGTCTGACGGCGCTCGAAAGCTGTCACCTCACCGGGACACTCGTGGACACGATCGAACCGCTGGCGGGCCTGATAAACCTGATACGTTTCGATCTCGGCGGCACCCAGGTGTCGGACATCGGGCCGGTCCGCGGCATGACCCAACTTTTGGGCCTGCAACTCGCGGGCGGCAAAGTGTCCGATCTCTCCCCGCTCTCCGGCCTGACCCGGTTGCAATTCCTCGATCTCGGCGACACCCCGGTGTCCGATGTGGAACCGCTGCGGCATCTGACATCCCTGCGAGAAATCGACCTCCGCGGCACCAAAGTCACGGATGTCTCGCCGCTCGCGGGCCTGACGGAATGCGCCATCGTCACCGCGACCAACCCAAGACGCCGCCGCCGTCAGGGCGCGTCGTAGCGGCGAACCTCTTCGGCGAAGGCCACCAGCGCGGTGTGGGCGAGGCCGATGAACAGCCCGGTCTCCACGACCCCCACGATCGCCCGCAAATCGTGCTCCACCGCCGCCGGATCGGACAAATCGTCCATGCGGCAGTGCAGAATGTAATGGCCGCTGTCGGTGCGGAAGGGCTCGCCGTTGGGCTCGTGGCGCAGCAGCGGCACGCATCCCAGCCGCGCGATCCGCGCCGACGTCGCCTCCCAGCCGAATCGCACGACCTCCACGGGAATCGCGACCTTGCCGGTCAATCGTGGCGCCAGTTTCGAGCTGTCGGCGATGATCGCCACCCGGCGGCTGGCGCTGGCGACGATCTTCTCCCACAGCAACGCCCCGCCCATGCCCTTGATCAGGCTGAGATCCGCCGCGCCGATTTCATCCGCGCCATCGATCGTCAGATCGATCTCCTTGGCTGACGGCGAGTCGATCAGCGGGATGCCGTACCCCCGCGCCAGCTCCGCGCTGGCCAGCGACGTCGGAACGCCTGTGAATCGAAAGCCCGCCCGGTATTTCTCGCCCAACAACCGGATGGCATGACTGGCCGTCGAGCCCGTGCCCAGACCGACGATCATGCCGGGTTCGACCATTTCCACGGCCATCGCGGCGGCGGCGCGCTTCTGTAAATCGAGGCTCATGCGCCGCGTACCGCCCGGAACACCCGCAACCAATTCCCCGAGCACACTTTTTCCACGTCCTCCGCGCTCAGACCGCGATCCCGCAACGCCGCCTCCAGTTCCGGATGGCGCGAAAAATCCGGCATTTCGGTTTGCGCCACGCCGGCCGGCATGTCCGTTCCAATGCCGACATGATCGATCCCGAGCGCGTCGATCGCCCGGAACATGTGCCGGATCATCCCCGGCACTTTTTCGCGCTGCAAGGTCGACAGCCAGGCCCCGACGACCCCGCCAGTGCCCGCCACCATTTTCGCGTATTCGAGACTTATGAACCGCGGATGCTCGCCGTCCGGCACCCCGGGCTCCCGCAAATTGGCGTGCGTGCACAAAATCGGCTTCGACGCCGCCGCCACGACACCCTTCACCGTATCCTCCGAACAATGCGCGACATCGACGATGATGCCCAGACTGTTCATCCGCCGCACCGCTTCGGCCCCAAACGGTGTCAGCCCGCCATGCACCGGCGGTTCCGTCTGAATGTCCCCGGTCTCGTTCACGAGGTAATGCACGAGCTGCACGCTCCGCACCCCACGCGCTTCCATCGCGTTCAACCGGTCCAGATCGCCATCCAGAAAATCGCAACCCTCGATGGCCAGCACCAAAGACGGATCGTCCGCGTGGATCTCGTCCGGCTCCCGCGCGATCCGCATCCCGGCGGCGGCGAAACTGTCGAGGTACCCCTCCGTCGCGGCCAGGCACTCGCCCGGCAAGGGATCGCGAACCTTGGCGAGGCGCTTCGTGACGGGATCGCGGCGAATGACGGGAATGTCGGCGATGGCCGCCACCACGGCGGCGCCAACATGGCCGCCACGCATCGTGGCGAGGACAGCGCGGTCCACATCGCCAGTACGGCGGGGACGGCCGGCATGGGTGTGCATATCGATGATCATGCCCGCCCCTTACCGGATCGCGCCGCCGGTGGCCACCCTTGGGGCGGCGGTGTGGAGGAGAGACCGGGGCTTTGCCCCGGACCCCACGGGGGCGTTGCCCCTCGACCCCACCAGGGGAACGTCCCCTGGACCGCGATCGATTTTGGCCTGTTGTTAAGGGTGGGCCATGCGAAGCTGTATCGGCGGCTGAGATGGCCCACCCTTAACAACAGGCCAACCCCGAGGTTCCAAAAGCGAGCCCCAAAGGCCCATTGGGGCGGGGTCGAGGGGCAAAGCCCCCGCGGGGGCCGGGGCAAAGCCCCCGGTCTCTCCCCCACACCGCCGCCCCAAATGGGCCGCGTCAGCCGCCGCCGGTCGAGGGCAGCGCGTGGTAGTCGAATTGTTTCGCGTCGATCGCGACGCCCGGTTCCAGGTTGGTCAGGGTCACGCGGGTTTGTTTGCCTTGTTGGTCCAGCACGACCCATTGCCGCAGCGTCATCGGCGAATCCGTGAAGATCAATGTCAGCGTGCCTTCGCCTGGGCTTGCCGTCCGCGCCAGGCTCACCTGGATCTGTCCGGTCAGCCGCGCGAATCGAGTGACGGTGACCTCGCCCGACAGGCTCGCCCGGTCCGCGAGCAGGATGCCCAGCGGGGTGCGGCTGAGGGGGATATTGGTCGTCTGGCGCAATTGCGCGTCGTGAAAAAACAGGGTTCCCGCGTTGGCGATCAGCAGGAAAGGGGAGGGCGGGTCGTATTGAAACCGCATCCGTCCGGGACGTTGCAGCAGCGCCAGCCCCTGTGTCACGTCGCCATCGGGCGCGGTTTGCACGAAGCGGGCCCGCAGCGTGCGGATGCCATTCAGATAGGCTTCGATCCGTGTCAGATCGGCCTGATCTTGCGGCGAGGTTTGCGCCAAAACGCGGCCGGACAGAGCCAGGCCACCGGCGAGTGTAAGTCCCGCGGTCAGGACGGAGCGACGATCGATCATGCCGGGGATGTGGCTTGTCCACGCATCGGACGCAAGGACCGATTCGGCATGGCACCCTTGCCGGGCGCGCGCCGGGCGGACCGGCGCGCGCGGCGAACTTATCGAATGTTGTACAGCGCGGCCACGTTGTCGTGCACGATCTTACGCTGCGTGGACCGCGACAGGCCCGCGAGGTTCTCGCCAAGAATGCGGCGGGAGTCCGGCCAGAGGCAGTCGGGATGGGGGAAGTCGGAGCCCCACATGATCCGGTCCTCGCCGATCAGCGGCACGATCGGTTCCAGGAATTTGTCCTGTTGGTAGGTCACGTAGCCCTGGCGGCGGAAGTAATCGCTGGGTTTCATCTTGAACCCAAGCGCGCGCGCGCGGTCGTGATATTCGGTGTCGAGCCGGTCGAAGACGTAGGGCAGCCAGGTCACGCCTGACTCGCCCAGAACGAAGTTGAAGTCCGGGAAGCGTTCGCAGGCACCGGACGCGAGGATGGAGACCAGGACTTCCATCGTGTCCAACTGGAACAGCGCCGAGCGCACCAGGCGGTATTCGGTGAAGTATTCCTTTTCCATCTGGGGATTGCTGGGCGGCTGGATCGCCTTGAAGCCCGTGGAATGGAAGGAGATCGGGAATTTGCATTCCGCGCTGGCGCGCCACAATTCGTCCCAGTCGTGGTGCCACAACGGCAAGGCGAGACCTTTGAAGGCCATGTCGCCCCCGCGCAGTCCCATTTTCGCGCAACGCCGGACTTCCGCCGCCGCGACGCCGGGTGTCGTGTTGGGAACAAGGGCGAGGGGGAAGACGCGGTTCGGGTCGGATTTTTTCGCGAAATCGGCAGCCCAGTCGTTATAAATGGAATCGGACCAGTCGCGAATTTCGTGATTTGAGATGATTTCGTTGATGCGGAGGCAGCCGTAAATGATTTCCGCGTGGACACCGTCCGCGTCGAGGTCCTTCACGCGCAGATCGGGGGTCGTCGGCCGGGAAACAGCGCCGCGCCGGTAATCCCAGACGAAACCGCGCTCCGCCATTTCGTCGACATGCGTGAACGAGCCTTTTTCGTATTTGCCGAAGCCCGGCCCGACGCCGTTCCACATGCCCTGCTCGTTGCCATCGACGACCCAGTGCAGGCCGTCGTCTTTCTCCACGGTGTGCGGGATCAGGCCCTTCCACTTCGCGGGGGCCGCGTCCGACCACAAATCGGGCGGGCAATAGGTCATGTCGATGTGATTATCGGCCGAAATCAGTCGCTCGTTCATCGGACGCTCCTGGTGTTTGGCTATTGTTACCGCGACGCTAAACCTCCTGGGCGGCACCGGCAAGGGTCTGGCCGGTCGGGCGGGAAGCGCTTACACTCCGACCGTCCATTCGCAATCCACAAGGAGGAACCCCCATGGCGTATTCCATGTACGACGCATCCGCGACGCCCTGCGCGCAACAGCTCGGCGCGTTGATCGCGATTATCGACAAGGCGGCCGCGCATTGCGCCGCCAACAAAATCGAGGAATCGGCGCTCCTGACCGATCGGCTTTATCCCGACATGTTCTGCCTCGCCCGGCAGATCCGTCAGGCCGCCGATTTCGGCTGCAACACGCCGGGCCGTTTGGCCGGTGTCGCCGGCCCGGCGCTGGAAGCGGTGGACGACACCAGCTTCGCCGCCGCCAAGGCCCGCGTCGAGAAAGCCCTCGCTTTCGTGAAAAGCCTGACGCCGGAACAGGTGAACGGCAACGAGGACAAGGTCGTGACCTGGATGGCCGGCGGCAACGAGCGGAAGATGAAAGGCGCCGATTATCTGCAACAATTCGGTCTGCCGAATTTCTTCTTCTTCGTGACCACGGCTTACGACATTCTGCGCCATCGCGGCGTCCCCGTCGGAAAGCGCGACTTCCTCGGCACGGTGAACTGGCTGTAACACACCGGTCCCGGAGACCGGTCGTCGAACGAGGCCTCAGGCCGCCTCGTTCGACGCCGCTCCCGTATCGAGCGCCGCGGCGCGACATAAATCTCGTTTTCGCGCGCGGCGATTGTCCCGGATCGCCCTTCCGCGAGGCATGGCGGCGAATGAATTTCTCCCGTGACGCGCGCGTTCAGGTCCGGCGGCGATAACCGCCCATCCGCGGTTGTCGGCCCCCGTCCACTTCTCCCGCCCGAGCCAGTTTAACCGGCCGGAGAACCCGCCTCGACCCCGCCTTCCAGGAATACCTGCACCTGATCGAACAACGACATCCGTCCGCGTTCCATCAACGCGGTGTGCGTCGCCTCCCCCATCAGCGCGAAACGTTTTTCGCGGGCGTTCGACAGCAAAGAGAACAAGGTCAGGCCAAGCGCGGGCGGCGTGTCGCGGTCCCACTCGCCGACCGCGATCATCGTCGGCGCGGTAATGTCCGCGGGGTCGTACAACGCCTTGCCGGCGGACCAGTATGCCCGGCTGTCCGCGACCACGCCGTTGGGCGCGCGCAACACCGGCGGGTCCATCGCCGCGCCGGCGGGATCGGTGGCGAAGGTCGCGTCAGCCCAGATGTCGAACCATCCGGGCGGAACAAGGCGGTCGCGTTTGGCGGCGGGGACGCCGTTCAGCCAACGCTCTTTCGCCGCCGCCCGCGTCACGCCGCGCCAGGCGCCAAGGGACCCGCCGGGATCGGCGGCCGAGCTTCCATCGCGGACCCACCCCGGCGCGAACAGAACCAGCCGCTCCACCAGATCGGGATACGCGGCGGCGAAACTACCCATCGTCGCGCAGCCCCAGGACCAGCCGATCAGGCACACCCGCGCCACCCCGCGGCGCGCCTGGATATGGCGCACGGCCGCCGCCACATCGGCGCGGGCATCGGCGGTGGAGGCGAAGGGCGGATTGGCCTCCGCCGGCGCGTCCATGGCGGGCGGACGGGTCGAGCGTCCGTAGCCGCGCACATCGACCAGAAAAACGTCGAAGCCGCTCCGGGCGATGAAATCCATCCAACTGAACCCGCCGAGTTCCAGATCGAACGCCGTTTCCGCCGGGTAGGTCGCGCCATGCACGAACAACACGGTCCGGCCCGGGGAGAATCGCGTCATGCCCTCCAGGTGTTTTTCGCGGACGAACAGGGACACGCCCGGCATATCCGAGGGGATGAAAGTCTCGTGGACGGTCAGAGCGGTCACGTCGAAAACTCCATTCGGTGGCCTGTGCGGCCAGTTAGCACGCTTCTTGCATTAACTTTTCGGAAAATCCATTGACCCCGGGGGGGCGGTCCCGCTAATCGCCATGCATGGCGCTTGGCCCACGATTAGACCTCCGACAGAGCCAGACGCTGGTGATGACGCCGCAATTGCGTCAGGCCATCCAGCTTCTGCAATTTTCCAATCTCGACGCCGCCACGTTCGTCGAGCGGGAACTCGAACGCAACCCGCTGCTGGAGCGCGCCGAGGCGACCGACGCGCCGATCGGCGAGCGCGCGGCCCTGGATCAAATCCCGCTGCGCGCCGATGTACCGGCGGACACCGCGCACGCGACGGTCGCGGACAAACTGCCCACCGAAGCGGCGGCGCCGCTGGATAACGCGCACGCCGAGGAATACGACCCCGGCGGGGTCGCCGATGGCGGGCCCTCCATGGGGTCCTACGACGGGCGTGGCGGCAGCCAGTCCTTCGAGGGCGACGAGCGTGGCATCGACGAGATGGCGGGGGATCGCCCGTCGTTGCGCGACCATCTGGGCGAGCAGCTCCGGTTGAGTTTCAACGATCCCGTGGACCGCATGATCGGCGCGCATTTGATCGCGCTGCTGTGCCCGGCGGGCCGGTTGACCGCCGATCCCGCGGCGATCGCGCATGCCATGGCCCTACCGCTGGACCGCGTGGAGGCGGTGCGCGCGAAGATGATGCGCTTCGATCCCGTCGGCCTGTTCGCGCGAGACCTGAAGGAGTGTCTGGCGGCGCAATTGCTGGACAAAAACAGGCTCGACCCGGCGATCGTGGCGCTGCTCGACAATCTGGAACTGCTGGCGCGGCGGGACACGCGCGCGCTGATGAAGATCTGCGGTGTCGATTCGGAAGACCTCGCCGACATGATCGGCGAGATCAAGGCGCTCGATCCCAAGCCTGGCGCGACCTACGATGCGGAGCCGGTGCGAACCGTCGTCCCCGACATTCTCATGCGGGCGGCGCCCGACGGTGGCTGGCTGCTGGAACTGAACCCCGACACGATGCCGCGCGTGCTGGTCAACGAGAGTTTTTTCGCCCGCGTCTCGCCCAAGGCGAAAAAAGAGGAGCGCGTGTTCCTGACGGAGCACCTGGCCAGCGCGAACTGGCTGGTGCGGTCGCTGCAACAGCGCGCCCAGACGATCCTGAAGGTCGCCGCGGAGATCATGCGTACGCAGGACGCGTTCCTGCGTCAGGGGGTGGCGTATCTGCGGCCGCTGATTCTGCGCGATATCGCGACGGCGGTGGAAATGCACGAGAGCACCGTCAGCCGCGTGACCTCCAATAAATATATTTCCACGCCGCGGGGAATGTTCGAGCTTAAATATTTCTTCACCACCTCGATTGGGGCCACCGGCGGCGGCGAAGGCCATAGTTCCGAGGCGGTACGCCATCGCATTCGCCAGTTGATCGAGGGCGAATCCCCGAAAGCCATTCTCTCCGACGACCAGCTTGTTAACCTTCTGCGCGAAGAAGGTGTGGACATCGCGCGGCGAACAGTGGCCAAATACCGGGAGGCGATGCACATCCCGAACTCCGTGGGTCGCCGGCGGGTCAAGACGGTACCCGCCTGAATCGCGGTCCTCGCCCAAGGAAATCCCAGATGGGGGGACCCAGATGAGGTGCCGTCCAGCTCGCTCCGTTTCGCGCGGAATGACTGGCGTTCGGAAGGACGATAAACGATGCAAATCACGGTTTCTGGCAAGCAGGTCGAACTCTCCGACGCATTGCGCGAGCGTGTGTCGCACGATCTGACCGGTGTGACCGGTAAGTATTTCGAACACGCGCAGGACGCGCGAATCACCTTCGCCAAATCGCGGCTGGGCTTTCACTGCGACATCAATCTGCACGCCGGGCGCGGCCTGACACTGCGCGGCGAGGCGGAGGGCGCGGATGCCTATGCCGCCTTCGGCAAGGCGGTGGAGCATGTGGGCAAGCGTCTCAGGCGCTATCGCCGCCGGGTGAACGACCATCACCGCGACATGGCGCACCGGGCGCGGCCCGATGCGGCGCGGCAGATCGTTTTACAGGCGGAACCCGAGGAAGAACGCGAGGCGCACGAGACCGAAACCGCGCTGGCGCCCGCGGTGATCGCGGAAACCAAAATGGAAATCTCGCATCTGTCCGTCAGCGAGGCGGTGATGCGGCTGGAACTGGCGGACCAGCCGGCGATGATGTTTCGCGACGTGAAGTCTGGCGTTCTGAACGTGGTCTATCGCCGCGCCGACGGCAATATCGGCTGGATCGATCCAGGCGCGTGACGAAGGGACGCCGGGGTTTCGCGCCCCGGCGTCCAGCTTCTTTTCAGGCGGCGGGCCGTTCGTACCAAACACGCCCGTCCTTCAACGTCAGCCTGGCGAAAAGTTTGCGTTTCGCGGTGATGGTGTCGCCGTCGCTGTCGGTCAGCGCGAACGCCCCGTCCCGCAGTTCGAACACCGAAACATCCGCGTTGGCGCCCGGCTTCAACGTGCCGACCGTGCCCTCGTAACCCATGATTTTGGCCGGGGCGGCGGTGGACCGGCGGACGATCTCGTCCAGCGGCATACCGAAATGCAGCAATTTCGACATGGTCGTCGGCAAATCCCACACCGGCCCCTTGGTCGCGGAGGTCACGGTCAGATCCGTCGAGATCGTGTCCGGCAGAAAACCCTGATCCAACGCGCGCTCGATCATCCGGAAATTGAAATGATTCCGCCCATGCGCGCAGTCGAAAATAATCCCCGCCCGCTGCGCCTCCACGACCTCCTTCAACAAAAACTGTTTCTCCTGCCCCATGATCCCATGCGCGCGGCCATGGTAACAATGCGTGACGATATCGCCGGGCTTCATGTGCTCGATCAACGCGGGCAACGGAATCGGCGAGTCCGTGATGTGCATCATCATCGGCACCCCGCCCGCCATGTCCGCCGTCTTGCGCGCGAGCTTCACCGGCTCATTGGAATACTCCCACACCAGACCCGGCCCGAACCGCAGCTTCACCCCGATCGCGAGGTCCGGATTTTCGACAATCGTCCGCGCGCAACCCTCCGGATCGGCATACGGAAAATGCGACAATTCCCCGCCCCGCGACGTCCCGGTAATTCCAATCGCCGAAAGATTGACAAAAGCCCGGACCCGAGTCCGCACCTGGGTGTCGAGCGTGTGCCGAAGCCCGGAAAAATTCGACGACCCGGTGCTGCCCGCGTCGCACAAAGTGGTCACACCGCTCGCCTGACAAATGGCATCCGTGCGTCCGCCCATGTCGTGCGCGTTCACGAACACATGGGCGTGAATGTCGACGAGCCCCGGCATCACCAAATGGCCGGCGGCGGAAATCGTCCGCCGCGCCTCATGCGCCGGCAACGACGGCGCCACGGCGGCGATCTTGCCGCCGGAAATGGCGACGTCCATGATCCCGCGCAACCCCGCGCTGGGATCGATCACCTCGCCACCGGTCAACAACAGATCGTATTTCATCGCGTTCGCCCCCCCAGGTCCGATCCCCCCAATCGTCCCGCGCGGCCGCGCTCCTGGCAAGAGCCGCCAACCGTGCGGGGCCTGGGTTCCGTCCGATCGAGGACAGACCAGCGCTGGGGCGTTGCCCCAGACCCCACGAGGGGCTTTGCCCCCTCGACCCCCACCAGGGGAACGTCCCCTGGACCGCGATCGATTTTGGCCGGTTGTTAAGGGAGGGCCATGCGAGGACGTTGAAACATCCGTGGAAGGCCCTCCCTTAACAACCGGCCAAACCCCGGGGTTCCAAGGGCGAGCCCTTGGCGGGTTCGAAGGGCAGCGCCCTCGCGGGCTCGATCCGCTTCGCGGCTCTCGGGGGCAGAGCCCCAACGCCGATCCATCCTCGATCGGACGGAGCCAGAGCCCGGCACGGTTGCCAGTTCGTGGCCATTGGACGAAGACCGGCGGAGCACAGGGGAGCGACGCGTGTGACAGGATCGGAGCCGCGGACAGATTGTCTCGACCAGGCGCGCGCGCTGAACGCGGCGAAGCGATACGATGCGGCGATCGAGGCGCTGGACGCGGCGATCGCGCGCGCGCCCTTGGCCGCCGCCTTCAACGCCCGCGGCTTCGCCTATAACGGCCTGAAGCGTTACGATCGCGCGTTGGAGGACCTGGACGAGGCCATTCGCCGCGACCCGGCGCTTGCCGCCGCGTTTAACAATCGGGGCTACGCTTTCAACGGCAAACGCGACCACGATCGGGCGATCGCGGAACTGACCGAGGCGATCCGGCTCGATCCCGGCTTCGCGGATGCGTTCAATGGCCGCGGCTATGCCTGGGCCGCGAAAGGCGAGCCTGTGCGCGCGCTGGCCGATTTGAACGAGGCCTTGCGCCTCGACCCCGGCTTCGCCTCGGCGCTGCACAATCGCGGCCGCGTCTGGCTCGCCCTTGGCGAGCCTCGGCGGGCGCTGGCCGACCTCGACGCGGCCCTGGCTCTGACACCCGAATTCCCCGCCGCCGCCGAGGCCCGCGCCGCCGCGCGCGCGGCTCTGGGTTTATGATCGGACCGCGGCGGCCACCGGCGCGGGGAGGTCTTCCGTCGTCGAGCGGCGTAGCTCCCGCCGTTCGGACAAATCGAAGCGCCGTCCGCGATGCACCGTGGCGCGATTGTCCCACATGACCAAATCGCCCACGCGCCATTGGTGCCGGTAGACAAATTCCCGCTGGGTCGCGTGCTCCAGCAGATCGGACAGCAGCAACCGGCCCTCCGGCAGCGACATCCCGAGAATCGCGCGGGCATGCACGCCGACGAACAACAGATCGCGTCCCGAACCCGGATGGCGCTGGACCAAGGGCCAGCGCACCGGCGGGATCGCGGCGATTTGCGCCGGGGTGTATTCGGTATCGCCCAGACCGAAGCGGGAATGCAGGGCGAAATGTTCGGTCTCAAGCCCCGCGATGTCCCGCTTCATGTCCGCCGGCAACGCGTCGTAGGCGGCGCGCAAATCGGCGAATTCCGTTTCGCCGCCCTTCGACGGCAGCACGACCGCGTACAGCATCGAATACCGCGCGCGCGGCGCCTGAAACGAACTGTCGCTGTGCCATAACTGGTTGGCGAGGTTGCTGAGCACCTTTCGGGATTCGCGCGCCGCCACCTCGCCATCCGGCGCGACGTTGGAAATGTCGATCAGCGCCTCGTGCTCCAGGCGGTGCCGGGTCGCGGCCGGCCCTGACGGCAGTTTTCGCAGGCCCAGATCGAGCGGCCCGAACGCCTCAGCGAACCGGATCTGCTCGGCCTGGCTGAGCGTTTGCCCGCGGACAACCAGCACCCCGAACCGGTCCATCGCCTGTTCGATCGCCTGCGTCAGATCGGGCCCGGCCGGCCGGCTCAGATCGATGCCCGTGGCCTCGGCCACGAACAGCGGATGCAGCGGACGGGTTTCGAACATCGCGAGATCCTCCATACGGCGTGCCCGCGAGCTTAACCGATCCGCCGTCCGATGCCACGCTCTGGCGCGCGAAGCGGGGCGGGGCTAACGGTGAGCGGAGATTGTTCCCGCGCGGGAGACCCGCCAGCCCATGATTCGCGCATATTCGGGCATCGCCGCCCTGCTTCTGCTGGCATGGCTGCTCAGCGAGGACCGCCGCGCGATCCGCTGGCGCACCGTCCTTGGCGGGCTGGCGTTTCAGCTCGCCGCGGCCCTGATCCTGATCGGCGTGCCCATGGCGAACCGGGCGATGTTCTGGCTGAACGACATTGCGCATGCGTTGCACCGGGCGACCGAGACGGGGACGCGCTTCGTGTTCGGGTATTTGGCGGGACCGCCGCTCCCCTTCGCTGAAACCGCCCCCGGCGCCGGTTTCATCCTCGCGTTTCAGGCGCTGCCGCTGGTGCTGACGATCGGCGCGCTGGCGTCGCTGCTGTTCCACTGGGGCATTTTGCAGGCGATTTCGAACCTCTTCGCCCGCCTGCTGCGATGCACCCTTGGCATCTCCGGCCCGCTCGCTTTGGGCGCCGCCGTGCACGTCTTCGTCGGCATGATCGAGGCGCCGATGCTGATCCGCCCCTACCTCGCGCGGATGCAACGCGGCGAGTTGTTCGCGCTGATGACCTGCGGCATGGCGGGCGTCGCGGGCACGGTGATGGTGATCTACGCCGCGTTTCTCTCCCCGCTGGTGCCCAACGCCCTTGGCAATATCCTCATCGCCTCCGTCATCTCCACGCCCGCCGCGCTGGCGGTGGCGGCGATTCTGGTGCCCTTCGGCCCGCCCGACAGCGGCGAGGCGGCGATAGCCCAGGACGGACGCGCTTCCGGTGCGGTGGACGCGCTGGTGAAGGGGACGATGGAGGCGGTGCCGATCCTCGCCGCGATCCTGGCGACGCTGCTGGTCACGGTGGCGATGGTGACGCTGGCGAACATGGGGCTCGCGCTGTTGCCGGACTGGGACGGCCCGGTCACGCTGCAACGTCTGTTCGCGCTGCCGTTCCGGCCCGTCATGTGGCTGATCGGGGTGCCATGGACCGAAGCCCCGGCGGCGGCGGGATTGATGGCGACGAAGACGGTGCTTAACGAGTTCGTGGCGTATCTGGATTTTTCGCGGATGCCGGCGGAGGTGCTTTCGCCGCGGACACGGATGATTCTGACGTATTCGCTCTGCGGCTTCGCCAATTTCGGCAGTTTGGGAATTGTCATCGGCGGGCTCGGGGCGATGATCCCGGCGCGGCGGCGGGAGGTCGTCGCGCTGGGGATGCGCTCCATCCTCGCGGGGACGATGGCGACCTGCATGAGCGGGGCGCTGGCGGGCGGGTTGCTGTAACGGCGCGGGGTTGGCCGGGCTCTGGGGGCGTGGCAGGGTTTCGCGAGGAAACGGGACGAGGCGCCACCATGATTCCGATCGTCGATTTGACCGAGTATCTCGCCGGGAAACCGGGCGCGCTGGAACGCACGGCGAAGGCAATTCAGGACGCGTTTTCCCGTGTCGGGTTCTTCGTGATTACCGGCCACGATGTGCCGATGCGGCTGATCGAACAGACGTTTTCGGAAGCGAAGCGTTTCCACGCGCGTCCCATGGACGAAAAGATCGCGCTGAAACTGAACGCGCACAACAACGGCTATATGGCGATGGGCCGTTACGCCGTGTGGACCTCGGACGTGAACGCCAACGACAAACCCGATCTGAACGAGGCGTTTTTCGTGCGACGCGAGCGCGCGCCCGACAATCCCATGCGCATGACCGGCCGCCGCTTCACCGGCCCGAATGTCTGGCCGGACGAAACGGCACTGCCCGGCTTCCGCGCCCATATCCTGGACTATCTCGACGCGATGGAGGATTTCACCAATCGGCTGCTGCCCGCGGTGTCGGTGTCCCTGGACCTCGATCCAGGATTCTTCACCCCGCATTTCGTGGAGAGCCAGTTCAATCTCCGCCTGTCGCATTACCCGCCGGTGCGCGCGGAGGCGAACCAGTTCGGGATCGCGCCGCATTCCGACGCGAATTTCATGACATTTCTGGCGCAGTCGGACGTGCCGGGATTGCAGGTCCGGACGGTCGAGGGAAACTGGATCGACATGCCCTATATCCCTGGGTCTTTCGCCGTGAACGCGGGCGACACGCTGAAACGCTGGAGCAACGGGCGGTTCCTGTCGACTCCGCACCGGGCCGTGCCGCCGGTGGGGCAAAGCCGGTACGCGATCCCGTTCTTCCTCGCGCCGCATCTCGATACACGGATCGAAGCGCCGCCCACCTGCGTGGGGCCGGACAACCCGGCGAAATGGCCGCCGATTTCGTACGAGGACTGGATCGTCTGGTGGACCGAACAGAATTACGATCCGAAGCGGCAGGACGATATCGGCGCCTGAACGGCGCGATGGACTCGCCGCGCCGCGCCCGCCATGTTGTGCCCAACGAAACCAACCATGGAAACACCGGGATCATGCGCCTTCTCGCCTGGACGATGTCTCTCGCGCTCCTGACCGCGGCGTCCGCGCGCGCGGCGGAACCGAACCTGAACACCCCCGTGATCTATTACGACATGGCGGGGAACGAGACGCTCGACCCGGTGGAGCCGCAGAACAATTCTTCCTATTCGCATGAGGCGCTGCTGGCGGTGTACGAACCGCTGATCCGCCTGAACGACGCGGGCGATCCGGAACCGGGCCTGGTCGAGTCCTGGACCCGCAACGCGGACCTGACCGAACTGACCTTGAAATTGCGGAAAGGCGTCACGTTCCACGACGGCACACCCTTCAACGCCGAGGCCGTGAAGCGGAATTTCGAACGCATGACCGCGTTGGGAACGCGCGCCGGCACCACGGTCATCGAGACGTTCAAGCTGATCGACTCCGTCGAATACCGGGGCGAGGACGTCGTCCACATCAAACTGAAAAAGCCCAGCGGGCAGATCGAGTTTTGGTTCGGCGCCAACGCCGGGATGATGGTCAGCCCCGCCGCGCTGACCGAAGGCGTCATCGGCTCCGCGCTGAAACCGATCGGCGCCGGGCCGTTCCGCGTGAAAAACTTCGATCCGAACGTGAAAACCCTCACCACCCGCTTCGACGGATATTGGGGCGGCATCAAAGGCCGCGCCATCGCCTTCGAACATCATTACGTCCCCGACGGCCGCGCGCGGTTGAACGCGCTGCGCTCGGGCCAGGCGAATATCGCGCAAATCGATCCACGGCAGATCCCGGAGGCCAAGGGCGCCGGTCTGCAAATACAGATGACCGACAAGAACGCGTTGTGGCTGATCTATACCAATTTGAAAAAAGGTCCGCTCGGCGATATCCGCGTCCGCAAGGCCATGGCGCACGCCATCGACCGGGAGGCGATCGCGGAGGCGCTGACCAACGGCAGCGCGCGGGCGACCTGGCAGATGTGGTCGCGCGCCTCGCCATTTTATGTGCCGGAACTGGAGAACGCCTATCCCTACGACCCCGCCAAGGCCAAGGCGCTGTTGGCGGAAGCCGGATATAAGGACGGGATCGATCTGACCGATCTCGTGCTGAACAACAGCGAATATCGCCAGATGGCGGAGGCGTTGCAGGCGAATTTCGCCGATGTCGGGATCCGCATGAAACTCGACGTCGTCGATGTCTCGCAATTCACGCAATTCTACCGCCCCCCGACGCGGGCGGACATGCTGATGGGGCGGTACGGCGGGCGCAGCGATCCGATCCAGACGGTGCATGAGATCGTCGGCACCGGCGGGTCCTATGCCCCCGGCGGCGTCGCCAGCCCCCGGATCGACGAGTTGCTGGGCCAGGCCCGCGCGATGGCCGCGACGGACCCTCGGCGTGTGGGCGTGATGCGGGACCTGGCGCGGGAGGTCGTGACGTCCGTGGCGACGATCCCGATGATCACCCGGTCCAATGTCTACGCCTACAAGCCGGGCTGCGTGCTGAATTTGGTGCCGTATCTGCCCTCGGGCGACGACCGGTTCAACGATGTCACGATCGCCGCGGGGTGCAAGAACTGAAGCCCCCTTGGCGCGCGGCGTGCCGAATGGAAACACCAGGGCTCCGCCCCGGACCCCGCGAGGGGCGCTGCCCCTTCGAACCCCGCCAAGGCAGGGCCTTGGATGCCGTCTCTTTGGGGTGTTTGAAGAAGGGGGGCCTACTCGGACGTTGATACGTCGCGGATGGCCCCCCTTCTTCAAACACCCCAACCAAATGGGTCCAGGGCCCCCGCCCTGGTGGGGTCGAGGGGCAAAGCCCCCGTGGGGTCCGGGGCGGAGCCCCGGTGTCGCCACCCGGCACCCCGCGGTCATGGGCGCCGTCAGCCTTTTTTCAGCCCCGCGCCCGGCCGGCGAACGTCCTTCGCCAGGCCGAGCTTTTCCAGCCCCCTGACAAACACGTAGATAAGATCGATCTCCCAGCCGCCATGGCCGTGGCTGGCGGAGCGGGGGTCGGCGTGGTGGTTGTTGTGCCAGCCCTCGCCGCTGGTCAGCACCGCGACCAGCCAGTTGTTGCGGCTGTCGTCGGCGGTTTCGTAGTTTCGATAACCCCAGAGATGCGACAGGGAATTCACCGACCAGGTGATGTGCCAGACCAGCACCGTGCGGACGAACACGCCCCAGATCAAAACGCTGGCGCCGAATTGGGCGGACTCGCCCAGACTGTGGCCGGCGGCGAGGCCGGTCAGAAACCCGCCGAGAAAGAACACATACCACGAAATCAGAATAATCCCCGCGTAGAGGATCGGCTTCTCCAGCCGCCGGTAAAACGGATCCCGGAGAATATCCTTGGCGTAGCGATCGAAAATCCCCAACCGGTAAAGATCCCGATTGTCGAGCAGCATCCACCCGACATGCCCCCACCAGAACCCGGCCAGCGGCGAATGCGGATCGTCGCGCTTGTCGGAATGCTCGTGGTGCCGGCGGTGGACGGCGATCCAGCGCGCGGGCGTGTCCTGCAGGCAGCAGACGCCGAGAGTCGCGAAACTGTATTCGAGCCATTTCGGGCAGACCATGCCGCGATGCGTGAGAATGCGGTGGTAGCAAAGATTGATGCCCAGACACCCGAACAGATACGTCCCCGCGAAGGCAAGTCCGACGCCCGTCCAACTGAACAGCCAAGGCAGAAACGCCAGCAACGCAATCGCGTGATACGACCCGATGGCGATGGCATAGGGCCAGACGATCCGGCGCGTGTTGACCGCGGCGGGGAGTTCCAGCCGGTGTTTGGTCGAGGTTTCCGTGGACATGTTTCCTGTCGGAGCTTTCTGACGGTGGCGCGAACTGGCCAACGGATCGCGCGGCCGCCTCGGCGCGCGCGAAGCCCTGGAGCAGTGGGGGCTGAGTGCCCGAAACGGGGTTTGAGGGCAAGGGCGGCGGCGTCCACCCGCCAGCCATGCGGGGTATTCGCTGCTCGAAGCGGTGCGGCGGACCGGTAGCCGGGGGTAACGGCGCCGCCTCCAGACGCGAGCACCGGGACCGCCTCACCCGGGCGGCATCGCGGTCCCGCCATCCAACGCCAGGGCCGCGCCGATCAGCGCCAAATGCGAAAACCCCTGCGGAAAATTCCCAAGCTGGCGCCGCGCCACCGGATCGTATTCCTCGGCCAGCAAGCCGACATCGTTCGCCAGACCGAGCATGTGTTCGAACAACGCCGCCGCTTCCGTCCGCTGTCCCCCCAGCGCCAGCGCCGAGACATACCAAAACCCGCAGGCGAGAAACACGCCTTCCCCCGGCGGCAACCCGTCCGCGCCGGTCTCTGTTGCGTAACGCCGGATCAGGCCGTTCGCCGAAAGCTCTCGTCCGATGGCCGCGACGGTCCCCGCGATCCGCGGATCGTCCGGCGGCAGGAAGCCCACCAAAGGCAACAGCAACAGGCTCGCGTCCAGCACGATGCCGTCGAGGGTCTGAGTAAACGCGCCGCGGTCCCGGTTGAACCCGCGCGTCAGCACCATCTCCCGGCACGCCGCCCGCGCCGCCCGCCACCGCGCCAGGGGCGCCGGCAGCCCATGCGTTTCCGCCGTCCGGATCGCCCGATCGAAGGCAACCCAGACCATGACTTTCGACAGCGTGAACTGGCGCGGCCCGCCGCGTACCTCCCAGATCCCCTCGTCGGGCCCGCGCCAGACGGTTTCCAGGTGCTCGATCGCCGCCCGGCGAAAGGGCCAGTGACGCCCGGCGGGCGCGAGCCCCCGCGCGACCAGTTCGAACAGCGCGAGTTCGACCTCTCCAAACACATCCAACTGCGTTTGCGCCACGGCGGCATTGCCGGCGCGCACGGGGCGCGAGGCCGCGAAACCCGCGAGCCACGGGATCTCCCGTTCCGGCGGCGGCGGCGCGCCGGTCACGCCAAGCAACGGTGGCAATGCCGCCTCGCCCGCCGGCACCGAACGGGCCAAAAAATCCGCCAGCGCCAGTGCCTCGGCGCCGAACCCCGCGCCCATCAGCGCCAGCGCCGCCAGACTCGAATCTCTGGGCCAGCAGAACCGGTAATCCCAGTTGCGCGATCCGCCGATCCATTCGGGCAGCGACGTGGTCGGCGCCGCGGCCATGGCGCCCGTTGGCGCGAAGGTCAGCGCCTTCAGGGTCAACAATGCGCGCTCCACCGCGCCGCGCCAGCGTCCGCGATAGGTGCTTCGCGCGATCCAGCCGCGCCAGGCCGCCTCGACCTCCGCCTGGGCGCGGTCCATGTCCGGCCCGTTAGGGAATGGCGCGCCCTCCGGCGCATACGCCAGCGAAAACCAGGCGCGTTCGCCGGCGGCGAGCGCGAACCGGGCGGCGACGGCGCCGTTCTCCACGCGCATCGGCACATCGGCGCGAATCGCGAGGCGCTCGTCCCCCGTCCCGGCGAAAAAGCCGGTTCCATCCGCCATCGGGCTGAAAACGGGCGCGCGGCGTCCGAAATCGCGCCGCGGCGCGAAATCGGAGGCGCAGCGGACCGCGCCGCGCCGGGCCTCGACGATCCGCGCGACCGTGCCGGGACCGGGCCCCATGAAGTCGACGATCGCCACCGTGCCGTCCGGGCGGTCGAACACGGTTTCCAGGACCAGCGTGCCGTCGCGGTAGGCGCGGTGCGCGCAGGTGCCCGCATCCGCCGGCCCAAGCCACCAAACGCCATTTTCCGGCCCGCCCAGCAGCGCCGCGAAACAGGGCGGACTGTCGAAGCGTGGCAGGCACAGCCAGTCGATGGCGCCGTCGCGCCGGACCAGAGCGATCGACTGGCCGTCGCCTATCGCCGCGCGATCCTCGATCAGGTCCATGCGCCTCGGGCGCGGGCGGTCCATACGCCTCGGACGCCGCTATCCGGCGCGCCCCCTGACCGGGCGGCCGTCATGCGATGGGCAGGCGCAGTCCCCGCCAAGGGGCACGTCCTCGATCAGCGGGCAGACATAAGGACCGGCCCGGCAGACGCCCTGTCCGGCGCCGGGTCCCCCTCCGGTTGGCGCGCCGCCCATCGACGGCGTGTACCCGCCCGAAGGCGAATACCCGCCGCCGGACGGGCCTGCACCGCGAGGCGCCAGATCGCGCGGCACGGCCGGTGGCGGCGTGTAATTGAAGGTGCTTCCCGGCGGCGGCCCATACCAGGGCGGCGGGACCGCGTAATACGGCCCGTAATAAGGCGGCGGCATCAGGACCGGCGGCCCGATATACAACGGCACGCCCACCCCCACGAACACGCGCGCCTCAACCGCCGGCGCCATCCCGGCGAGAACGCACGCGATCGCCAGGGCACGAACCGCGCACCGCCTCATGAACGAAGACTTCACGAACATGGCACCCTCCTGAGACACGTCTCTTATAACGGAATTATGCCCAACCGAGTCGAAATACCGCCGCGCGGCCGCGATCAGTTCAGCGGCACGCCAAGCGTCGCGCTCGCGCGTTCGATCATGCCGACACTGTTCATCCGGTCGTTCGCGATCAGCGCCGCAATCGCCTCGCCGATCTGCCTGACCGCGAGGTCGTCGCTGGGTTCGCGCTCCTTGCCCGCGTCGATGACCCGGCTGAGCAAGCGTGTCTGCGCCATTTCCAGGGCCGAGCGGGCCTCGCCGATCCGCCCGCCAAGCACGGCGCTCCGGGCGGCGCGGAGGAAATCGCCGGGCCCGGCTTCCGGCGACAAAGCGGGGGTGGGCAGTTTCTGGGACACGACCGGCGCACCGGCGGCGGGCGCCGTTTTTCCACCCGGCGTGGCGGACAGCGGCGGCGCCAGGGAGAGCGGCGCCGCGCCAAAGGGACCCCGTTCGGAGGGCCCCCGTTCGGAGCGAAGGGGCCGCCCGGCCGGGGTCAGTGGCTGCAAGGGTTCCACCGTCACGGAGGTCCGCCCAGACCCGGGCGCTTCCTGAGCCTGCCGCGGGTCCGCCGGGACCCCGGCATTCATGGGCCAGCCGGATGGCAGCGGCGCCGCGGTATCGGGTGAAACCGGCGCGGGCAACGGCCCGGACGGCCGCGGCGCCAGCAACGAACCCGGCGCGCCGGCGACACCTGGGGACGCCGCGGTTTCGCCCGCGGTCCAGGCACATGCGGGACCAGCCAAACCGAGCCACGAACAGGACATCAGAACAAAAAGCGGCGACGCGCGCATTTCAGGCCTCCAGACCCACCCCATGCCGCGAGCACGGCGCGGCCAGGACCCGACTCGCGTCCGGCCCGTGGGTTCGCACCTGAATGTATGCCGCGCCCGCCCGGACGCAACGGCGCGCGTGGCGGCGCCGCGAAGAATGGAAGTCTTTGGCCGCCGCCCGCCCCATGTCAGGCAAAGCGCCAACATGTTCGCCCGCCCTTGCGCGGGGCCGCGAATGCGCTATCTCCCAGCCAACAGGCAGGGCGAGGAGAACGATAAATGTCCGGGACAGGTCAGACCGTTCTTATCGAGATCGAGGGACTGACCAAGCGCTTCGGCGCCTTCACGGCCGTCGACAACGTCAGCTTCAACGTCTCGAAAGGCGAGGTGCTCGGGTTCCTTGGCCCCAACGGCGCCGGCAAATCCACCACCATGCGCATGCTCGCCGGCTTCATGATCCCAACCGCGGGTGCCGCGCGAATACTGGGCCACGACGTCCAGTCCGACGGCGTCGCCGCCAGGACGGTGCTCGGGTTCCTGCCCGAAGGCGCCCCAACCTACGGCGAAATGTCCGTCACCGGATTTCTCAAATTTTGCGCCCGCATCCGCGGCTACCGTGGATCGGAACTGACCGACCGCGTGGCCCATGCGCTCGGCCTCACCAGGCTTGAGAGCGTCAGGCTGCAACCCGTTGAAACATTGTCGAAAGGTTTCAAGCGCCGCGTCGGCCTGGCCCAGGCGCTGTTGCACGATCCGCCTGTGCTGGTGCTGGACGAACCCACCGACGGGCTCGATCCGAACCAGAAGCACGAGGTCCGGACCCTGATCGACCAGATGCGGCCGGAAAAAGCCATCGTCATCTCCACCCATATCCTGGAGGAGGTGGACGCCGTCTGCACCCGCGCCATCGTCATCGCCGCGGGCAAGGTCGTCGCCGACGCCACGCCGGCGGAACTGCACAAAATGGCGCCGTCGGGCAAACTCGACGACGTCTTCCGGCAACTGACGTTGGAGGCCGCCTGACCGTGCGCCAGACCCTGATCATCGCCGGACGCGAACTGTCCGCCTATTTCGCCACCCCCGTCGCGACCGTGTTCATCGTCATCTTCCTGGTGTTGCAGGGCACGCTGACCTTCAACATGGGCAATTTCTTCGACCGCGGCCAGGCCGACCTCGTCCCCTTCTTCAATTTTTTGCCGTGGGTTTTCCTGCTTCTGGTCCCGGCCATCACCATGCGGCTTTGGGCTGAGGAACGCCGCGTCGGCACCATCGAGCTTCTGCTCACCCTGCCAATCACCCAGGGACAGGCGGTGCTCGGAAAATTCCTGGCGGCATGGGCGTTCTGCGCCATCGCGCTGGCGCTGACCTTTCCGATCGTGCTGACGGTGCGGTTTCTCGGCGCTCCCGACATGGGAGTCGTCGCCACCGGCTATCTCGGCGCGTTGCTGATCGCGGGGGCGTTTTTGTCCGTGGGTTCGGCGATGTCGGCGTTGACGCGGAACCAGGTCATCGCCTTCGTTCTCGGCGTGGCGATCTGCTTCCTGTTCGCGGCGGCGTCTTACCCGCTGGTCACGGACTTCCTCAGCCGCAACACGCCCTCTTTGGCGGAAGTGGCGCGGAGCTTCGCCATCGTCGATCGCTACCAGGCGTTCACCCGCGGCATTATCGCGCTGCGGGATCTCGTGTTCTTCGCGACGTTCATCGGGTTCTGGCTGTTCCTGACCACGGTGCTCGTCGACCAGCGTAAGGCGGATTGATCCATGCGGCGTCTGTCTTTTTCGATTGTCGGCATCCTCGCCGCCGCGGCCATCGCCATCGGTGTCAACATGTTCGCCGACGCGCGCCTCTCCAGCATCCGGATCGACGCGACACAGGGGCAAATGTACACCCTGTCGCGCGGCACCAAACAGGTGCTGGCGAATTTGAAGGAGCCGATCACGCTGCGCTTCTTCTATTCGCGGCGTCTTGGCGCGACGATCCCGGTCTACGGCACCTACGCCGACCACATCCGGGAAATGCTGCGCGAATACGCCTCGGTCTCCAACGGCAAGGTGCGCGTCGAATTCTACGACCCCGAACCCTTCTCCGACACCGAGGACCGCGCCGTCGCCTACGGGTTGCAGGGCGTTCCGGTCGATAACGGCGGCAACCAGGTCTATTTCGGCCTCGCCGGATCGAACCTGGAAGACGACGAGCGCACCATCCCCTTCTTCCAGGCGGAGCGCGAGCGGTTCCTGGAATTCGACCTGACCAAGCTGGTTTACGAACTTTCCAACCCGAAACGGACAGTCGTGGGCGTCATGTCCTCGCTGCCGCTGGATGGCGATCCCCGCGCGATGATGATGTCGCAGGGCAGGGGGCCGGGCGGGCAGCCCTACGCGTCGTCGCTGCTGCTGCGCCAGACCAACCAGATCAAGACGATCCCGCTGGACGCCCAGACGATCGACCCGGAGATTCAGGTGCTGCTCGTCGCCTCCGCGCGCGAGCTGTCCGAACCCACGCTTTACGCCATCGACCAGTTCGTTATGCGCGGCGGCAAGCTGATGGCGATGGTCGATCCCTGGAGCGAGGCGATGGCGGCGACGCCCTCGCCGACGGGCATGCCGCCCACGGACACCTCCTCCGACCTGAAGAAACTGTTCGATGCCTGGGGGGTCGCGTTCGATTCGGCACAGGTGACCGGCGATCTGACCGGCGCCTGGCGGGTCCGCGCCGGTGGCGACGACCGGATGCAGGCGGTGAACTATGTCGCCTGGTTCAATATCCGCGATGGCATCAACAAGGACGATCCGGCGACCGCCGATCTGACGCAGGTGACCGTGGCCTCGCCGGGGTCGATTTCGAAGGCGGCGGGCGCGACCATCGAGTTCACCCCGCTGCTGACGACCAGCGCGCGGTCCGGTTCGGTGCCGCGCGACAAATTGTCGATGCCGGAACCCGCCAAAATCCTGGCGAATTTCAAACCCGAGGGCGGGCCGCGCGTCATCGCCGCCCGCGTCCGGGGACAGTTGAAATCCGCCTTCGCCGGTCCGCCGGACCTGCCCGCCGACAAGAAGCGTCCCGACAATTTCCCGGCCCATGTCGCGCAGACGAAAGAGCCCGCGAACATGGTCGTGGTCGCCGACTCCGATATTCTCGCGGATCGTTACTGGGTGCGCGTCGCCGATTTCTTCGGCCAGTCCACCGCCACCCCCTTCGCCGACAACGGCCCCTTCGTCGCCAACCTGATCGGCACCTTGGCGGGCGGCGATTCGCTGATCGGGCTCCGCTCGCGCGGCGACACCAACCGGCCCTTCGAACGCGTCGCGGCGATCCAGAGCAACGCCGAGGCGAAGTATCGCCAGACCGAGCAGGCGCTGAAAACCCATCTGGAAGAGGTCGAAAAAACCCTCCGCGGTCTGCGCACCGGCGGCGGCGCGGAGGGCGGCAAGGCCGAGGCCGTGATCACCCCGGAACAGCGCGCCGCCATCGACGCGGCCCGCAAGGACATCGTCGATACGCGTAAAAAGCTGCGCGATGTGCAACTGGAACTGAACCGCGAAATCTCCTCGCTCGACACCACGCTGCGGGTCGTCAACATCGCCGTGGTGCCGGCGGCGCTGACGGTGCTCGCGGTGGTGCTGGCGATGGTGCAACGAACCCGCCGCGCCCGCGCGCGGGCGGCGGCCTGAGCGGGGGATACGCGCATGAACCAGAACAGACTGCTCGCCATGGTCGTCGCGGGGTGCGTCGCGGTGGGCGCGGGGTGGTATTTCGGCGCCGCGACAAGGCCGGATCAGCGGGTGGCGATGGATTCCGGGAAACTGATGTTCCCGGACCTCGCGGCGAAGCTGAAGGACGCGCGCCGGATCGAAATCACCGGCAAAGGCAAAACCACGGTCGTCGAGTTGAGGGACGGCATCTGGGGCATCGCCGATCGCGGCGGCTACCGCGTGCTCGAGTCCAAGCTGCGGGGCATGCTGACGACGCTGACCGAACTGCGGTTGACGGAACCCCGGACGTCCGATCCCACGCAATACGCGCGGCTCGGGGTCGAGGACCCCACCGCGGAAAAAGAGGGCACCGCCAATCTGCTGCGGGTGCTGGACGCCGGCGGCAAGCCGATCGTCGCCGTCATCGTCGGCCACCGCCGGATGCGCACCCAGGGCCATGTGCCGGAACAGGTCTATGTGCGTCTGCCCGGCGATCCGCAAAGCTGGCTGGCCGAGGGCGGGTTGCAGGCGGACACCGACCCGCAGGTCTGGCTCGACCGCGACGTGATCAACATCGCCCATGGCACCATCGCCAAGGTCGCCGCCACCAACGGCGACAGCAAAATCGAACTGGCCCGCGACGGCGAGAAGCTGAAAGTGACGGTCCCCGCCGAGTATCCGAAGCTGGAGGATTACAAGCTCGACGATGTCGCCCGCGCGCTGGAGACGCTGACCTTCCAGGACGTGAAAAGCGACAAGGAACCGATCGGCGACAAAGCGGGCGAGGCGGTTTTCTCGACGTCCGACGGCCTGGAGATTTCGGTCACGGTCAACCGGCAGGACAAGGATTCCTGGACGCGCTTCAAGGTGACGGGCACCGAGGCGCGCAAGGCGGATGTCGAAAAACTGAACGCGAAGCTGGCGGGCTGGGCGTTTCAAACGGGACAGTGGAAAGAAAAAGCCTTCATCCCGGCTCTGGACGACCTTAAAGCCCCACCCCCGGCGCCCCCGCCCGCGCCCGAACCGGGTCAGTCTCCACCCGCCGCCGAGCCGCCGAAATGAGCGACCGCGAATATCCCACCCGCCCCTTCGTCGGCATCGGTATCGTCGTGATCAAGGGCAACCATGTCCTGCTGTGCCGCCGCGGCAAGCCGCCGAATGTCGGCAGTTGGACCCTGCCGGGCGGCGCCCAGGACGTGGGGGAAACGTGCGAGGCGGCGGCGCGAAGGGAGTTGCTGGAGGAAACCGGGCTCGTTGTGGGCGACCTCCATTTCTGCGCCCATGTCGACACAATCCGCCGCGACGATCGCGGCCAGGTCAGATTTCATTACACGATCCTGGACTTCGCCGCCCGCTGGGAAAGCGGCGAACCGGTCGCCGCCACCGATGTCTCCGAGGTCGAATGGGCTGATATGGACGACCTGGACCGCTACGACCTCTGGAGCGAAGCGCATCGCATCATCGCCATCGCCCGCGGGCTGCTGGCCTGACGGAAACCCGATGCCGGCGCTGTGCCCTAAAGGCGCGCGGTGACCGGTCGTGTCAGGGTAAACGCCGGCGCCGATACGGTCATGGTTCGGCCTGGCCGGACCATCGGACGCGGCACGGCGAATGCGCCCGGTAACGCGATGGCGTGCCGCTGGTCCGGTCCAACCGAACCATGACGATGGGTCCGCCGGCGTCGCGACGGATTTGGCCCGTAAACTGACGCCTGCCCCGCGCGGGGTCTGGCGCAATCCCCCGGCGCCTACCCCAGCACCGCGTCGAAGCTCGCCCGCAGCCCGGCGTCCGGCAGACCGCGGTGAATCGCCACCAGTTCCGCGCCAGCGCCATGCCAGCGCGCCGCCGCCTGTGCCGACAGCCGGGTCATCGGGTGGAGAACGTGGTGGACGGCCTGAACAACGATCGGGCAAGGGTCGCCTTCCAGGCGGACGATGCCCTTCAATCTCGGGATATCGGCGCCGCGGAGCGACAGCAGCGAGTCGAGCCAAAGGGCAAGGGCGCTCGCCCGCATCGGGTGCGGGGCGCACAGGAGCGTGGAGACGATTTCCCCGTGGTGGTGGTGGTGGTGTCCACGATCCTCGGAATGAAGCCAAAGCGCGGGCTGCCCTTGGGCTCCCACCCCAAAAAAATCGTCTGGCGAGACGCCGCCAAGGGCGGTTCGGCGGATCGGCGCGTTCGGGTTGTGGCGACGGATCGCGGCCTCGACGGACGCGGTGTCGGCGGGTGCGACGAGATCGGTTTTCGTGAGCAGAACGCGGTCGGCATGGGTGATCTGCTGCCGCGCTTCCGGCTGGCGGTGAAGCTGGGCGATCCCGTGTTGCGCGTCCACCGTCGTCACGATGCCGTCGAGATGGCAAAGCCCGTTCGTGTCGATCAACGTGTGCGCGACGGGCGCGGGATCGGCCAGGCCGGTGGTTTCGATCGCGATCCGGCGGAACCAGGGAATTTCGCCACTGTCCCGTTTTCGAAACAATTTCTGGAGCGTGTCGAGAACATCGCCGCGCACGGAACAGCAGATGCAGCCGTTTTTGAGCAGGACAGTGTTTTCCAGCGCCTGCTCGATCAACAGGTGATCCAGCCCCACCTCGCCGAATTCGTTGACGATCACGGCGGTGTCGGCCAGATCCGGCGCGCGCAGCAGGCGATTGAGAACCGTGGTTTTGCCGCTGCCAAGGAACCCGGTGAGAATGGTCGCGGGCACGGACTCGTTTCCGGGACGTGGTTCGGTTTGCATCCGCCGGGAAATCCTTCACAGTGCCGCGACGGCATTCTGGCGGGAGAAACGAGCGTGGCGCAACCCGAATCCCTGAACATGCGATTGATCTCTCAGGACCGGCTCGCCGGGTTCGGCAATGTCGGGGAGGGCATGAGCCTCCAACTCGCCCGCGACGGGCGTCGCATCATGTGGCTGGCGCATGAATCCGCGCCGAAGAATTTTTCCGGTGTCGATGTGTCCGACCCCAGGCAACCCAAGGTTATCTGTCAGACAGAGTTGCCACATCGCAACGTGCGCTCGAACTCGCTGGAGGTGTGCGGCGATCTGATGGCGGTGGCGTATCAGACGAGCACGCATGGGCTGCGACCGGCGGGCATCGAAATTTTCGATATTTCGACGCCGGAGACCCCGCGCGCGATCGGGTTTTTCGATTGTTCCGGGCCATGCTCGCGCGGCGTGCATCAATTGTGGTTTGTCGACGGGAAAACCATCTGGTTCGCCGGCGGCGCACCCGATTTCACACCGCGAAATTTGCTGGACGACCAGCCGTTCCGGGGGATCGATATCGGCGACCCCACGAAACCCCGCGAAATTTGCCGCTGGTGGTATCCGGGCGTGGCGGAGGGCGACGCGGCCCCGCCACCGCCGCGCCACCCAAAATTCGACAGCGGCTGGCGGGCGCATAACACCAACGTCTATCCGGAACGGCCAGACCGGGCCTATCTCGGCTACCTCGACGGCGGCGCGATGATTCTCGATATTTCCGAACTGTCCGCGCCGAAACTGGTGTCGCACTGGAATCCGCATCCGCCGTTTCCGGGGTTCACGCATACGGCGATGCCGTTGTTTGACCGCAACCTTCTTGTCGTCAGCGACGAATGCGTGCGCGACGACGGCATCGACTGGCCGAAGCTGGTCTGGATTCTGGACGCGCGGATGGAAAGCAACCTGGTCAATATCTCCACGCTGCCACTGCCGCCGGTCGAAGAGCACGCGTTCCGGGGCGGACGTTACGGCGCGCATAATCTGCACGAAAACCGGCCGGGCCCGGCGTTCCGCTCCGAGACCCTGCTGTTCGGCACCTATTTCAACGGCGGGGTGCGGGTGCACGACATCGAAAATCCGTTCCAGCCGAAGGAAGTCGCCTATTTCGTGCCGGAGGCGCCGGCGGACTCGCAAAAGGCGATTCAGATCAACGATGTGCATGTCGACGAGAACGGTCTCGTCTATGCCGTCGACCGGTTCAATGGCGGTCTTTACGTGCTGGAAATGACACTCTGAGCATCGGCGCGGCGGAACGGGCTGACAGGTAGCACCTGTCCCCGCCAGAATCCTCCCAGTCCCGGCGGCAGCCCGCCGCCGGGGATATCCGCCGGGGTCAGAGCGATGACGCCACGCCCATTCCAGAAGGCGAGCGGCGCGCGCGACCAGGTTTCCCCAACGCGCCACCATGCCCGGGGCAGGGGGCGGAACGCCGACCACATCCAGTCCTCCGCCGCGAACAGGCCATCGAAACGCGGCAATTCCGCGCGGTGTTCCGCCACATGCGCGGCGACGGCGTCGAAGTAACGCGCGACGGCGCGGCGGAGGGATTCGTTGTAATCGCCGCAACTCGCCACCAGCCAGGTACGGAGCGCCGCCCAACGCGCGGCGTGGTCCGTGGCTTCGGGCCAGGCTTCGGCGGGAAGTGGGACAGTGTTCAGGCGCAGGGGGCCCGAACCGGCGGCGACGCCGGGCAGGCGCGGATCGCCGGGGTCCATGCTCGCGGGCACGCGGTCGAGGCCGAAGAGGATGCGCGGCCCGCTCATGCGCGCCGGGTCAATCCTGGCGGAATTCGCCGGATTTGCCGCCGGCTTTGTGGACGACCCGCAAATCCTCGATGCGCATGCCGCGATCGATGGCCTTGCACATGTCGTAGACCGTCAGCGCGGCGACGGAGGCGGCGGTCAGCGCCTCCATTTCCACCCCGGTCTGGCCGGTGGTGCGCACGGTCGCGGCGATCTCCACCGCGTTGTTGGCGCGGTCGGGCGTCAGATCGACGGTAACGGCGGAGATCGGCAGCGGGTGGCATAGCGGGATCAGGTCGGCGGTGCGTTTCGCCGCCATGATACCCGCCAGCCGCGCGACGCCGAGCACGTCGCCCTTCTTGGCGGTGCCCGCCTCGATGGTGGCCAGCGTCGCGGGGTCCATGACGATCCGGGCACGCGCCGTCGCGGTCCGGGCGGTCGTGGCCTTGTCCGAGACATCGACCATGACCGCGTTCCCCGCGGTGTCGAAATGGGTGAGGCCGCTGCTCACGCCGCGGCGCCGCTGTCGCCGAGCAAAGCCCGCACGGCGGCGGTTACATCGTCCTGCCGCATCAGGCTCTCGCCCACCAGGTAACAATTCGGTCCGACCGCGGACAGGCGGCGCAGGTCCTCCGTATTCCGAATCCCGCTTTCCGCGACCAGGAACCGGTCCGGCGGCACCAGCGGGGCGAGTTCCTCGGTCGTCGCGAGGTCGGTGGTCAGCGTCCGCAAATCGCGGTTGTTGATGCCGATCAACGACGTTTCCAGCCCCAGCGCGCGGTCGAGTTCGCGCCTGTCATGCACCTCCACCAGCACATCCATGCCCATGTCGCGGGCATGGGCTTCCAGGTCCCGTGCCTCGGCATCGGTGAGACAGGCCATGATGAGCAGAATGCAATCCGCGCCCATCGCCCGGCTTTCGTATATCTGCCAGGGATCGAGCATGAAGTCCTTTCGAAGTACCGGAAGATCGACCGCGGCGCGGGCACTTCGCAAATGGTCGGCGGTGCCTTGGAAGAATTTCTCGTCGGTCAGCACCGACAGGCAGGTGGCGCCACCCGCTTTATACGCCTTGGCCAGCGAGGGCGGGTCGAAGTCCGGCCGGATCAGGCCGCCGGAGGGCGAGGCTTTCTTGATTTCGGCGATCAGGCCGTACTTGCCGCGGATGGTGGCGTCTTTCAGCGCCGCGCCGAAGCCACGGGGCCTGTCGGGGCTGGCGGCGATGGCGTGACGCAGCGACTCGAGCGAGGTCTTCGCTTTTCTCGCCGCGACCTCTTCCCGCGTATTGGCGCAGATGCGCAGCAGGACGTCGGGAATGGCATCGGGATCGTTGGGCATTGAGCCTCCGAAGGTCTCAGGCGGCCGATGTTACGCGGCGCATGGTTTCCAGCGCGTTAAGGGCCGCGCCGGTATCGATGGCGCGCGCCGCCCGATCCGCGCCATCGCGCAGATCGTCCGCGCGTCCGGCGACGATCAAAGCGGCGGCGGTGTTCAGCACGACGGTGTCGCGATAGGCGCTTTTGGTGCCCCGGAGAAGGGCCAGCAGCGCTTCCGCGTTGAACGCCGGGTCGCCGCCCGCGATGGCGGCGATCGGCGACCGGACAAGACCCGCGTCCTCCGGCGTCACCGTGAAGGATTCGATCGAACCGTTCCTCAGCGCGGTGACCTGGTTCTCTCCGGCGACGGTCAGCTCGTCGAGCCCCATGCCATGGACGAGCCAGGCCGCTTCATGTCCCAGCGCGGCCAAGGTTTCGGCCATCGGCCGGGTCCAGGCGGGAGAGAAGACCCCGGTCAGTTGGCGTTTGACACGGGCGGGATTCGAGAGCGGGCCCAGAATGTTGAAAATGGTCCGCGTCCCGAGTTCGACCCGGGGTCCCGCGGCATGCCGCATCGAAGGATGGTGGCGCGGCGCGAACAGGAACACCGCGCCCGCGTCTTTCAGGACGGTCTCGAGCCGCTCCATCGGCGTATCGATGTTGACACCCAACGCCGTCAGCACATCGGCGCCGCCGGTGCGCGACGACAACGCGCGGTTGCCGTGCTTCGCGACGGGCACCCCGCAGGCGGCCACGACAAACGTCGCGGCGGAGGACACGTTGAGCGTGCCCGCGCCGTCGCCGCCAGTGCCGCAAACGTCGATCGCGCCTTCTGGCGCCGCGATCGCGGTCATCCGTGCCCGCATCGCCCGGACGGCGCCGGCGATTTCAGGGACCGTCTCGCCCCGGACGCGCATGGCCATCAGAAGGCCGCCGATCTGCGCGGGCGTGGCCTCGCCGGACATGATGACGGTGAAAGCGGCTTCGGCGGCTTCGGCCGTCAGCGTCTCGCCCGCGGCGAGTTTGGCCAACGCCGGTTTCAGGTCGTTCGACACCGGTCAGGCCGCGCGCGCGGGGGCGTTCGATCCGCGCGCGATGGCAAGGAAATTCGCCAGAATGCGGTGGCCGTTCTCGCTGGCGATGCTTTCAGGATGGAACTGGACGCCATGGATCGGGAAGTCCCGGTGGTGCATGGCCATGATAATGCCGTCGTCCGTCCAGGCCGTCGGGACCAGCGTGTCCGGCAACGTCGCGCGATCGACGATCAGGCTGTGGTAGCGAGTGGCGTTGAAGGGCGTCGGAATCCCCTCCATCAACCCGGTGCCGTCGTGGCTGACGGCGCTGAGTTTCCCATGCATCGGCGTTGGCGCGCGGATCACATCGCCGCCAAACGCCTGGCCGATCGACTGGTGGCCCAGACAAACCCCAAGGATCGGAATCTTCCCCGCGGCGGCGGCGATCAGATCGAGGCAGATCCCGGCCTCATTGGGCGTGCAGGGGCCCGGCGAGAGGACAATGGCCTCGGGCTGGCGCGCCATGGCCTCGGCGACCGTTAGCTTGTCGTTGCGCACGACCTCGCAGCGTCCGCCGACGTCGCCAAGGAAGTGGACGAGGTTGAAGGTGAAGCTGTCGTAGTTGTCGATGAGCAGGATCATGGGGCGTATCCTTGCTACGGGGTGGGGCGGCGGTCAACGGTGGGGAACGCGATCTCCGGTTTCATATGGAAAACCCAGCATCGATAGGTTATAGATGGCCATGGTGACCGTTCATCGTGCCCATGGTTTTCAGTTCACGATTTTCGCGAATGACCATGCCCCGCCCCATATTCACGTCTTTGGGCAAGGCGGCGAGGCGAAAATCGACCTGTTGCCTGGAGGGGACGTGGTGGTGACCTGGACGAACGGGATCGCGCGCGCCGATCTCCGGCGTATCCTGGCGGAAGCAAGGGACCAACACAAAATGCTTTCGCGGGCATGGGAGCGGATGCATGGCTGACGATCTCGACCGGATGTTCGAGGAGGCGGAGCGGAAGGGCCAGGAGACGCTCTCGACGGAACCGCGGGCCCGCGACGCGCGCTACGACCCGCGATCGGGGCGCGTGCGGGTCGAACTGGACAACGGCTGCGTCTTCGCGTTTCCGGCGCGGCGGGCGCAGGGGCTGGAAGACGCGTCCGACGCCGATCTCGCCGCCGTGGAGATTTTGGGCCTGGGGTATGGGTTGCGGTTTCCGGCGCTGGACGTGGATCTCGCCGTTGCCGGACTGCTGGCCGGGTTGTTCGGGACCAAGGCCTGGATGGACCGGCAGCGCGCCGCCCAGGCCGGGCGGGGCCGGCCGGTGTTGAAGGCGGAGGTGGCGCGGCGGAATGGGCGGAAAGGCGGGCGGCCGCGGAAGGTGGGGATGGTAGGGGGAGAAAGCTGAGATTGGGCCGTGGCCAATGGTGTTCGCGAAGTCTGCCTCTGCGTCCCCCGGTTGACCCATCTCGTCTCCAGGCGGATCATCCTCCAATCTCACCAACAGGACCCGACCGAACATGCCCTTGGAATCCATCGACAACGCCGAACTCTCCCTCTCCGACGCGCGCTGGCAGGCCCGCGTGGACCTCGCCGCCGCGCATCGCCTCGCTGTCATGCACGGCTTTAACGAGGGGATTTTCAATCATTTCACCCTCCGCGTGCCCGGCACGAACGACCGCTATTATCAAATTCCCTTCGGCCTGCACTGGTCCGAGGTCACCGCCAGTTGCTTCATGGAAATCGGCTACGACGGCACGCGCCTGTCTGGCGAAGGCGAGGTGGAGCGCTCCGCTTACTGCATCCACGCCCCGATCCATCGCCTGAACGCCAAGGCGGCGGCGGTGTTTCACACGCACATGCCCTACACCAGCGCCCTGGCGCGGCTGGAAGATCAGAGCATTCTGCCGATCGGTCAGACCGAACTCGGCACGCTGCTGCACACCGCCTACGACGAGATTTACACCGGTCCGGCCTTCGATCCGGCGGAAGGCGAGCGTCTCGCCGGCGTGTTGGGCGACAAGACGGTTCTGATGATGGCGAACCACGGCGTCGCGACGTTCGGCCAGACCGTTTCGGAGGCGTACGACCGGCTGTATTATATGGAGCGTGTCGCGCAGGTTCAGCTTTACGCGATGTGGACGGGCCGGAAACTCAAGACATTGCCGGCCGATGTCATCGACCACACGCTGACCGAATATAAGAGGAATTCCTACCAGTACGGCGGTAAGCCGAACCATGTCTGGCATTTCGACGCGTTGAAGCGGATGCTCGACAAGAAGGAGCCTGACTACAAGGACTGAGACGGAAACAAAACCAACGGAGGAAACAATGAAAATCGATCGCCGCCATCTCGCGTTACCCGCGCTCGCCATCGGTCTTCTGGGCATTGTCCCGGCGATGGCGGCGACGGCCGACGAAGCCGCCGTCGCGAAAAGCCTGGAGGCGTTTCGCGTCGCCCAGGCGGCCAAGGACGGGAAGGGACTGGAAGCGCTGGTCGCGCCGGAGCTGAGCTACAGCCACTCCGACGGCCGGGTCGAAGACAAGGCCGCCTTTCTGAAAGGCGCCACCAGCACCGCGAGCAAGACGATTTCGCTGGTCTATAAGGAGCCCTCGATCCGCGTTGTCGGCGATGCCGCGATCGTGCGTTTCCATTGGATGGCGGAAAGCGAGAACGTCGCCGATGGCAAGAAAAGTTCCACCAATCTGCACATTCTGATGAACTGGCAGAAGCAGGCGGGCGAGTGGAAGTTGCTCACGCGCGCCTCGACGAAACTCTGATCGTCTGAAACCCGGGGAGGACCGCATGGACCAGTCAGCACGCGATCTCGCCAACGATCGGTCCATGGGCCACTGGCCCGAAGGTCTGACCCGGGTTCCCTACTGGGTGTATCGAGACCCCGACGTGGCGCGCGACGAACAGGCGCGCCTCTTCGAGGGACCGGCCTGGCATTTTCTCTGCCTGGACATCGACCTGCCCGACATCGGCGACTATCGGACCACGATGGTGGGGGCGATGCCCGTCGTGGTGTCGCGCGCCGAGGACGGCGGCATCGCCGCGTTCGAAAATCGCTGCGCCCATCGCGGCGCGTTGATCTGTCTGGACGACGCGGGGAAAGGGAAAGATTTTCACTGCATCTATCATGCCTGGCGCTACGATCTCCGCGGCAACCTGAAATCCATCGCCTTCCGCCATGGCGTGAACGGCAAGGGCGGCATGCCCGAAAATTTCGACATGGCGGCGCACGGCCCCCGCAAATTGCGCGTGACCGTCGTGTGCGGTCTCGTCTTCGGCACGCTGTCGGAGGAGGCCCCGGATTTCGAAACCTATGTCGGCCCCGAAGTGATGGCCCGCCTGCGCCGCGTATTGCACAAGAAACTGGAAGTCATCGGCCGCTTTACCCAGCCGCTACCGTGCAACTGGAAACTCTACATGGAGAACGTACGCGATACGTACCATGCGAGCCTTTTGCACACGTTCTTCACGACGTTCCGGATCACAAGGCTCAGCCAGGGCGGCGGCGTCATGGTCGGCGCCAACGGGGTCGCGCATGCGTCCACCACGCTCGCGGCGCCGCCCGGTCCGGACGACACTTATGCCGGCATGCGCTCCGACAACCAGGGATTCCAGTTGGAGGACCCGTCCTTCATGGCCTCGGTGGCGGAGTTCGGCGATAACATCCAGTTGCAGATATTGTCGATTTTTCCAGGGTTTATTTTGCAACAAATCCACAACGCCCTGGCGATCCGCCAGATCGTGCCGCGCGGCGTGGACAAGATGGACCTCAACTGGACATATATTGGCTTCGCGGACGATACGCCCGAACTGCGAAACATGCGTCTGAAGCAGGGCAATCTGGCGGGACCGGCCGGACTTGTCTCGATGGAGGACGGCGCCGTCGGCGGCTTTGTCCAACGCGGTATCGCGGCGGCGAACGAGGAAGATTCCATCCTCGAAATGGGCGGGGCCAGCGCCGAAACCTCCGAAACCCGGGCCACCGAGGCCTCCGTGCGCGGCTTCTGGAAAGCCTGGCGCGCCCATATGGATATCTGACTCGATGACCGACGTCGTCACCTTATTCGAGATCTCCGCGCTGAACGCCGAATACGCCGCCGCGATCGACGCCGACCGGCTGGAGGACTGGCCGGATTTTTTCCATCCGGACTGTCTCTACAAGATCACCACGGCCGATAATGTGGCCAAGGGCTATCAGGCGGGCATCGTTTACGCCGACACCCAGGCGATGCTGCGCGACCGGGTCGCCGCGCTGCGCCAGGCCAATATCTACGAGCGCCAGCGTTACCGCCACATTCTGGGCCTGCCGCGTCTGACCGAAGGACCGGAGGGCGCCATTCTGTCGGACACGTCCTTTCTGGTCGTCCGGACGATGCGCGAAGGACAAATGGATGTCTTCGCGGTCGGCGCCTACCGCGACATCCTCCGGCGCGACCCGTCCGGCGCCTGGCGCTTCGTGGAACGTATCGCGATCTGCGACAGCCCGCGTTTCGACACACTGCTCGCCATTCCGCTCTGATCCGCGGCACGGGGGCGCCGGCCGCGCCAACGCTTCTCCCTGGCCCGGCGGCACGCGGTATTGTAACAGTTCCCGCGCGGGGCATGGAGCGGAACGATGGCTGAGGACGACGTGACAATTTCCGGCGGCATCCGGGAAAAGCTGGTCGAAAAAAAGCAGGAATGGGCACGGGACGGGCGGCTGCTGACGGGCGAGACCGCCGATCCGGCGAAAGAGCGTTTGCCGCCGGGACAGCGTCTGGTTCAGGACTGGCCGATTCTCGATCTTGGCGCGGAGCCCAACGTCACGCCGGAAAAATTCCGCCTGGACATCGATGGTGCCGTGGAGAACCGGCTCAGCCTGGGCCTCGACGAATTCATGGCATTGCCGCAGACCGACAGCGTGTCCGATATGCACTGCGTGACGCAATGGTCGCGGTACGACAATCGCTGGCGCGGTGTCTCAGCCCAGTCCGTGCTGGATCTGGTCCGTCCGTTACCGGAAGCGAAGCATGTCATCTTTACCGCGTACGACGGGTACACCACCAATATCCCGCTGGAACGTTTCGGCCAGTCCGATGTGTTCCTGGTGCATTCGTGGGAGGGCAAGCCGCTGACGCGCGCGCATGGCGGGCCGGTCCGCATGCTGGTGCCGAAACTTTATCTGTGGAAGTCCGCCAAATGGCTGCGCCGGATCCAGTTCACCGTCTCCGACCATAAAGGTTTCTGGGAAACCCGCGGCTACCACAACGACGCCGACCCCTGGTCGGAGGAACGCTATTCCTGAAGGGGGAAAAGGCGCGGCCCGGCGGCATATAGCGATTGCCGGGACTCGGCGGCACGTGGCAGGAGTGCTCCCATGCTCACGCGCCGCATCGCCATCGCAACAGGGTTGACCGCCGGACTGGCACGCCCAGGTCTTGCCGCTGGCAGTTTTCAGAATTTTGTCGCCGGTGTTTACGCGGAGGCCGGGGCTGCGGGGATTCGCCGCGATATCCTGGACGCCGCCTTCGCCGGTGTATCGCCGAACCAGTCGGTGATCGACAAGGACCGGCGCCAGGCCGAGTTCTCGATGACCTGGACGCGGTATCGCGGTCTTGTGATCAGCGACAAGCGCATCGCCAACGGTCGCGCCGCGATTGCCCAGAACCGGGATTTGTTCGCGCGGGTGGAAAGCCGTTACGGAGTCGCGGCGAATGTGATCGCGGGCATCTGGGGTCTCGAGTCGAGCTTTGGGACAACCCAGGGCGATTATAAGGTCATAGAGTCGCTGGCGACTTTGGCGTGGGAGGGACGGCGGGCGGCGTTCTTCCGGTCGGAACTGATGGCGGCGCTGAAGATTCTGAACAATGGCGACATCGCGCCCGCGCGGATGATGGGGTCTTACGCCGGCGCGATGGGACAGCCGCAGTTCATGCCGACAAGCTATGTCCGCCTCGCCGTGGATTTCGACGGCGATGGGCGGCGCGATATTTGGAACAGCAAGGCGGATGTGCTGGGCTCCATCGCCAATTATCTCGCGAAAAGCGGGTGGCGCGCGGGGGAGACCTGGGGGCAGCCTGTCTCCATTCCCCCGGGCGTGCCCGCGGCGGGCCGCGATTCGAAGCGCGCGCTGGCGGAATGGGCGCGTTTGGGCGTGAAACCGGCCTCGGGCCGGTGGGCGGCATCCGGCGACACGGCGGCCGCGCTCCTGGCGCCCGATGGCGCGGGTGGCGAGGCCTTCATGGTGTTCAACAATTTCGCGGCGATCCGGCGTTACAATCCTTCCGATTTCTATGCGATCGCGGTGGGGCTGATCGGCGACTGGGTTCTGAGCTGAGGGAAGGAGGCGGTTCGATGAGATTTTCACGGCGTCTCGCGCTGACCACGGCGCTGGTGGGCCTGCCGGCGATGGCCACTGGCGCTTTCGCGGCGCGGCCGAAGGGCAAGCCGAAGGATGCGGCGCCGACCGGCTCGCCGGGCGAAACGCCGCTGGGTCCCGTCGATACGGCCGCGAAATGGGCCTTCGTGCAGGATTTCGCCACCGGCGCGATCTTGCTGGACAAGCGGTCCGACGAGCAGATGCCGCCGTCGTCGATGACCAAGCTCATGACGATGTATTTGGTTTACGAGCGGTTGAAGAAGGGACAGATGAAACTGTCGGACATGCTGACGGTTTCGGCGAAAGCGGCCGCCATGGGCGGGTCGCGGATGTTCATCGAGGTCGGCAAGCAGGTGATGGTGGAAGACCTGATCCGCGGCGTGATCGTGCAGTCCGGCAACGACGCCGCCGTGGTGCTGGCGGAAACCGTGGGCGGCACGGAAGAGCGTTTCGCCGAGATGATGAACACGAAGGCCCGCGAACTGGGCATGACCCGCTCGGTCTTCCGCAATTCCACCGGCTGGCCGGATCCGGAACAATTCATAAGCGCGCGCGATATCGCCACGCTGGCGCGCAGGATTATTCTGGATTTTCCGGAATACTACAAATACGACGCCGAGAAATCGTTCAAATACAACAATATCGATCAACCGAATCGCCATCCGATGGTGCAGGCGGGCACGGCGGACGGTCTGAAAACGGGGCACACCGACGCGGGCGGGTACGGGCTCGCCGCCAGTTCCCAGCGCGACGGGCGGCGGATGATCATGGTGCTGAACGGCATGAAAACCATGCACGAGCGCGCCGTCGAATCCGATCGCATGATGAACTGGGCGTTCGCGAATTTTGAGAATGTCACGCTTTTCTCCGCCGCCGAGACGATCGACAATGTGCCGGTCTGGCTGGGCACCGACAAGACGGTGCCGATGGTCGGCGGACGCGATCTGGTTGTGACACTGCCAAAATCCTGGCGCCAGACGGCCTCGATCAAGGTGCAGTTTGAAACACCGCTGAAGGCGCCGGTGGCACGCGGGCAAACGGTGGGAACACTGCTGCTGCGCGGGCAGGGCGTGCCGCACATGGATGTTCCGCTGCTGGCGGGGGCGGACGTGCCGCGGTTGAGCCTACCGATGCGCGGTCTGGCGGTCGTTTCGCACTATATTTCCGGCGGCTGAGGTGCCGCGGGGACGCCTGATCGCGCTGGAAGGCGGGGAGGGCGCGGGGAAATCGACTCAGGCGCGGCTGCTGGCGGATTTTCTGTGCGAGCAGGGATTTCCCGTGGTCCGCACGCGCGAACCCGGCGGCGCGCCGGGGGCGGAATTCCTGCGCGGCGTGTTGTTGTCTGGCCAGATCGATTGGTGCGTGGAGGCGGAGACGATGCTGCACGTCGCCGCGCGGGTCGAGCACGTGGCCAAAACGATCCGGCCGGCGATCGAGGCGGGAAGCTGGGTCGTCTGCGACCGGTTTCACGATTCGACCATGGCCTATCAGGGTTTCGGGCTGGGCTTCGATCGGGACCGGATCGCGGTGCTCGGCGGGATGATCGGGATCGTTCCGGATTTGACGCTGGTGCTGGATGTGCCCAGGGATGTCGCCGTCCGGCGTTTGCGGGCGCGCGGCGGGGCCGACGATCGTTACGAACGGCTCAACGAAGAGTTTCATGCGCGCGTGAATGCCGGTTTTCGACAAATCGCCGCCTGGCCGGGCCATGTCCGTATCGATGCGAGCCTGGAGGTCGAGGCTGTGCGAACGGCGATTGCCGCGGCGGTTCAGGATTTGGTCCGCTCCGCGCGCGGTCCGTAGGTTTTGAAGCGTTCCACTGCCACGGCGATCTCCGCGTCGGACAGTAGCTTTGGCGTACCCGCCGCACGGGCCAGCAGATATTGGCGGCAGAGGGATTCCAGCAGAATGGCGCGCGACAGCGTCTGGTCCGGGTCGCGCCCGTAAACCAGCATGCCATGATTGGCCAGCAGACAGGCCGTGCGTTCCCTCAGCGCCTCCAGCGCCGCGTCCGCCAGGGCGCTTGTGCCAAACGTGACATAAGGCGCGCAGCGGACATTGGGCCCGCCGAATTGCACGACCATGTAATGAAAGGGCGGTAGATCCTCGTTCAGACAGGCGAGCGCGGTGCAGGCGTCGGCGTGGGTGTGGACGACGCAGCCGGCTTCGGGAAACGCGCGATAAATGGCGGCGTGCATGTCCCACTCGCTGGACGGCGTGGCTTTGTTCAGCCGCGTGCCATCCAAGGAAACCTTCGCCATGTCGCGATGGGACACCCCGCCCGGCGAACCGCCGGACGGGGTGATGGTCATGCCATGTTTCGACCGCGTGCTGACATTGCCGGAACTTCCGGCGATCAGCCCAATGTCGGACAGGCGATTGTAGAGACGTAAGGCGCTCACATCAAAAACACGCCTTTGCCGTCGGATTGTTTGTCGAACAATTTGTAAGCTTCGTCCGCCTGGTCGAGCTGCCAGCGATGCGTGAACAGCTTGTCCACGTCGACCTTCCGTTCCACGCAGAAACGCGCGCATTCCGCCTGGATGATGTTCGAAAAAGTCCAGGAGGCCACAAGCGTTAGCTGACGGCGCAGCAGATGCGGGCTGACGTCGATTTTCACATCGCCGCCCTCGCCGACGAAGCACATCGTGCCCCAGACTTTCGTGGAGCGGATGGCGTTCAACCGCGCCTCGGAATTGCTGGACGTGTCCAGCGTCAGATCGGCGTAGCGCCCGCCCGTCAGTTCCTTGATCGCTTCGACCGGATCGTTCGAACCGGGATTGACGATCTCGTCCGCGCCGAATTCTTTCGCGCGTTCCAGCCGTTGCGGATTGATATCCAGCGCGATGACCCGGGCGCCCATTGCCTTTGCGAACTGCGTGCCCGCCAGACCTACCGGCCCCTGGCCGAAAATCGCGATGGTGTCGCGTCCGGAAATGTTCATGCGCCGCAGCGCGCCGTAGGCCGTGCCGGAGCCGCAGGCGATCGCCGCGCCCGCCGCGAAACTCAGTTCTTCCGGCAGCGTCACCATCGTGTTGGCGGGCACCAGCAAATATTTCGCGTGTCCCCCATGCGAATTGGACCCGTACACTTTCACGGGGACCTGCTGGCAGAGTTGTTGCCATCCGGAGCGGCAATGATCGCACTGCGTACAACCCTGGTAATGATGCACCATCACGCGCTGGCCGACCTTGGCCTCGGAGGGCGCGACACCGGGGCCGACGGCCGCGACGATGCCGCAGGGCTCGTGTCCGGCGATGGTCGGGCCGGAACTGGCGGGCAATCCGTTCGGGCGTCCCCCCGCTTTCGGACGGCGATATTGGTGCAGGTCGGAACCGCACATGCCCGAGGCCTTCATTTCCACGACGACCTCGCCCGGACCGGGCGTGGGGTCGGGGAAGTTCATGATTTCCAGATCTTTTTCGCCATGGAACACGACGCCGCGCATGGTTTCCTCCATTTCGTAAAACCGCGCGGAGTTTGCCACGGATCGCGGCGGTTGACTAACCCGCGCGTAAGGCTCACGGAATCGGGAATAAGCGTTCCGGAGGGAGCCCGCATGACCATCGAATTCACCCCGCTGCACCCCGTGATCGGCGCCGAATGCACCGGTGTCGACATAAGCCGTCCTCTGACGCAAGAGGAGGCCGCCGCGATCGACGCGGGGATGGACAAATACGCCGTGTTGGTGTTCCGGCGGGGTGCGCCGCTGACCACGGACGAACAAATCGCTTTCACGAAAAATTTCGGCGACCTCGAAGCGCCGTACACCCAGATCAACGCGGCCGAGGGCATGCGCTGGAACAATCCGGCGCTGTCCGATATTTCCAATATTTCCCCCACCGGCGGGCTGCTGGCGCGCGACGACCGCAAGCGCCTGTCGGGTCTCGGCAACCAGATGTGGCACAGCGACAGTTCGTACAAGGCCATTCCGGCGCGGTATTCGTTGCTCTGCGCGCATGTGCTGCCGCCAGAGGGCGGGGACACGCAGTTCGCCGATATGCGCGCCGGTTACGACATGCTGGACCGCAAAACCAAACTTTCGATCGACGACATGGTTTGCGAGCATAGCCGGATTTTTTCGAAAGGAGCGCTTGGCATTCCTTTCACCGAGGCGGAACTCAAGGCTTTCGCGCCGGTGCGGCAGCGTCTGGTGCGCACGCACCGGAAAACCGGACGAAAATCTCTGTTTCTGTCGTCGCACGCCGGACGGATCGAGGGCTGGCCGGTCCCCGAAGCGCAAATCCTGTTGCGCGAACTGACGGAACACGCGACGCAGCGCGAATTCGTCTACGCCCACCGCTGGCAGGTGGGCGATCTGGTCATGTGGGACAATCGCACCACCATGCACCGCGCGCGGCAGTACGACGACCGCGTTTACCCCCGCGATCTCCGCCGCACCACCAGCAGCGACGGCGTCATGACCATCGAGCAAACCGCCGCGAAAGCGGCCTGAGGAGGAACGAAACATGGGAACGTTTGGACGTTACGACGAACTGCCGCTCGACAAAATGTCGGAGGAGCAGCGCGCGGGTTACGACTATCTGGTCGGCGGCCGCGGCAAGATGATCGGCCCGTACCGGGTGTGGATGCACAACCCGAAACTTCTGCGCGCGGCCTCGCATCTCGGCGCGCATTTCATCGCCGGCGCCAACGCGCTGACGGAACGCGAACGCGAAATCGCCGTCATCGTGATCACCGCGCAATTGCGCTCGGATTACCCGACAGCGGCGCATGAAAAGCGCGGCAAGGAAATCGGTCTGGGCGATGCGCGGGTCGAAGCCATGGTGGCGGGTTTGCCTGTCACGTTCGAGGACGAACAGGAACAGCTCGTCTACGAGGTCGCCGTATCCCTCGCCAGTAATCGCATCATTTCCGATGGGCTTCATGCCCGCGCGGTGAAAACGCTGGGCCACGAGCGTATCTCCGACACGATCATGCTGATGGCGTATTATACGGGCGTGTCGATGACGATGAATTTTTACGCCGTGCCGGCGGGCACGCCGGGTCTGCAACGGTAGCGCCAACGCGGCGCGTCCAGGGGCGGCGGCGCGCCGCCGCCCCTGGTCCCCCCGCCTCAGATCATCAGTTCGATCAGGAACGGTCCCTTCCGGTTCAACGACCCCGCCAGCAAATCGGCGAAACCGTCGCAGGTATTGGCGCTCGCGGCCTCGATCCCCATGGCGTTGGCCATTTTCACCCAGTCCAGATCCGGGTTGCCGATATCGAGCATGTCCAGCGCCGTACGGCCGGGATTGGCGCCGACATTCGCCAGCTCGCCCAACAGAATTTGATATTTCCGGTTGGACAGGATGACCGTCGTGATATCTAGCTTTTCGCGTGCCTGCGTCCACAGCGCCTGCACCGTGTACATGGCGGAGCCGTCGGCTTGCATGTTGATGACCCGGCGTCCTGGCGCGCCGACCGCGGCGCCGGTGGCCATCGGAATGCCGCCGCCGATCGCGCCACCCGTGACGTTCAGCCAGTCGTGATGCGCGGCGGCCTTGGTGTTGGCGAAGAAGCCGCGGCCATAGGTCACGGATTCATCGGCGACGATCGCGCCTTCCGGCATCAACGCGCCCAGCGTCGAGGCAACGGATTCCGGCGTCAACGGCCCACGCACCACTTCGTGCTTCGGACCGTTGTCGGGCGCCGCCACTTTCGGGCAGTGCAGCATGTCGGCCAGGCGTTCCAGCGCCTCGACCAGATCCTGTTCCTGCCGCGCCAGAATATGGATTTCCGCGTCGTCCGGAATGGAACTTTGCGGCTTGTTCGGATAGGCGAAGAACGTCACCGGCTTGCGCGCGCCGCACAGCAACAACTGCTTCGTGCCCGCCATCGCCTTCACCGCGACGTCCACGACATAAGGCACGCGTTCCAGCGACGCCCGCCCCTGTCCCCGCGCCATTTTCGCGTTCGACCCCTGTGCCATCAGCCGGCAGCCGGTTGCTTGCTGGATGCGCCACGCCACGGCGAGCCCGGCTTCGGATAAAGCCTCGCCGCCCAACAGCAGCACAATGCCGTCGCCGCCACGGCGGAGAATGGCGGCGCATTCTTCCACGGCGTTCGGAGAGGCGAGGGGGGTCGGCACCCGCGGCAGCGCCTCGGCGGGAATGCCGCCTTCGTTCCAGGAGGTGTCGGAGGGCAGGATCAACGTCGCGATCTGGCCCGGCGCGATATTCGCGGCTTGCACCGCCGCCGCGGCATCGGAACCGACCGTTTTGACGTCCATCGCCGTGCGCACCCAGCCGGACACGCCGCGCGCCCAACCCTCGGTATCCGCCGTCAGCGGCGCGTCGAGCGGACGATGATACGTGGCGTGGTCGCCGACGATGTTGACGATCGGAGTGTTGGCGCGCCGCGCGTTGTGCAAATTGGCCAGGCCGTTGGCGAGGCCGGGCCCGCAATGCAGCAGCGTCGAAGCAGGCTTGCCCGTGACGCGGGCGTAACCGTCGGCGGCGCCGGTCACCACGCCCTCGAACAACCCAAGCACGCAGCGCATGCCGGGGACGCGGTCGAGCGCCGCGACGAAATGCATCTCCGATGTGCCGGGGTTGGTGAAACACGTATCGACGCCGCTTTTCAGCAGCGAGTGTACAAGGCTTTCGGCGCCGTTCATGATCCTGGGTTCTCCCGTTCGAGGTCTGGACCGGGGATATCCGGTTCGGCGAGCGATGGCCAGAGCGGGCGGGATTGACCTCGTTCCGGCTCGTCGTTAGGAGCTTTGAAAAAATCCCGGACCACGCGGTATGGCCGTCATAAACAGTAAATATTATCATCGCCTCTCGACGCTGTTTCGGGGACAATCCTTCGACCTGGATGTCATGCCAGACGGGCCACGCGCGAATTATGTCTATCTGGCACCGCGCGGCATGCATATCGGGCAATACTGGTCTTTCCAGCCGATGTCGGACCGGGGATCTGCATACGCGGCGTCGTCCAGCCGAATTGAAACATACCGGGTGTCGTCGCGGTTCAAAGGCATCACGATGGATCTGGAGTACGTGAGAGGCGGGACCGACGACTTGCGTGTCCGTCTTGTCTCCAGGGCCGCTTACCTCGGACAATTCTGGATCATGACCGACGTTGGCAACACCGCGAAGGTCGATGTCGGTCTCACCGGAGCATATGTGAATTTGACAACAATTAACCTCCACGGCGCGGGTTACAAACTCGATGTCACGAACGGCGGCGCATGGAATAATTATGGAATCATGAGGCCGTCGGCCCAAATCACGAGCCAGCTTTGGAGTTTGGAACGGACGACGGTGGGCGTCGCGGCCTGACCTCGCGGCCTCACATGATTCTGGAACGAAGAGAGGGCGGCAACCGCATGGCCGCCTGGGCCGTATCCACGGGCGAAGGCTCGAACGCTGACCTCGGCATCGGCCAGCGGAACAATCTTCGATCGCGGCGGTTCCGGTGGCCGGCAAGGCGCGGCGTTTCACGACGGCCCCCCGCGAGATATTTTTGAATTTTATTCCAGGACCAGGGGCCCAGAAGATTGATCCATGGCACGCCCTCTCCACGTCGTGACCCGGCTCGATCGGACCATCGGAAGCGCCAGAAAGGCGCCCGCGTGCCGCGCCCGATGGCCCGAACCATGACGCGGAGGGGCAAGAGCCAACCTTTCGGGGCTCCCGGTATCAGATCTGCCCGTCGGCGATGTAGCGGTCGATTTTCCGGTACCGGAACAGCCATCGCCCGCCGATTTTCGCGACCTTGTCGCGGTAGGCGCCCGCCGAGCCGATTTTCGGGCCGGCCGGGCTGTTCTGGATGACCGACCAGTTCGACTCAACCTCGGCCTCGTCCCCGTTCAGCGCGATGACGATGTTCGTCGTCAGATGCACCCGCCGCGGGCGGACGGAACCGGGCGGCGAGATTTTCTCGCACTGCGAAACGATCCCGGCATGGCCCGTGCCCGCGCCGAAGGCGGTATCCCAGGTGCCGTCTTCGGTAAATAAAGCCGCCATTTCCGGAAACCGGTAATTGTCGAGATGGAAGCAGTAGGTCGCGAGCAACTCGCGGATCGCGTTCTTTTCGATTTCCTGGTTTGTCATTATTGTCTCCTGACTTTGGCCTTTGGGGGAGGGTACTATGCACGGGTTCGACGTCAACTGGCTGGCGGTGCTGGCGGCCGCGGTGGCGCGTTTCGCGATCGGCGGCGTGTGGTTCGCGCCCTTCGCGTTTGGGCCGGCCTGGGGGCGGATGGTGAAGATCGAACCCGAGGAAGCCCGCGCCCGCATGGGCAAGGCGATGGCCGTGGATTTCATCGCGGGGTTTGTGTTGGCCTGGGTGTTGGCCAATCTCCTGCTGTTTTTGGGCGTCAACCGTTTCGTCTCCGGCGCGCGCACCGGGTTCTTCCTTTGGCTGGGCTTTATCGCCATGCCGTTCCTGTCGATGACGATGTACGAGGGACGGCCGATGGCGCTGTTCGCCACCACCGCCGGGTTCTGGCTGGTTTCACTGTTGGCGATGGGCGGGTTGATCGGGGCGATGTAAGGCCCATGAAATCACACTTGCTTATTTTATAGCGATTTGCTATATTGGCGCCCATGAAAACCGTGCGCGACATGAAAACCGTGCGCGACTCGAAAGAGGCGTTACGCGACCTTGGACGCCATCGCAACGTCTCGGATCGAATCATGAAGGCGATTGGCGATTACGCTGTCGATCCGCGCGCGCACGCGAATAATGTCGCGCGGCTGTCCGGTTCCACGGCATCGCGGTTGCGGGTCGGCGGTTTTCGCGCGCTGCTCGAGGAATCGGACGACGAAATTTTGGTCACGAAAGTCGCGCCGCGCGGCTCAGTTTACGATTGATGGCGGGAGAAGACACATGAACATTCAGCGCATCGCAGTCGCGGGCGGCGAGACCTTGGTGGTACTCCCGGAAACCGATTACCAGGACCTGGTCGACGCGCGGGATCACGCTCTCGCGCTGGCCGCCGTTGCCGCCGGGGCGGATACATTGACCGAGGCCGAGGCACGCGAATACCTCGCGGCGGCGACACCGCTGGCGTTCTGGCGGCGCCATCGCGGGCAAACCCAGGAGGAACTGGCTGCGTCGGCCGGCATTTCCCAGCCGTATCTGGCACAGCTCGAAAAGGGCAGGCGGGTTGGAGATGTCGTGCTTTACGCGAAGCTGGCGGCGTCGCTGCGGTTGCGGATCGAGGATATCGTGCCCGGGTAATGGGGAGGTTGCCTTGCGGCGCAGGAGCTAGCGGGCGAGGCCGTCGGCATGGCGGCCAGGTTTTAACAATGCATCGTACTCCGCGGCCGGAGTCGGTGAGGTCGCCGAGATTCCATCCCGTAAGTTTTGTTTTTTTGTCGGTCAGGATGGACGCGGTTTCGTGTGCCTCTCCTTTTTTGGCATGCGATTTTCCCTTGTGGCTTACCGCCCAATTGCAATGGCTGAGCTTATTCTTCCCCAGGAATGTCATCCATTCGTCCACTGCCGCCCAATTGGGTGTTCCACGGCCATTGAATTCGACGGTACCCCATTCGGTGACGAACAATGGGATACCGGCCTCAAGGGCTTTTATCGCGTTACTCTGCACCCAAGAATTGTGAGGGGCGGCGGAATTGTGAGTGGCGGCATAAAAATGAAGAGTATAACCTATATTTTTACCGGAATCGAGAATTTCGTCGTTGATAACATCGTTGGGTTCCTGGCCCCATGTTGGGGTGCCCACGAGGATGAGGTTGTGGGGGTCGTTTGCCCTAATGGCCTGGATGACCTCTTCCGCGTAACTTTTTATGCTCGGCCACTCGACTTTTGAATAAGATTTTCCAGCGTGCTCATACGCCCCCTTCGGCTCGTTGAAAATCTCGTAAATCACGTTCTTGTGGCATTTATATTTTTCGGCCATTTTATTAAAAAACTTGATCGCTTTCTCCTGATGGCGGTGCGCGTAATGGTCATGCCAGTCTATGACGACATAAATACCCAATTCGATAGCGGCATCCGCGACATTTTCCACCCGTGCGCAATTCTCGGCTCATTCTTCAATGTAGCGCTTGTCGGCGCAGTCGTCATCGTCGACTCCAAACGCTGCCCGAACGATCGTTGCCTTACCAATCCTCTATCAGCCAGGCGACAGTCTCTTTCGTATAAAAGATACTTCCCACATCGCGCTGGCAGGAAAAAAAACTTACACCGGCAAGGCTGACAGCCTGCTTGGATGTCTCCCCATGCATCTCCTTGCCGCAACTCGTAACCGCCCATGTCGCGCGACCGGGGTTTCCTGCTCACCACTCATGACAAAATCTCCTCGATCTCCGCGTCCGAACACCCGGCCTCTCGCAAAACCTCCCGATTATGCTCCCCCAGCGTCGGCCAAAGACGCCGCGTGTTCGGCGGCGATTTCGAAAACCGCGCGGGGACGGCGGTGTTGAGCACCTTGCCCTCCACCGGATGGTCCATCTCCTCGAAGAAATTCGTTTCCTTCAGGTAGGGACTATCGAACACGTCGGACAACGTGCCGGCACGCCCGCAGGGAATGTCCAGCGGCTGCAACGCCGCGATCCATTCGTCCGTTGTTTTCGACGTCAGCCCGTCGCTGAGCGCGCCATACAGCGCGTCCACGTTCGCCGTCCGTCCCTCCATGTCCTTGAACCGCGGATCGTCCGCCAGATGCGGCACACCCATCGCGTCGAACATCTTCTTCCATTGCGCGTCGCTGACCGCGATCACGCTGATAAACCCATCCTTGGTGCGATAGGGACGCCGGTGCGGCGACAGCACCCGAGGATAGCCCACGCCCTTCTCTGGCTCGCCCGTCACGCCGTGCCACATGTGTTCCACCAGGGCGAACGACAGGATCGTCTCCAGCATGGGCACATGCACCTCCTGGCCCTGACCCGTCCGTTCCCGATGAAACAACGCCATGCCAATCATCGACGCCAGATTGCTTCCCGTCAGCTTGTCCACCACCACCATCGGAAAATATCTGGGCGCGCCATCCGGACCCGCGTTCAACGAGGCAATGCCGGACAATCCCTGAATCAAATCGTCGTACGCCGGAAACTCCTGCAACGAACTGCCTTTTCGAAATCCGCTGGCGGCCGCGTAAACCAGCTTCGGATTGCGTTTCGACAACGACTCGTAATCCAGCCCCAGCCGCTTCGCCGCGCCAAGGCGCATGTTATGCACAAACACATCGGCCCCATCGATCAACGCGAGCAACGCTTTCATCGCCGCCGGCTTCTTCAGATCGATCGCGAGACTGCGCTTGTTCCGGTTCAACGTCGCGAAATACGACCCCATGCCCTTGGTCCGGCTGGGACCAATGTAACGCGTGGTATCGCCCGCCGGAGTCTCGACCTTGATCACCTCCGCGCCCATGTCGGCCAGCACCTGAGTCGCGTAAGGACCGAGCACCACCGTCGTGACGTCGATCACCTTGATCCCGGCCAACGGGCCTGTTGCCTGTTCCATGCGAATCCCTCCCCGCGCGAACCCGACCTTCGCCGGAGCCACCGCCGCATGCAACCCGCGCACCCATTCGGCCCAGGCCACTCGAAGGAAGGGATTTGAGCAGCAGGGCGTTGCGCCGGATCCAGCCGGGGCAAGGAGCCTGCGAGGCTTTTCAAATTTCAGGCTCGTACATCCGGTCCGCGTCGCCAGACCGTCCGCGTGCGCCGGCCGACCCGCGTTCCCGCCGATCCGCAACGACGGCCCGCGCCACCCCGCCCGGCGCCCTGAAACTTCCAGGCCTCCGCGCATTTCCCCGATTCATCCCACGATACCGGACTTGCGCGCCACGCCGGAATCGCCTAAATAACCCGTTCGCCCCATTCCCCGAACCGGAGGTTGAGCGCATGGCGCGCGTCACCGTCGAAGATTGCGTCCAAAAGGTCCCCAACCGATTCGAGCTGGTTTTGCTCGCCTCGCAGCGTGCCCGTAACCTCAGCCGCGGCGAGGAACTGACCGTCGACCGCGACAACGACAAGAACCCCGTCGTCGCGCTGCGCGAAATCGCCGAGGAAACGATCGAGCTCGGCCGCATCGAACAGGATCTGGTCCGGTCCCTGTCGCGTTCGCCCGAACCCGAGCCCGCCGACGAGGAAGTGCTGGATCTGATCCCCACCGATCAGAACATCTTCGGCCTCCAGGACGTCAGCGCCGACGAAGAAGCCGCCGCGCTGGAAGAAGAAACCGAAACAATGTCCCCCGAGGACATGGAAGCGGCCATCGAGGCGGAACTCGGCGGCCGGGCCGCGCGGTAGCCCGGTATGGCAAGCGGGCAGGGGGATGGCGCGTCCACTGGGGCCGCCCGGTCCATGCCCGCTCGCGCGCCCGACGGGTTAAGCACCCCGGTCACGGAGTCCCGGCCCGCGAAACCGGCGATGATCCGGCAATACGAACTCACCGAGAAAATTCACGCCTACGACGCCAAGGCCGATACGCGGCTGATAGACGCCGCCTATGTCATGGCCATGCAGGCGCACGGCAACCAGCGCCGCGACAACGGCGATCCCTATTTTAGCCACCCGGTCGCCGTCGCCGACATTCTCGCGGGCTACCGTCTCGACACCGCCTCCATCGCCACCGGCCTGCTGCACGATGTGATCGAGGACACCCCGATCAAGCTGCCGGAAATCGAGGCCCGCTTTGGCAAGGAAATCGCCGGCCTCGTCGACGGCGTCACCAAGCTGACCCGCCTGGAACTCCAGTCCGACCGCACCAAACAGGCCGAGAATTTCCGAAAACTCGTCCTGGCGATGAGCAAGGACATCAGGGTGCTGTTGGTCAAACTGGCCGACCGCCTGCACAACATGCGCACCCTGCACTTCGTCCGTAACGAGGACCGGCGCAAGCGCATCGCCAACGAAACCATGGAAATCTACGCCCCGCTGGCCGAGCGGATTGGCATGGATCAGGTCAAAACCGAGCTGCAAACTTTGGCGTTCCAGCAGGTCGACCCGGAGGCCTATGCGACCATCCAGGCGCGCCTGAATTTTCTGCGCGGGCAAGGCGCCGACGTCATCGACGACGTGCGCCAGGAACTGGCCAAGGTCGCGCGAGAGGCCGGTGTCGAGACGGTGGAAGTCCAGGGCCGGGAAAAATCGCCCTGGTCCATCTGGGAGAAGATGCACCGTCGTAACATCGCCTTCGAGCAACTCTCCGACATCATGGCGTTCCGCGTCGTCGTGAAGACAAAGGCCGATTGCTATCTCGCGTTGGGCGCCATTCATTCCGCCTATCCCGTGATCGCGGGACGGTTCAAGGATTACATTTCCACGCCGAAATCGAACGGCTATCAAAGCCTTCACACCGGCGTCACGCTGCGCGAGCCGCGCAATCAAAAGATCGAAATTCAGATCCGCACCCAGGACATGGACGACGTGGCGCTGAATGGCGTCGCGTCGCACTGGATTTACAAAACGCCCGATGTTCGCGCTGGCGAGAAAGATGTCCAGCGTTTCCGCTGGGTGCAGGACCTGCTGGAAATTCTGGAGAATTCGTCGGCGGCGGACGAGTTCCTGGAAAACACCAAGCTGGAATTGTACGGCGATCAGGTTTTCTGTTTCACGCCGAAGGGGCAATTGATTCAGTTGCCCAGCGGCGCGACGCCGGTCGATTTCGCCTATGCCGTGCACAGCCAGGTCGGCGACACCTGCGTCGGTGCCAAGGTGAACGGCCGCCTGTTGCCCCTGCGCCATCAGTTGCAGAACGGCGACCAGGTGGAAATCATGACGGCGCGCGGCAACACGCCCTCGCCGCAATGGGAACGCTTCGTCGTAACCGGCAAGGCTCGCGCCCGCATCCGCCGTTTCATCCACCAGGAACAGCGCGAGCAGGCCCGCGCCGCCGGCCGCGCCGAACTGACCAAAGCGTTCCGCCAGGCGGGGGTCGACGGGTCCGAGAAATCGCTGGAGCCCGTGCTCAAGGCGATGAAAATGACCGCCGCCGACGATCTTTATGTCGCGGTCGGCAACGGCAATATCGCGCCCAAGGACGTCGTTCACGCCGCTTATCCGGAGCTGCGCCGCACCCAGGCGCCGCCGATGATGGCGCCGTTGCTGCCGCGAGGCGGACGTTCGTCGACGCGGCTCGACAATTCGATGCCGGTGACCGGCCTGGTGCCGGGCATGGCGCACAGCTTCGCCGGCTGCTGCCATCCCGTTCCCGGCGACAATATCGTGGGCATCGTCACCACCGGCAAAGGCGTCACCATCCACGCCCGCGACTGCCAGACCCTGACCGGTTTCGCCGCGACCCCCGAACGTTTCATCGATGTCGACTGGAATTACGAGGTCGTGGGTAAAGGCGGTCCCGATGGCAAGGGCATCGGCCATACCGCGCGGATCAGCGTCATCGCGGGCAACGAGACCGCGGCTTTGGCAAACATGACCAACGCCATCGCGCGTCAGGACGGCGCCGTCGCCAATCTGAAAATCGTCAACCGCCAGCAGGATTTCATGGAAACGCTGATCGATATCGACGTGCGCGACACCGTGCATTTGTCGAAAGTCATCGCCGGCCTGCGCGGCGCCGGCGGCATCAAATCGGTCGAGCGGACCAAGGCCTGATGATCATCGGTCTCGGTTCCGACATTTGCGACATCCGCCGGATCGAGGCGGTGATCGCGAAATACGGCGACAAATTCCTCGAACGCGTCTTCACGGAAACAGAGCGCGCGAAAGCCATGCGCCGGACGGAGAAAATCCGCGCCGCGACCTTCGCCAAACGTTTCGCCGCCAAGGAGGCCGCGTCCAAGGCGCTCGGCACCGGATTTCGTAAAGGCGTGTTTTTCGCCGATCTCGGCGTGGTGAATCTTCCCGGCGGCCAGCCGACCCTGAAAATGACCGGCGGGGCTGGCGAAAGGCTGAAATTTCTCACGCCGCCGGGGATGGTGGCGCAGGTGGCGCTGACCATGACGGACGAATATCCGTATGCCTATGCGCAGGTGATTATTTCCGCCGTGCCGCGATAGGCCGGTGTCCGGGTGTGTCCGGACACCGTTTCATCGGCTTACGCGTCGTCGAACGATTTCATGCGCGGCGAACCCGCCGGGTCGTATGTCATGAAAATAGTTTTCGAGTTTTTGGGATCGAGGCCCTGCGATCGCAGCACCGCGCTGTTCATCATGTGCCATTTGCCCGCGTCTTTCACCGCGATCACGTAATGTTCGTACAATGTCACAAACATTTTATTGCTCAATTGGCTGGTGACCGTCATTTGATAGACGCCTCCGGACGGTCCGGCATAGTCCGCGAACGAAATGTCGCACACCGTCGTCCCCGGCAGGGCGTCCGGCAGTTTCGCGATGCTGACGGAATTTTTGTCATGATAAAACGCGAAGTTTCTGTCCGTCTGCCGTTTCACCTGTGCCGCGCATCCGTTCATCCCGCCGGTCAGCACCAGCGTGCCATCTTCCTGCCCGACCGGAACGTAGCAGCGTCCCACGCTGTCGCCGGTCGTGATATAGGGATAATAGAAGTCGCTCCCTCCGATCGCGGTGACCTGGAGGCGATAGATGTTATCGTTGATATGGGAGCAGGACACCGTGCAGGAGCCGCCCAGGGACCCGATTTTATAGACGTCGGTCTCGACGACAAATCTGTAGCGTTTCATCGCTTCGAGTGGATCGACACGCAGCAACAGCAATACCGAGCTGCCAGGCGAAGTACCGGACATTTCGCGATCCTTTCACGATTGTGTGCCTGGGCCTTGCCCCGTGGCATTGATCTCATGCTACCGGCGGGTTCCGGCGCTTCGCAACATATTACGCGTCGATTCACGGCGGAGGCTCGAACTTTCGGCCGTCGCGCCGTAAACTCCGTGACATCATGCAACTCGAGTCCCGCCGGGAGTCCGGACCGCGCCGCATCGTCCATATCGACATGGACGCCTTCTACGCGTCCGTCGAACAGCGCGACGACCCCGCTTTGCGCGGTCTGCCGCTGGCCGTCGGCAGCCCTCGGGAACGCGGCGTCGTCGCCGCCGCCAGCTACGAAGCCCGCCGCTTCGGAGTCCGTTCCGCCATGGCCTCCGTCACCGCGAAACGGAAATGTCCGGAACTGATCTTCGTGCCACCGCGCTTCGACGTCTATCGCGCTGTCTCCCGGCAAATTCACGCGATCTTCGAGCGGTTCACGACCTTGATCCAACCGCTTTCGCTCGACGAGGCACACCTCGACGTCACGCAACCCCTGATCGATCTCGGGTCCGCCACCGCGATCGCCGCCGAAATCCGGCGCCTCATCAAGGAGGAAACCGGCCTGACCGCCTCCGCCGGCGTGTCGTACAACAAGTTTCTGGCGAAACTGGCCTCGGATTATCGTAAGCCCGACGGGCTGTTCGTCATCACCCCGCGTATGGGCCCGGCGTTCGTGGAAACCCTGCCCGTCGCCAAATTCCACGGCGTCGGCCCCGCGACCGCCGCCAAAATGGCCGCGCTGGGTTTGCACACCGGCGCCGACCTGCGCCGCCAGACCCGGGCTTTCCTGACCATGCATTTCGGAAAATCGGGCGATTATTACTTCGACGCGGCGCATGGCGAGGACAACCGCCCCGTCGTCGCCGGCCGCCAGCGCAAATCGCTCGGCGCCGAAACCACCTTCGCCCGCGACCTTCTTACCTTCGAAGACGCCGAAATCGCGCTCGCGTCTTTAGTCTCGAAAGTCTGGACATCCTATGCCAAAGGCGCGATGGCCGCGCGAACCGCGACCCTAAAGGTCAAATACGCCGACTTTCAAACGGTCACGCGCAGCCGGTCGCACGAGGACCCGATCGCCTCGCGCGCCACGATCGAGGATATCGGCGCGGCCCTCCTCCGCCCTTTGTTCCCACCCAGACGCGGCGTTCGCCTGTTGGGCATCGCCTTGTCCGGCTTCGAAAGCCCGGCCACCCGGCAACTCGCCCTGAGCCTGGCCTGAGCCCATGGCTGGCACCGGGGCTCTGCCCCGGCCCCCGCGAGGGCTCCGCCCTTCGATCCCGCCCCAATGGGCCTTTGGGGCTCGCCCTTGGAACCCCGGGGTTGGAGTGCCATGAGCGAGGCTGTGTCATGACCGGAAACGGTCTTGACACAGCCTCGCTCATGGCACTCCAAATCGATCGCGGTCCAGGGGACGTTCCCCTGGTGGGGTTCGAAGGGGCAAAGCCCCTCGCGGGGCCTGGGGCGGAGCCCCAGAACCGGCCGAGGCCTCAGGCCACGACCCGTCGCGAGGCGCGGATCATCGCCGCGCCCTTCTCGGCGATCATGATCGTCGGCGCGTTGGTGTTGGTGGACGTCACCGCCGGCATCACCGACGCATCGATCACCCGCAACCCCTCCAGCCCGTGCACCCGCAACTGGTCGTCCACCACCGACATCGCGTCCGGCCCCATGCGGCAGGAGCAACTCGCATGGAACACCGTCGAGCCGGTCTGGCGGGCATAGGCCACGAACTCGTCGTCGCTCTGGACATCCGCGCCGGGCACGTCTTCCGCCACGACAAACCGGGCGAGGGCAGGGGACCTGAACCACTCGCGCACCAGCCGCAGCCCGCCCGCGACCGCGCGCCGGTCGCGCTCGTCGTCCATGTAACGCGGATTGATCGAGGGCTGGTCCTCCGGCCGGGCCGAGCGCGCCAGCACATGCCCCCGGCTGAGCGGCCGCATCTGCCACATCCCGCCCGTCATGCCCGGCGTATCCGCCAGCCGCCGGACGACGCCGGGCGCATAGCTCGCGGGGGCGAACAGCGCCTGCACATCGGGCGTCGCCGACTCCGGAAGCACTTTCACCGAGGCCGCGACGAGCGACGCCCCATAGGTCAACATGCCGCGCCCGTTGAACACCCAGCGCGCGATCTCGCCCAGAAATGGCAGGCCACGGGATTTCTCGTTCAACGTGGGCGCGTCCTTCACCGCGCAGGACACGCGGCAGATGAAATGATCCTGAAAGTTCTGGCCCACGCCGGGCAGGGCGCGATGCGTTTGGATGCCGATGCCGCCGAGATGATCGGGATCGCCGACGCCGGACAATTGCAGAATATGCGGCGACCCGATCGCCCCCGCCGACAGAATGACCTCGCCGAGCGCATCCGCGCGTTCGACGGCGCCATTGCGGGAGAATTCGATGCCGGTCGCGCGTTTGCCGTCGAACAGCACGCGGTGCACCAGCGCGCCGGTGACGACCTCCAGATTCGGCCGCTTCATCGCCGGCCACAGATAAGAGCGCGCCGCGCTGGCCCGGAACCGGCCGCCACGGGTCTGCTGCACCCAGCCGATGTGATCGCCGAGATCGCGCGGTAGATCGTTCAGATCCTCGCGAAATTCCCAGCCCATTTGCCTTCCGGCCTCGATCGCCGCCACGCAGAGTTCCGGCTTGTCGCGCGTGTGCGACGTGAACAGCGGCCCGCCCTTGGCGTGGACGGCGTCTTCCGGCCCCTCCCAGTTCTCGGCTTTGCGGAAATACGGAAACACGTCGTCCGACGACCAGCCGCGATTGCCGAGCTGCGCCCAGTGGTCGTAATCCTCCGGCTGACTCCGGATATAGATCATGCCGTTGATCGAACTCGACCCGCCGAGCACCCGTCCGCGCGGATAGGGGATTTCGCGCCCGTTCAGCCCGGACTCCGCGTCCGCCTTGTATCCCCAGGTCAGCGTGGGATGATCCAGGAGCTTCATGTACCCGGCGGGGACATGGATCATCGGATGCCAGTCGCGGCCCCCCGCCTCGATCAGGATGACGCGTGTGTTCGGATCTTCGGTCAGACGGTTGGCGAGCACACAGCCGGCCGAGCCGGCGCCCACGATGACGTAATCCGCTTGCATGGATGGTCTCCCCCTCGTGCGGGGCATTTAGAAGCGATCTCCGGCCCGTGCCAAGCGGCGGCCTCGACCCACACCGGCGCCCGACGGCGTGCGCGGCAAGTCAGGCCCGGCGCGAAAACGTCCAATAAAGCGGCGTCCGGCCGGCTTTCAGCGCCTTCGCCTCGTAACGGGTCGGCGGCCAGCCCATCGGACGGCTTGTCTCGGGCGGCGGCGCGTCGAACAGGGTCTGGTCCGCCATGACCGACCGCACCCAGTCCTGATAGGTCGGATCGTCGCTCGCCACACGCCAGATCGCGCCGGGCTTCAGCACGCGCGCGACCAGCGGCAATTGCGCGGGATGCACGAACCGGCGCTTGGCGTGGCGCGCTTTCGGCCAGGGATCGGGGAACAACAGAAACAACCGGTCGAGACAGGCGTCCGGCAGTTTCGTCAGCAGCAACCGCGCGTCGTCCGGCCATATCCGCAGATTGGCGGGCAGCGTCTCGTCGGCCTCGCCACCTTCCGGCACCAGCCGGGACAGCAACGAGCAGATGCCATTCTCGAAAACCTCGCAGGCGATCAGGCCGTTGCCGGGGAAGGCGGAGATTTGCGCCAGCGCGTGCTCGCCGCCGCCGAACCCGATCTCCAGCCACAGCGCTTTCGGCTGAAAACCGAAGGCGCGCAGCGGGTCGTCCGGGTCGAGCGCGAGGCGCGGCAGGGTCTCCGCCAGCAGCTTTTCCTGGCGCGGCCGCAGCTTGTGGCCGCGGGCGCGGCCATAGAGCCGGTCGGGGGGCGGCTTGACCTCAGGCGGCATGGCAGCCGTCGAACGCCAAAGGCGCGCCCCGCGACACGAGCGGTCTTAACGCCCGAAGGCGGATTTCAGACCGGGCACCAGATCGGTCACTTCCCACGTGAACGTGCCCAGATCCATGTCCGGCTCGCGCCCGAAATGCCCGTAGGCCGAGGTCGGCACATAGATCGGCCGGTTCAGCCGCAGATGTTCGCGAATTCCGCGCGGCGACAGGTTCACCAGATCGCGCAGGGTCCGTTCCAGCTTCGCCTCGTCCACGTCCTTCCCGGTGCCGTGCAGATCGACATAGACCGACAGCGGGTAGGACACGCCGATCGCGTAGGCGATCTGGATCGTGCATTTGTCCGCCAGCCCCGCCGCCACCACGTTCTTCGCGAGGTAACGGCACACATAAGCCGCCGAGCGATCGACCTTGGTCGGGTCCTTGCCGCTGAACGCGCCGCCGCCGTGCGGGGAGGCACCGCCATACGTATCGACGATGATCTTCCGGCCCGTCAGCCCGCAGTCGCCATCGGGCCCGCCGATCACGAATTTGCCGGTCGGGTTGACGTAGAACTCGCGCTCCGGCGGCATCCAGCCCTGCGGCAGCGTGCTTTCCACCAGCGGCCAAAGGATGCGCTTGATTTCGTTCTGGTCCATGCCCTCGACATGCTGCGTGGACACGACCACCGCCGTGGCGCCGACCGGCTTGCCGTCGACATAGCGCAATGTGACCTGGCTTTTCGCGTCCGGCAGCAGGCTGGTGAATCCCTGCTCGCCCGCTTTCCGCCGGTCCCGCACATGGCGCAGGATCTCGTGCGAGTAATACAGCGGCGCCGGCATCAGCCCCGCCGTCTCGCGGCAGGCGTATCCGAACATCAGCCCCTGGTCGCCCGCGCCCTCGTCCTTGTTCCCCGCGCTGTCCACGCCCTGCGCGATGTCGGAGGACTGGGAGTGCAAATGCACGGCGATGTCGGCGTTGGCCCAGTGGAACCCGTCCTGCTCGTAGCCGATGTCGCGGATGGCCATGCGGCAGAGATGCGCCAGCAGCTCGTGCGTCACCGATTCGGGGCCGCGGGTTTCGCCCGCCAGCACGACGCGATTGGTCGTGACCAGAGTTTCGCAGGCGACGCGCGCATAGGGATCGGCGGAAAGGAACGCGTCGAGCACCGTGTCGCTGAGACGGTCCGCGACCTTGTCGGGATGGCCCTCGGAGACTGACTCGGAGGTAAAAAGGTACTCGCCTGTGTCGCGCATGAGGACAATCTCCGTGGCCGCGCCGGCGGGTCCGGCTTTGGCTGGCTTAAGACCGGCGGGGTGTGGCGGAAGGAATTGCGGGGGTCAAGTTGAAACCCCCGCCTACTCCCCCGCGACTCGGCCGGGCACCGAAAAACCTTGGACGGCCCCGCCCAAGGTTTCGAATCCCGGAATTTCGGCGTGTATCAGGCGTTGCCGGCGAGGTAATCCATCGCCGCCTGCGCGCCCCCGGGACGATGCGGCACGCCGGCGACCCGCAGCCCCATCTCCACGCCCGCCAGCACACCGGCGAGCTGCAACACCCCCAGATCGCCCATATGGCCGATCCGAAACACTTTGCCGTCGATGCGGCCAAGGCCGTTCCCGAGCGCCATGTTGAACTTTTCCAGGATCACATTCCGCAGATTGTCCGCGTTATGCCCCTCCGGCATCAGGATCGCGGTCACGCCGGGCGCATAGGCGCGGGGATCGGCGCATTGCAGCTCCAGCCCCCAGGCGCGGACGGCGCGGCGCGTGGCCTCGGCGTAACGGTCGTGACGCGCGAAGACGTTCGGAAGTCCTTCTTCCAGCAGCATGTCCAGCGCCGCGTTCAGCGCGTAGAACAGGTGCATCGCGGGCGTGTACGGAAAAAACCCGGTCTTGTTCGACGCCACGTACGGCGCCCATTCCCAGTAACCCCGCGGGGTCTTGTTCTTCTCCGCGGCGGCCAGCGCTTTCGGCCCGATCGCCGTGAAAGACAGGCCCGGCGGCACCATCAGACCCTTTTGCGAGCCCGCGATGGTCACATCCACCCGCCATTCGTCGTGCCGGTAATCCACGCAGGCCAGCGACGAGATCGCGTCCACCATCAGCAGCGCCGGATGGTTGGTCTTGTCGAGCGCGGCGCGCACGGCGGGCACGTCGCTCATGCAGCTCGTGGAGGTCTCGCTGTGCACGACGAAGACCGCCTTGATCCGGTGGTCGCTGTCTTCCTTCAGGATGTTGGCGATTTGCTCCGGATCGGCGCCGCGGCGCCAGTCGGTTTCCATCGTCTGGACATCCAGCCCATGGCGGCGGGCCATGTCTTCCCACAAGTGCGAAAACTGGCCGGTGCGCGCGATCAGCACCCGGTCGCCGGCGGCGAGCGTGTTGACCAGCGCGGCCTCCCAGGCGCCCGTGCCCGACGACGGGAAGATCGCGACGATCCCATCCGTGCGGAAAATCTGGCGCAGCTTGCCGATCACGGTCAGGCCGAGTTGGCCGAACTCCGGCCCGCGGTGGTTGATGGCGTGGTGGTCCATGGCCCGCAACACCCGATCCGGGACGTTGGTGGGGCCTGGGGTTTGTAAGAAATGCCGCCCGGCGACATAGTCGGTCATGGTCGCGTCCTCCAAGGGGCGCGGACAAAGCACGCGGACGATCCGTTTGCAATAGCCTGGTTCACAGGTCGGGTATTCGCGTCCGGCGAGTCCCACGCATGGGCGTGTCAGGCGTCAGGTTTCCCGCCGGAATAAAATATCGAGCTGGTCGAAATCCTCGCCGGTGAGAGGTTCCGGCATCGCCAGCCGCGGCGCCAGATAGGTGTCGACGGTATACCGGTTGCCGATCGCGAAAGGCCTGAACCCCGCCGCGCGGAACACACCCAAGAATCCGCCAATGCTCTGGCCGTGATCGCGAAGACCCTCCGCGCTGACCTCGATCAGGAGTTCGGTGCGCGGCGACAGATCCGGCAGCAGAGGCGCGAAACCGCGCACGACCGGCCATTCCGCGCCCTCCACGTCGATCTTGATCACCCGCGCCGCCCGCAACGCCGCCTCGCCGACGATCGTGGTCAACGGCCGGCCCATGACCATCGCCTCCAGCACCGCCCCCCGCCGCGCCGCCACCTCCGGCACGATCGTCGTGCCGCCGAGATTGGAGGCATCGTGAAGATAAATCGGCACCTCGCCGTCCTCGGCGCAGACCGCGCAATGATACGACGTCACATTCGCCGCCCGGTTCAGCGCCAGGTTGCGGGTCAGCAGCGCGTGAACATGCGGCGAGGCCTCGATCGCGTGCACAAGCCCCTCTGGGCCCACCAAATGCGAGGCCAGCAACGTATCGTAGCCGATATTCGCCCCAACATCGATCGCGATATCCCCGGGCGCCAAAGTGCGCGCCAGCCAGGCCGTGATCGCCGGCTCCCACACCCCGAAGAAATAGACAAAACTCTGGATCGTGTCGGGAAACCGCACATGCATCCGCGCGCCAAACCGGGTCCGCGCCTCCATGTCCAGATCGGGCCCATGCGCCACCAGGCGCCGGACGACGCTGTGCCAAACCCGCCGCTTGCCAAAAGCGAGCGGCATGTGCCGGTAATAGGACCGCAGAAGGGCGGCCCCCCCTTTGACCAAGGCCTGTTTCACGCGCTGTGCTCCATCGCCGCCAGGATGGAGAGGAAAGGATAATAAAACGTTGACGCGACTCGCGATTCTTTCCGCCCTGTCGATGTTCTTCGCCAGCGCCGTCTGGGCCGGGCCTGGGCCGGTGCTTTCTCCGGGCGGACCCGACGCGGCGGCCTATGGCGCGGCCGAGGGCTACCCCGTCGGCTCCCGCGCCGTGCCCGTGCCGCAATTCTCCATGGTCGGACACTTCACGCATTTCAACGAGAAATACCGCCACCGGATCGCCGCCCGGCCCGCTTCGCCCTCACCCCTCCCATGGGCGGCCGAGGCCCTGACCCTCCCCTACACCCACGCCGGAACCCGCCGCGACCTGACGGATTATTTGTCCCGCCACCCCGCCACCGGACTTCTCATTGTCCACGCCGGACAGATCGTGTTCGAGCACTACCAGTACGGCCGCACGGACCGCGACCGGTTCCTGTCGCAATCCATGGCCAAAACCATCGTCGGCATGCTCGTGGGCATCGCCGTCCAGGAAGGCGCGATCCGCTCGATCGACCAGCCCGCGCGCGATTACGTCCCGGCGCTCGCGGGCACCGAATACGGCGCGACACCGATCCGGGCGCTGCTGCACATGGCCTCCGGCGTCGCCTACAAAGAGGTCTACGACGCCCCCGGCGACAACCAGCGCCTCAGCCGCATGCTGTTCGGATCGGCCAACCCGGGCCCCGCCCGCGCCGTGGCGTCGTTCAACACGCGAGAGGTCCCGCCAGACACGCGCTTCAACTACGCCGGCGTGGAAACCGAGGTCCTGGGCCTGGTGCTGACCGCGGCCACCCGCATGCCACTGACGGAATACTTCCGAACCCGCATCTGGCAACCCATGGGGGCCGAGGCGGACGCGACCTGGACGCTCGACACCACGGGACAGGAAGTCGCCTATTGCTGCGTGACCGCGGTGCTGCGCGACTGGGCGCGGCTCGGCCTGGTCCTGGCGGGCGAGGGCGCCTGGAACGGACGCCAGATCGTGCCGCGCCAATGGGTGCTGGACGCGACCACCGTCCAGGCCCCGTTCCTGGCCCCCGGCACGATGCGGCGAGGTTTTGGGTATGGCTACCAAACCTGGATTCTCGCCAGTCCCCGCCGCCAGTTCGCCTTTCTGGGCATCCACGGCCAGGCGATCTACGTGGACCCCGCGGCGAAACTGGTGCTGGTGCACACGGCGGTGCGGCTGAAACCGTCGAACGACCCGGCCGCGGCGGAATTGCGGTCCTTGTGGGACGCGCTGGTGGAGCGGTACGCTGGCGGGCGGTGAGGGGGCTTTGGCCCGAGTCCTCCGGGATATTTTCCGCCGGCCGCGCCCGGTGTCAGGGCTACGCCGCCACCGTCCGAAGGCCCAAATGCACTTCCATCGGATCGAAATCGCGGTCGTCATGCGGCAAGAAATGCCCGCCCGCGATGCAAAACGCGCCGATAATCGTGTCTTTCGTCTTGCGAACCGTAATGCCGCGTGCGCGTAGCAGACGATAATTCCGCGCGGCCTGAACCGCGATGGCATCGCCCAACATCGGCACGACCGGAAATCGGCGAAGACCGCGCTCGATCCGGGCGGCATGGGCCTCGTCGCGGGCCCCTTGCAACACCTCGAGCAGGATCAAATCGCCAACCAGAAGCCGGTCGTCCTCCATGTCCGCGATCTCCCGCAACCGGCGGACCGGGGGGCTGTCCGAATTCCGTAGGAGCCCGATCCAGACGGAACTATCGACCACGATCACGGGACCTGGCCGGTCTCCCGGCCTTCCCGCATTGCGGCCAGATCGCCCTCCCAACCCAGCCCCGCCAAATCGGCCAACGCGGCCCGCCTTTGGTGGCGTTGTACGAGGCGCCGTAACGCCTCTTCGACGGTCGCCTTTTTCGTCGACAATCCCGCCGCCGCCATGGCCGCGGTCAGGAGATCGTCGTCGATATCGATGTTCGTGCGCATGGCGGGCTCGTGTGTATAGGGATCGCGTACCATACACATATCCGTCGGGCCGTCCAACCGCGCGTCGAGACTGTCCGGCCAGTATCGCGCGCTCTCTTCTACCGGCCTATCGATCCCGATTTCCGGCGCGAGTGGAGGCTCCGAAGGCGATCGCGCGCGAGGTCGACTCCGCGTCCTCCGCGATAAATCGGAGTCAGATACCCGTGCCCGCTTTCCCATACGCGGCCTGAACGCCACCGCCTCGTCGGGCGATGGCAAACCACCGACTTTCATTCTTTGACTGTATCGTCACCGCGGGATCGCGCCGTCCGGCGACGGCGGCCGAAATCAAAATCGCCGATATCCGCCGCCAGCGACCTTCGACCGGAACACGCCCAGCCCTCGATCGACCGCCGCCCCCCCCAAACTCACCCCCTCCGCGCCCACCCCCGCGCCAGCCCCACCGCCACCACCCCAATCGGCAACGTCGAGGCAATGAAAAACGCCCCCTGAAACCCCATCAGAAACGCCTCGCCCTCCGCCAGCCCCCGGCTCGCGCCCACGGCGCGCAACGTCTGAAAAATCAACATCAGCACCGTCGCCGCCGTCACCACGCCCACCGTGCGAGTCATCGCCGCCAGGCTCCCCGCCACCCCCCGGTCCTCCCGCGGGATCGTCGCCGTCGAAATATCGAAACAAACCACCTGAAACAGCCCCATCCCGCAGCCCTGCAGGAACATCGCCATCGCCAGCAGCGGAATCCGCGCGGGCTCGCCCTGCGACCCGATCGCGATCTGCGCCACCGCCATGATCGCCGCCGCCAGCAACGCCGCCCGCCGCGCCGGAATAACCTTCAACAATCGCGCGCCCAACGGCCCCGATAACATGATCCCGATCGGCGAGGACCCCAGCACCAGCCCGCTCATCGGGATCGACAACCCGCCCAAACGGTCGAGGTAAAACGGCACCAGCAGCATGATCGAAAATCCGGACAGGCTGATCAGCGCATGCGCCCCGGTCACCAACGAAAAATCCACATCCCGGAAAAACCGCAACGACAGGATCGGCTGCGCCACCCGGCTTTCCTGCCGGACAAACCCCCACACCGCCACCGCCGCGATCCCGGCCGCCACACCCAGCCCCCATCCCGGCGCCCGCATTTGGTTCAACGCCGCAAGGAACGCCGCGATCCCCACCACCAACAACATCGCGCCGGGCAGGTCGAAGGTCTGTTGCCCCCGCCGTTCGCCCTTCGGCAGCGTCCAGGTCAGCGCGAAGGAAAGCAGCGCGATCGGCGCCCGGAACCAGAACACGGCCTGCCAGCCGAAGTAATGCACCAACTGCCCCGCCACCACCGTGCCCAGCACCGCCCCGATGCCAAACATCATCGTGTAAAGGCCGAGCACCCGTGTCCGCTGGTCCTCCGGATACAGGCTCGTCGCCAGCGCCGGCCCGCAACTTAACGCCAGCGCCGCCCCAACCCCCTGCAACACGCGGGAGGCCAGCAGCCAGCCAAACTCCGTCGAGGCCGCGCAGGCCAAAAACGCCGCCGCCCCCGTCAGATTGCCAATTTGGAAAATCAGCCGGTAACCCAGCATGTCGCTGACCCGCCCGAAGACCAGGGTCAGCGCGGCATAAGTCAGCGTATACGCGATCACCACCCATTGAATGGACGGGATCGGCAAATCGAAACCCCGGACAATATGTGGAAACGCCACATTCACCGAGGAATCGAAAGGCACCACCAACGTGCCCAGCCCAACCACCAGCACCCCGAATCCGGGGTGCCTTTGGGCAAAACCGCCCGGCCCGCTCACGCGCGGAACCGGGACAGCACCGAAACGGTCCTCAGACCGCCTTTTTCAACGTCGGCGACGCCTTGAAACGAACGGTCTTGCCCGCCTTCACCTTGATCGACTCGCCGGTGCGGGGATTCAGACCTTTCCGTGCTTTTGTCTTGCGCACCGTGAAGGTCCCGAAGCTCGGAAGGGTAAACTTCCCGCTCTTTTTCAGTTCCCGAACGATCGCTTCCATCAGATCGCCCGCCGCGCGATTCGCCGCGGCGCCCGTCAGTTCCACGGATTCCTTCAGGACCTGGGCGAGAAATGCTTTCGACATTGGGTATTTCCCCTTTGCAACTCGATGCGACAACGGTTTCCCGGCACATCCCGCCACGAAAGCGGAGGTGAAATGCCGGATCGGCCGATTCGCGGCGCCGTAGTCCGCATCGTACCCATCCGCATCGGATTCGGCCAGTGGGATTCGGCCAGTGGCCAGCAAAGATATTCCTGATTACCCATAAACCTCAGCTAACTTCAGGAGCCTGTATGGCATCGGCGGGGTCCGCGCGGCGGCCCAGCAAAGGCGAGGCACCATGGCGGCGAGATCGTATCGCCGGTTGAAGCGATACTCGAACTCGGCGAGGTAACGCGGC
>CANJJS010000009.1 GCA_947474705.1 Acetobacteraceae bacterium | reverse complement strand
GCCGCCGCTTCGCCGCCAATGCCGTGCGGCTGCAACTTCACGCCCTGGCCTACAACCTCGCCAACTTCCTGCGCACCCTGACCTTGCCCGAGGCGGTCAGTCACTGGTCGATGACGACGTTGCGCGACCTGCTGGTGAAGATCGGCGCGAAAATCGTCCGGCATGGGCGATCGATCACGTTCCAGATGGCCGAAGTGATGGTCTCGCGCGGGTTGTTTCAGGAGATACTCGACGCCATCGCGGCATTGCGTCCGTTGCCGACGGTACGATGTTGAGGGGTGAAACCCTGACCGGCCGGGCGGACCACCGACAGGAGAGGTGCGCCCCAATGTCGGCCGGAAGCGCGGGATTCGCGCCGAAACGGCGAATAAATCGCTGGTTACGTCGCGAACGGCGCGATCGCCGGACCGCCGGGATTGCGAGCCGCCAGGAACCGGGGTTATCGTTCACCCAAGATGTCCGGATGGGCCGGACATATGGGAAATGTCGGCTGACGATTTCGGCCTTCACGCCGGTAAGTAGAGGTTCCGCCGATGCTCGTGGAATATGCCTATGAGGCTCCCGAAATCGCCTCTCTTCTCATGGATTCAGACGGGGTCGCCGCGTATTTGGCCGAGCACGAACCGGCCGGAGTCTTCATCGATACGCGTAGCGCCGGGGAGTCTGATTCTGGCTTGGATATCAACGTTTCCCGGCAAGGATGTTTGTTCCTCGCGATTGACCGCGCCACGATGCTGGCTGGTTTCAGACGCGGGCGTCATCATCTGGTTAGCTGTGACAGTAAGTCGATAATGGTGGGAATGGGGCATTACTCGACCGGGAAGCGGGACGGTAAAATACAGGATTTGATCACACGTATCGACAATCTACTGCGGTACCACACGCGCGACAGTACTCACCGTCGCCGGCCGCGGGACCGGATCAAGGACCGGCCATATGAGCAACTGCGGCAGCATGGCTATTTCGTCACAATCATGGACCGTAACGTGTTCGCGGGTATACCGTCCCAGGGGTGGCATACCACGAATGTGTATATGAACGCTCAGCAAATGACCTTCGGTAATCTGGCGCACGAACTGAGGGAGTAGGCGCTGGCGGCCGAGCCGCCGGGCGCGCTCTCCCAATGAGTTTTTTCGTCTGCCATGGCCACGGTTCAAGGCGGTCGAGCGTTCCCTTCGAATCACCACACCCTCCGCACACGGCGGCCAAGGCATCCGCCATCCGTCCGAATGGTTTGGCGCATACGCTTGATACATTCTTGGGTGCCAGTTTCTCATGCACGACGCCGTGCAAGAAGAATAGGAAATAGTATCAACACCCCAAAAGATTGACCCACGACACGCCGCCCTTCGTCCTGACCCGACCTGATCGGGCCACCGGAAGTGCCAGAAAAGCGGCTTCGTGCCGCCCCCGGTCCCCGATCGAGTCGGGGATGACGAGAGGGTGTTCCCATGGCAAGTACGGGTTACGACCTACGTTGAGTGTGTCGGAACCATGACTGTCGCGATAAATCCCGGTGGGATGCAATCCAACCAAGGAGTACCGCCCACCACGACCGGCCCGTCACTCCGCCGCTTCGCGCGGCCGGCCCAGTACCTCCGTTGTGTGTTCGCCGAGTCTTGGCGCGGGCAGCCGGACGCCACCGGGGGTGTCCGACAGTTTCACCGTCACGCCCAGCGTGTGGAATGCGCCGGTGACCGGATGTTCGGTTTTCGCGACCATGTCGCGGGCCAGGATGTGCGGGTCGGTGAAGACTTCGTCGTAATGCAGAACCGGACCGGCGGGGATGCCGGCGGCCTCCAGCGCGGCGAGCCAGTGGGCGGAGGGTTGGGTCCGGAGTTTTTCCGCCAGCACGCCCACGAGTTCGTCGTTATGCGCGACGCGATCGGCGACGGTTTTATAATTAGGGTTCGACACCAGGTCCGGCCGTCCAACGATCTCGCACAGTTTCGAGAAAAAATGTTGTTGCGAGGCACCAATCGCGATGTGCCCGTCGGCGGTGGCGAAGCATTGGTAGGGCGAGCTGCCGCGATGCGCCTGGCCGATCCGCGCGGGCCGCGTGCCGGTGGCGAAATAATGCGCGGATTCGTATACCGCCAGCGATGTGGCCGATTCCAGTAGCGAGGTCTCGACGTGCTGGCCCAGCCCGGTGCGATGGCGGGCCTCGACCGCGGCCAGGACGCCGAAGGCGAGGAACATGCCCGCCGTCACGTCGGAGATGGCGATCGGCAGGCGGAACGGATCGCCGTCCGCGGGGCCGTTCGTGCTCATAAGTCCCGACATCGCCTGGGTTATCAGATCGAAGCCGCCACGATTGCTGTACGGCCCGGTCTGACCGAACCCGGAAATCGAGGCCAGGATCAGCCGCGGGTTGCGCTTGTGCAAAAGCGCCCAGCCGAAACCGAGGCGGGCGAGGACGCCGGTCCGGTAATTTTCGACCAGGATGTCGGCGCTGTCGATCATGTCCCACAGCGCGGCGCGATCGGCCTCTTGCTTCAGGTCCATGACGACGGAGCGTTTGTTGCGGTTCCAGGTCATGAACGGCGCGCTCTCGCCATTGACGAAGGGCGGCATGTTGCGCGCGGAATCGCCTGACGGAGGCTCGATCTTGATCACTTCGGCGCCGTGATCGGCCAGCAGCATGGTGCAATAGGGACCGGACAGGAAGCTGGTGAGGTCCAGCACTTTCAGGTGTTCGAGGGCTCCGGGCATGGTGTTCGCTCCTTTTTCGCGCGGCGGCGATGATCGCATGGTCAGGGCGCGCCGCGAAACCTCGCGCGCAGGCGGCCCATGGCGTGGCGGGTCAGCGCGAGGAGTCCGGCGGGCTTGCGGGGATTTATCAGCAACAGGCCGGTGCGCTGGCGGCGGGCGGACACCCAGTCGGCTTTGTAGGGATCGTCGCCGCGGCCGAAATCCAGCATCGGCGGGTGTTCCCGTTCGATCAGGTAACGAATGGTCCAGGCGGTCAGGACGGTGCCCGGGGAATGGGCCTTGAAGGCCTCGTCGTGCGCGAGTTTCAGGACCGTGGCCTGGTGGGGCTCGACCACCCAGAATTGCGCGGCGGCGGGGGTGTCGCCAAGGAACCAGACGGCGAGGCGGGCGCGGCCAAGGCGGGCGGCGGCGCGGATTTGCGCGGGGTTGATGGCGGGAAAGGGTTCGGGTTCTTTCCAGCTTCGGGCGTAGACGGTTTCGAAGGCGGCGATTCCGGCCTCCATGTCCGCCGGATCGCGGAACATCTGGAAGCGGGCACCGTCCAGCCGTTCCGCGCGGCGGGTGCGGCGGCGGATGGTTTCCCGCAGCGCGCCGGGCCGGCGGGCCAGGTAGCCGGCCCAATCGAGTCCGGCGATGTCTTCGTGCCAGTTGCCGAAATGGTCGAACCGCGCGGGAACGAGGCCCGCGGCGCGCGCGCCCGCCGCGATCTCCGGTTCCAAATCCCGGTCCAGCGCGTCGAGCCGGGTCGTCGCGTGTCCCCGGCAGGCTTTGGCGAAGGCGGCGAACACCGCGGCGCGGTTGGCGGCGGGATCGATCGGCGGGTCGTAAAGGCAGGTATAGGCGGTGGTCAGGCTCCGGAAATCGCCACCGTCGCGGAGCATGGGGAAGACCGCGCGGATGGCGCCGGCGTCGCGTACCGCCAGAAAGCAAGGTCTGGCGGCCGGAGGCATCGCATGGACGAGCACGGTGTCCCACCAGGCGCGGGTCGAAAAGAAGCCGGGCGCGGTGTCGAGGAGATGGCGCGCCGCGAGGGGGAGCGAGTCCAGTGTCTCGAAAGCCCGCGCCAAGGGGGACACGCCAGACGGGAAATCCCCGCCGCCGGTATCAGTGACGGGCATACCAGACGCGCCCGACCCATTCGTGCAGGGCGAAATAGCTCCAGTTCCAGGTGCTGACGCGAGGAATAAAACCCTGGAGAAGGAGGTCGAGGGGCGTGTCGAGCTGGGTTGGCACGGCGGTGACCGTCAGCCCGGCCTGTCGAAACGCCTGCACCGCCCGCGGCATATGCCACGCCTGGGTTACGATATAGACCGACGAAATACCCTGGCCTTTCAGGATCTCCGCGCTGAACAAAGCGTTTTGCCAGGTATCGGCGGATTTGTCCTCGACCCACGCGGTCTCGATGCGAAAATCGTCGCGCAGACTATCGGCCATGATCTGGCCGACCGGCGGGCGGTCCTGGTGCACGGTGCCGCCGGTGACCAGGATGGGCAGGCCGGTGTGCCGCCGCAGCGCCGCGCCCGCGCGCAGGCGGTCGAGGGTGAGCGCGCCGGGCAGCGCGTAAGGCGGGTTCGGGATGCGGGCGATGTCGCCGCCCAGTATCACGATGGCCTTGGGCATCGCGCCGGGAGGCGGGGTGAGGGGGAGGTCCTGTTCCAGCGACCGGATCAGCAAGCCGCCGACGATCGGGAGCGAGAACAGGGTCAGGCCGCCGACGCCCAGCGCGGCGAGGGCGCGGCCCCAGCGGCGGTTCCAGAGCACGACCCCGGCGATGGCGAAATACAGAAAGCACATCGGCGGCAGCGCCACGGCCACCAGGAGGTATTTCAGACTCACGGCGCAGGCCCGGCGAGGGAGGCCAGGACGGTCGCCAGACCCTGCTCAAGGCCCAGCGGTTCGTCCAGACCAAGGGTCCGGCGCGCGAAGCTGGGATCGCCAAGGGAGTGGCGAATTTCGCCGCCGCGCGGCGGCATGAAGGCGATGTCCGGGCGCTTGCCGGCAAGCCCGCCGATGGCCGCGGCGAGACCGGCGATCGAGACCGCGCGTCCCGTGCAGACGTTGAACACCGGCGCGTCCGCCGGCCGCGCGCGCATGCCCGCGAGCAAGGCCGCCACGACGGCGGAAACATGCACGAAATCGCGGGTTTGTTGTCCGTCCCCGAAGATCGACAGCCGGGCGCCGGCGAGGATGCGCTCGCAAAAGATGGAGATGACGCCGGAGTAGGGCGATTTCGGGTCCTGCCGCGGTCCGAAGACGTTGAAGAAGCGCAGACCCACGGTGGGGATGCCGTGCGCATGGGTCGCCACGGCGGCGTGCAGTTCGCAGCCCAGCTTGTCGGCGCCATAGGAGGACAGCGGGCCTTTGGGCGCGGTTTCGGCGATGGGGAGGGTCTGGCAATCGCCATAGACGGCCGCCGAGGACGCGTAGACGACCGGGATTTTCGCGCCGTGGCGGCGGATGGCGTCGAAGACGCAGATCGCGCCGGTCAGGTTGGCGCGGTGGGCGCCCAGCCAGTCGTTCATGCCGCGCTCGACCGAGGCGATGGCGGCGAGGTGGAAACACCCGTCCACCCCCGCCACGGCCTGAAACGCGGTGTCCGGATTGGCGATGTCGCCAACAATCAGGTCCACGCCCGGCGGCAGGTTTTCGCGTTTGCCGGTGGAAAAATCGTCCAGCACCCGACCCTGTCCCCGCGCGCGATCAGGGCGTCGCAGAGATGCGAGCCGATGAACCCCGCGCCGCCGGTGACGAGATACAGACTCACGCGTGCGGCCGCAGGACCTGGCGAAGCACCGCGCCATCGGCGAGTTTATCGAAGCCCGCGTTGATCTGGTCGAAGGTGACAAAACCGCTGCGGAGTTTTTGCACCGGCAGCTTGCCGCGCTGGTAAAGCGAGATGTAGCGGGGGATGTCGCGTTTCGGGACACAACTGCCCATGTAGCTGCCCTTGATCGTCTTCTCGTCGCTGACATGGGCCGCGTGTGGGAAGGAGAAATTGGCGCTGGTGGCGGGCAGGCCGGCGCTGACGATGGTGCCGCCGCGCGCCGCGATGGCGTAAGCGAGGTTCATCGCCGGAATCGCGCCGGCGGTCTCGATCACATAGTCGAGGCCGCCATCGGTGGCGTCGCGGATCGCCGCCACGACATCCGCGTTGCCCGCCAGGAACGTATCCGTGGCGCCCAGTTCGCGCGCCAGGGTCAGCTTGTCCGCGTTCAGATCGACCGCGACGATCCGCTCCGCGCCCGCGACGGCGCAGGCCATCAGCGCGTTCATGCCGACCCCGCCCAGCCCCACGACGGCCACGCGCGCGCCTGGCGGGACCTGAGCGGTGTTCAGCACCGCGCCCACGCCGGTGACGACCGCGCACCCGAAAATCGTCGCGTCTTCCAGCGGAATGTCGTCCGGAATTTTGATCAACGCCGTCCGCGAGACCACCGCGTACTGCGCGAAAACCGACAGGCCGCTGTAATGGTGGATCGGTTCCCCGTTCAACGACAGGCGCCGCGCGCCCGAGACCAGCGTCCCGTCCGTGCGCGCGGCCAGCGAGCTTTGGCACAGGTTCGGGCGGCCGTTATTGCAATAACGGCAATCGCCGCAACTGGACACGAACATCGACACGACATGATCGCCCCGCTTCAGGCCGGTCACGCCCGGCCCAACTTCCTCGACGATGCCAGCGGCCTCATGGCCCGGAATCGTCGGCAGTTTGCGCGGGCGGAGGTTTTCGATCGTGGAGAGGTCGGAATGGCACAGCCCGGCGCCGATGATTTTATACAGCACCTCGCCCGGACCGGGGGGATCGAGATCGACGGTCTCGATGGTCATGGGGTGGCTGTCGGCGTAGGGGCGCGGCATGCCCTGCGCGCGCAACACGGCGGCTTTCATTTTCATCGGCGGCGGATCCTGGCGAGTGACGGCGTAAGCCGGGACGGTTTGACCATGCCGGCCATTCAGCCCGCAAGCATTTCGGCGGTCACGAAGCGGACACCCAGTGCCGTCAGACGGTCGCGCGCGTCGTCCATGGTGGTGCGGCCTTCCCCGCTGGGGAGCGCGATGCCGCGGCAGGCGTCCTCCACGATCGTCACCGAATACCCCAGGCGGGCCGCGTCCTTGGCCGACCAGGCGACACAGAAATCGGTGGCGAGCCCGCACAGAACCACATCGGAGAAACCGCGTTGGCGCAACCAGCCGTCGAGGCCCGTCGGCGTGGTCCGGTCGTTTTCGAAAAACGCGGAATAAGAGTCGAGATCGGGCCGGCATCCCTTGCGGATGATGGCCTCGATCCGGGACTGATCGATACCGGAATGAATCATCGCCTCCTCCGTCCCCGCCACCGCATGCACCGGCCACAGCACCTGGGCGCCATAAGGCAGAGCGATGGTTTCGTATGCGCTTCGTCCCGGATGGTTGGCGGCGAAAGATGTGTGGTTCGCCGGGTGCCAGTCTTGCGTCGCGAAGGCGCGGGGAAAGCGGGCGAGCAGGCGATTGACCACGGGCACGATGCGATCGCCGTCCGGCACCGGCAACCCGCCGCCGGGCATGAAGGCGGGTTGGATATCGACCAGTCCGAGGATGGTTGTGTCGCCTGGGGGGATCATGGCCGGTCCTTTCTCGGGCGCCCGCCTTGTGGCGTCAGTCTGGGAAAAACACCAAGGTGCGGAGTTCGATGCTTTCCCGGACCGGTTTATCCGCCGGGGCCGTGGGATCCTCGAACGACGTGTGCGGCATGAAGCGGGCGAGGCCGTCGCGTTCGGAATCATAGCATTTAAGCAGCAACGCCTCGTCCCGGGTCATCGCGGGCGCGTAAAACCAGCGATGCGCGTCGTTCGGGAACAACGCGTAAATTTCGCCGGTTCGGTCGCGATAGATCAGGTCCTGGCCGACGAGATCGCCGTCCGCCAGCGTGGTCGCGTCGCACAAAGCCAGTGGCGCGTCGCGCAGCGGTCCCACGATCGGCCGCCACAGATTGACGATGGCGAAGCGATGTTTGAGCAGTTCCTCGGCCTCGTCGCCCATCAGGTCGCGGACGCGTTGCGGGCCGGAGAGTTCGGTGTAGTCGCCGTGGATCCGGGTCACGGGCTGGCGGGGGATGCCGGGTGTGCGGTCCTCGATCCCCGGCGTGCGGCGGCGGATGGTGTGGTCGAAGATCACGACCCGGTTGCCGCCGGTGGCCTCGGCGACGATGCGTTCGGTTTCGGGGTAATAGACGCGGCGCAGTTCGTCTTCGTCGTAAAGGTCGATGGCGGCGGTCGGCGCGTTGATCAGCGCGTAGCCTTCGCGTTCCAGCGATATCTCGCCGGCGATCGGGCGCATGTCGTAAATTTTGATTGTTCGCGCGTCCGGACGCATGTTGGTGCGCGGCACGCCGGGCGGGGCATCGTAGGCCAGCGTATGCGGCTTTTCGTCCATGCGGGCGAGGTAAACGACCTCGCCCATGACGTGCGGAAGTGTTTCGATGTTCATGCCGCCACCTTTTGAATCGCGCGCCAGACCCGTTCGGGCGAGGCGGGCATTTCCAGTTCCTTCACACCCAGCGGGGCGAGCGCGTGCATGATGGCGATCATGACGCCGGGGAGCGCGCCGACGGTGCCGGCCTCGCCGCCGCCTTTGGCGCCCAGCGGGTTGGAGGGGGTTGGGGAGGGGTTGCTGACGATGGAGATGGAACAGAGGTCGTCGGCGCGGGGCATGGCGTAATCCATGAAGCTGGCGCTGAGGAGTTGTCCTGATTCCGGATCGAAGGCGACTTTTTCCATCAGCACCTGGCCGACGCCCTGCGCGACGCCGCCGTGGACCTGGCCCGCGAGGGTCATGGGGTTGATCACGGTGCCGACATCGTCGACGACGAGGTAGCGTCGCAGATCGACGGTGCCGGTTTCCGGGTCGACCTCGACTTCGCACACATGGCATCCGTTTGGATAAGTCGGCTGTTCCGGGGCATAGGTCGCGTGTTCCATGAAGCCGGGCTCCATGCCTTTCGGCAGCCGCGCGGGCTGGTAGGAGGCGATGGCGACCTGTTTCAGGGTGACCTTCTTGTCCGTGCCGGCGACGGAGAAGACGCTGCCGGCGAAGACGATATCGGCCTCGCTTGCTTCCAGCATATGTGCCGCGAGTTTTTTGCCTTTATCGATCAATTTTTGCGCCGCCATGGTCAGCGCGGTGCCGCCGGTGACCATGGATCGCGAGCCGTTGGACCCCATGCCGAAGGCGACGCGGTCGGTGTCGCCGTCGATGAAGCGGACTTCATGCGCGTTGGTGCCGAGTTTCTCGTGCAGGATTTGCTTGTACATGGTCTCGTGACCCTGGCCGTGGGTTTTCGTGCCCATCAGCAGCAGGGCGGACCCGCTCGGCTGGAACCGGACCTCGGCGTATTCCGGCACGGGTCCGGCGGCCTGTTCGATCGCGTTGACCAGGGCGAAGCCGCGCAATTTGCCTTTGGCGCGGGAGGCTTCGGCGCGGGCGGGAAAACCGGCGAAGTCGCTGTGTTCGAGGCCGAGTCCGATGTTTTCGGCGAAGGAGCCGCTGTCGTAGACCTGACCGAGCGCGGCTTTGTAGGGCATTTGCTCGGGCCGGATGACGTTGCGTCTGCGGAGTTCGATGCGGTCGATGCCGGTTTCCTCGGCGGCGGCTTCGATCAGCCGTTCCATGAGGTAGATGGCCTCGGGACGGCCGGCGCCGCGATAGGGCGCGGTGGGGCTGGTGTTGGACAGAACGGCGTCGATTGAGACATGCGCGGCCGGGATGTCGTAAACGCCAGTCAGCGTGATGATCATGCCGAAAGGCGTGAGAAGCTGGCGGTCGGAGGCGATATAGGCGCCGACGCTCGCCAGCATGTTCAGGCGAATGCCCAGAAATTTTCCGTTCTCGTCGAGCGCCAGCTCGACCTCGCCGATATTGTCGCGGGCGTGTTCGTCGGCGAGGATCGCTTCGGAGCGTTCGCAGCGCCATTTCACCGGACGTTCGATTTTGCGGGCGGCCCACAGGACGAGCCGGTGGTCGGCGTATTGCCAGCCTTTCGTGCCGAAGCCGCCGCCGACATCGTGGACGACGATGCGGACCTGGCTTTCCGGCACCTTGAAGACCTGCGCGGCCAGCATGTTGCGGACGCGGTGCGGGTAGTTCACGTCGGCGTAGAGCGTGTAGCGGTCTTCGAATTTGTCGTAGACGCCCAGCGAGCCCCGGGGTTCCATGTATTGCGCGTGGACCCGGCTGACGACATGGCGGCGGCGGACGATGTATTTCGCCTTGGCGAAGGCGGCGTCGGTGGCCGCTTTATTGCCGCGCTCGAACGTATGGGAAATATTGTCGGGGTTCTCGTCCCAGACTCGCGGGGCATCGGGTTTCGCGGCCTCCGCGACGTCGGTGACGGCGGGGAGGGCCTCCCAGTTCACCGCCACCAGTTCCGCCGCGTCCTTGGCCTGGTCGAGGGTTTCGGCGACCACCATGGCCACGATATCGCCGACATAACGGGCGCGGTCGGCGACCATCGGCGGGCGCTGCGGCGCGAACATGGGCGAGCCGTCCCGTTTCTTCCGCGGCATGTTCGCCTTGGGCATGCCGAGATTGCCGGCGAAGTAATCGGCGGCGGTGTAGACAGCGACAACACCCGGCGCGGCTTTCGCGGCGGCGGTGCCGATGCCGGCGATTTTGGCATGCGCGTGGGGCGAGCGGACGAACACGCACCAGGTTTGTCTGGGCTGATTGACGTCGTCCTGATACAGGCCGCGACCCGTGAGCAGGCGAACGTCCTCGTACCGCCGGACAGGTTGCCCGACGCCGAATTTGGTCGGGGTGTCGAAATGATCGGCCATGGTCGTACTCCCTTGGCCCGGTCCCGTGTTCGCGCGGGCCGGTTGTCGCCTCGTCTCACTGTGCCGAGACGAAGCGTTCGGTCAAGCGGGGGTTCGACGCGGTCCTCGCGGGCCAAGGCGCTGGACGTCTGGAGCGGCCTTGGTTAACTGGCGCCCGGAAACGCGGAACAGCGAGGAGCCTCCCATGAAGTTCGGCCTGATCTACGAGTTGCAGCTTCCCCGTCCGTGGGATGCGGAGTCCGAGCACCGCCTGGTCCAACAGGCTTTGTCCGAGGTCGAGGTGGCGGATCGCCTTGGCTTCGATTACGTCTGGGCCAACGAACATCATTTCCTCGAGGAATATTCGCATAATTCCGCGCCGGAGGTGTTTTTGGCCGCGGCCGCCGCGCGCACGAAGCGGATCCATGTCGGCCACGGCGTGGTGTTGTCGCCGCCGGGCTATAACCCGCCGGCGCGGGTCGCGGAACGGATCGCGATGCTCGACCTCGTCTCTTCCGGCCGCGCCGAATGGGGCACGGGCTCGTCTGCGTCGCGGGCGGAGCTGGAGGGGTTTAATGTCGATCCCAACCAGAAAAAGCTGATGTGGGCCGAGGCGACGGAGCAGACCGCCAACATGCTGGCGATGACGCCCTATCCCGGTTTCAAGGGCGAGTTTTTCTCCATGCCCGCCCGCAACGTGATTCCGAAGTCGTTGCAACAGCCGCATCCGCCGATCTGGCTCGCCTGCTCCAACCGCGAAACGATCCATGTCGCCGCCCGGAATGGCGTTGGCGCCCTGGCGTTCGCCTTCGTCGACCCCGCCGACGCGGCGAAATGGGCGGGCGAATATTATGAGATTATCAAATCGGACGAATGCGTCCCGATCGGGCACACTGTGAACGCCAACATCGCGATGGCGACCGGCTTTTCGGTGCACGAGGACGAGGCCGAAGCGATCCGCCGCGGCGGCGAGGGGTTCAAATTCTTCGGCTACGCGCTGGGCCATCATTACGTCTACGGCGAGCATATTCCTGGCGTCACCAATGTCTGGGAACGTTTCGAGCGGGGACGCGACGCCATGCCGCCCGCGGTCGGCAACGGCATCGGCACCCCCGCGCAACTGATCGAGCGTTTGAAACAATACCGCGACGCCGGTGTCGATCAGGTCATCTTCGTCCAACAGGCGGGCCGCAACACGCATGAGGACATTATCGCGTCGCTGGAACTGTTCGCGGACAGGGTGATGCCGGAGTTGAAAGCGGACGCGGCGGCGCGCGAGGCCCGCAAACAGGCGGACCTCGCGCCCTTTATCGCGGCGGCGATGAAGCGGAAAAAATGGATGGCGCCGCTCGCGCCGGACGCGATCCCGCCGATCCCCGCTTACGGCCGGTCGGTTGTCGCCAGCGACGGCACGCCCAACGCGATCGCCGCGCGCCGCGGCGGCGGCATCAACATCCCCAGCGCGGACCCGTCCGAACCGCCGCGCGCGGCCGCCGAATAAAGCCCAGAAGCAGCGCCGCGCACCCCAGCGCGGCGAGGCCGGAAGGTTCCGGCACGCTGTTCGCCGCGCCCACGGCGAACAGCGTGCCGTTGTTGATGGCGTAAACCAGGCCATTCCCGCCGATCAGCGTCGGGGTATAGGCCTCGCCGATGCCGGGCGTGAGAACGATCTGCTCGGTGAAGGTGTTCGTGTCGAGGCGCCAACGATACAGTTTGCCATCCTCGCTGTTGACCAGAACGGAGTCGGTGAACGGGTCGACCGCCGCCGTGTTGATGCACCACTCCCGCACGGCGCCGGCGAGGCCGGGAAATTCGGCATCTGGCGTGGGGCCGGCGATGGACATGACGATGTTCATCACCGTCGCGCCGGTCCTTGGATCGACCGCCGCCACCGTGGGGTCCAGGATCGCGAGCCGGTTGACGCCGGTGCCGCCGAGCCCGGCGTAATCGTTGTATTTCGCCATCAGCAGATAAGACGAGGTCCCGGCATAGGACGGCACCATCGTCCTTGGCACGATCGAAACCGTGTCGTCCCAGCCGAACCCGCCGGGCGGCCGTGTCGAGGATGTGCTGAGATCGGCCCCGAAACTTAACAGCCATCCCTTGCTGCTACGGAACGGATTTTCCAGAACGCCGAAATACACCCTCCCGTCCGGCGCGACGGTGGGCGAGGCGGTCCCGTCGTCCGGGATCAGCGCCGCGTTGCCGCTGACCGGATCGAGCAAGGGCCGCACCGAAGTCGTCGCGAGGGTCGTGCTGTTCAACGCCACCAGGTCGCCGCGGCCGAAATTCCCGGTGCTGACGGCGACATATATCGTGCTCCCGTCCGGGCTGAGCGCGGGGGCGCTGTTCGCCGCCACCTGCGTGATCCCGGAATCCCCCGACGCGGCCGCCGCGGTGACGAAACTTCCGGCTCCCGAGGCGGAAATCCGCGCGATCCCGCTTTGCAGATTGGCCGGGTTGGTCCCGGTGACCTTGTACCCGAAATAAATGTTGCCCGCGGCATCGCTGGTGATGGGCGTCGTCACATAGACGTTGTTGTCGAACGCCGTGCTGTTCGCGGCGTAGGCGGTATCGCCGAAGAACGCGATGCGCCCGGTGGCGCCGGACGGCGAATCCGGATTGTCGCGAAACACGATCGTTCCGCCCGCGCCCGGCATGTAAAGTCGGCCCGATGGCGCGAGCGCGGGCCCGTAACTCGGCGTCCAGTTGTGCGGCGGTAAGACATAATCGCTGGTTTGGGTCCACAGCACCCCGCCGGTGCCGCCATTGCGCGCCTGGACCTCGAATCCGCCGGTGGCGCCGGTTTTGACCGGAACGATCACGGTGTCGGCGGCGGTGACGACGGGCGAGCCGTAATGGATCAGCAGGCTGGTGCCGCTGTATTGTGGCGCCAGGTCCACCGGCGTTTGCCACCGGATCACGCTCAACGCCTGCGACGCGACGGAGGAGAGCGCGGTATGCTGGGCGTCGCCAGCGTAACCGCTCCACACCACGCCCGCGCGCGCGGGCGTCATGGCGAAGAGGCAGAGTCCCGCCGCGACGAATAATCCGCCGGTCGATCGTGTTGTCGCGTGCATGTCGATGTCCCACGATGGAGGCGCGATCCTATCACCGGGCGCGCCGTCCGCTAAACCGTTTGTCGTGCGTTCCGGCGGACGCGCGATTGAGGGATGAGAGCGATGTGGCGTTGGTGGCCGGGTTTCCGCCGGTGCCGTGGCTTTCCGCGCGGCACCGGCGGAGGACGCGGAACCGGTTGACGCGGTGGCGCCATCGCGGCGAGGCGCCGGTTCGGGGTTTGGCCCGGTCTGACGGCCATGAGCGGCGCGGCATTGACGAAATCCCGGCGGCGTGGCGCATAGTAACGGCATGGAAAACTCTTCATCTTCCCCCGAGTCTCTCGAAGCCACGCTGGAGGCCTGGGAGGCGCGTCTGGCCCGGCTGGAACAGCAGGTGGCGCAGGTCTCGCGCGCCGCGAAGCAATTGCGCAACGCCGCGCGCGACGGCGCGTTCGGCGCGGCGGCGCAGGCGGGCGCGGCGTTGCGCGACAGCACGGCCCGGCTTGGCGGCATGGTCGAACAGGACGCCGAGACGCCCGCCGTCGACATTCCCGCCGCGTTTGAGAGTGGTGCCTATCTCGCGGAACTGTCCGCGGCGGCGGCGGCCGCGGGGGTCACGCTGGTGCAGCGGGATGGGCGGGTCACCGCCTACCCGGTGATATTGCGGCTGGAAGCGCGCAACCTTGGGGTGCGTGTCGGCCGCAAGCTGGAACGGCGGTTGCGGCCGTCGGTGTTGGCGGCGCAGTTGAAGGCGTCGCAAAACCGGCCCAACCGGTTCAACGCGCGGGCGTTTCTCGATCGGCTGCTGCGGGCCTATGCCGTGCTGGCGCCGGACTGGCGCGGCGGGGAGGGCCCGCTGGTCGCGCTGGCGGCGATTTACGACGTTCTGACGTTGCTGCCCGCGGCGGTGGCGGATTATCCGGCGGAGGAGTTCCTGGTCGATTTGTTGCGACTCGACCGCGATCCCGATGCCCGTTCTGGCCGTGGGCACCGGTTCGAACTCGGCGGGTCCACGGGCACCAAGGGCGCGAAACGCCTGACCGTTTACGACGAGGACGGCGCGCAGCACGATTATTTCGCGATTCGCTTTGCCTCGGACGCGGCCAATGCTTGAAATCCGCACGGAGCCGTTGCACCCCGCCGAATGGCTGGGGTTCATCGACCGGGAATATTTCGACGGCTTCGCGCAGGCCGGCGGCGCGGCGGCGAAATTCGCCGTCGGCGACGAAGCGGCACTCGAGGAACTGCAAACCGAATGCGCGCTGCTGGTGCGCCGCCGCGGCTTGTTGCACGCGCATCTTTCCGCCGGCGACACCAAATTGCACATGGCGCAGGAGTTGTTCTTCGCCCTGGTCCGCGCGCTGCCCTGGGAGGGGCTGCTGCAACGTTACCTGGAGGAACTGTTCACCCGCCATGAATACCCCTGGCCATCGCCCGGCGTGGCGTTGGGGACGAACCAACTGGCGGAGGCGTTCGGCATCGCGCCGGGCATCATGGCGCGGCATCGCGACCAGTGGCTGACGCGCGATTTGTGGGACGATCCAAGGATGGCGCGCGATTTCCGCGCGGCGGCGATCGGGCTGGCGCTGGCGCGGCTCGATCCGTCCGGCGGGGCGCTGGCCGATACCGTGGCGGCCCGCTGGCTGCGCGGGGAGAAGCAAACGCCCGCGGCCCTGCGGGAGGCGGATATCGCGGCGCGGATCGAGCGGACCAACGCGCGGGCGATGTTGATTTCCCTCTGTCATTTCCTGCGTAAGGCGGGCGCGCCGGGGTTGTTGCTGACGCTGGATATCCGGCCCGCGACGCGAAAGAACAACGGCGGGATTCGTTACGCGCCCTCGGCGACGATGGATTTGTACGAGGTATTGCGCGAACTGATCGACGATCTGGAGCATTTGCCGGGATTGTTTCTGTTGGGGATCGCGGATCATGGGCTGATCTCGGGCGATCCGAAGCGGACGCTCGACACGTATAAGGCGCTGGAAATGCGAATTTGGCCCGATGTCAGGCCGGGCGACCGGCAGAGTCCGCTGGCTCCGCTGGTCATGGTGGCGTCATAAATCTGGAAGCGCGAACCGCCATCGAGGCGTTGCGGGCGGGGGTGCCCAATCGCGCCGCCGTGCGGCTGATGGGCACGGAGGAAACCGGTCTGGAACACGCGTTCGACGCGCAATTGCAAGCGGTCTGGGCGGAGGCGGGGCGTCCCCGGACGGGGTTGGGGATCGCGGGCGGGTTCGGTGCCGGAAAATCTCACTTTCTGGGATATCTGGCGGAAGTGGCGCGCGCCCAGGGGTTCGTGGTGAGCCGGGTGGTGGTGAGTAAGGAGACGCCGCTGTGCGATCCGGCGCGGGTGTTCGAGGCGGCGGCGCGCGCGGCGATCTTGCCAGACCGCAACGATGACGGGATCGCGGGCGCTCTGGGTATCTTGCGGCAGTCGCGCGAAAAGATGGCGGCGCTGGAGCAGGCGGTGGACCAGGCGGGCGCCGTGCTGGCGCCGGTGTTCTCGGCGCTGTTGTTTCTTTTGCAACGGGAGTCGCTGCCTCCGGGGTTCGGGCGGCAGATGGAACGGTTTCTCGCCGGCGGGAAACTCCGCGCCACGGATGTGCGCCAGGCGCTGACCGCCGTGGGCGGCGGGCGGAAGTTCGATCTGAAACTCCCGGCGGCGCCGGTGTTGGTGGAACAGCGGATCCATTTTCTGACGGCGGTGTTCCACGCGGCGGGCTACGCCGGCTGGTGCCTGTTGTTCGACGAGGTGGAGTTGATCGGGCGTTACACGCCGCTGCGCCGCGCCTTGGCCTATACTTGGTTGAGCACGTGGATGGGTCTGGAGGGCGCGCGGGCGTTTCCGGGGATTGTCGCGGTGTACGCCATCACCGACGATTTCGTCACCGCCGTCATCGACGAGCGGCAGGATGAGTCGCGGCTGCCGGAGCGTCTGCGGCTGAAGGACCGGCACAACGAGGCGCGTTTGGCGGTTACGGCGATCCATCACATCGCCCGTGCTGTCCGGACCAACCGGTTGCGCGCGCCGGGCATCGACGATCTGGTGCGGGCGCGGTCCCGGCTGACTGAGATTTATCGCGATGCCTATGGCTGGGAGCCGCCGGAACTGGCCGCCGTGGAGCGGACCGCGACCCGGACGATGCGGCAATACATCAAGGGCTGGATCACCGAGTGGGACATGCGGCGCCTGACCGGCGACGTGACAAGGACGGTGGTGGAGGAGATCGCCGCGAACTACGCCGAGGACGATGCCTTGTCCTCGCCGCGGGAGGAGGGAGAGGATGAGGCGGGGTGAAACCCTGATTCAGGCCCGCAGCATCCGCCTCAGCCCCGCGCGTTGTTGTTCGAGCCAGGTGCCGGTGGCCAGGGCTTCCTCGCCGGAGGGGTCGCCGGTCTGGACGTAGTCGCGGGAGAAATCCGCGGTCCGGAAGACGATGTCCCAGATCGGCAGCACCGATCCGTAGTTGCAACTGCGCTGCCCCGCGGCGAGCACGCCGTGATGGGCGCGGTGGAAGCGGGGGGAGACGATCAGGCGCTCGCCGATCGCGCCGAACCAGACGCGGGTGTTGGCGTGGGACAGGCTCTCGATGAAGCGGAGCACCAGGACCAGCAGGGGGAATTGCAACGGCGGGACCCCGATCGCCAGGGCGATGGCGCCGAACCAGACGAAGGCGATGAGGTCGTCGACGATGTGATTGCGGTCGTCGGACCAAAAGGTCATTTGCCGTTGCGCGTGGTGCAGGGAATGCAGCGCCCACCACCAGCGGAACTGGTGCGACAGGCGGTGGCGCCAGTAATCGGCGCAGTCCAGAACGATCGCGTAAAGGATGAAACTCGGGATGGGATGTCCGAACAGAATGGGGAAGATATGTTCAAGCGTTGGCGGAATCCAGCCATGATCGACGATCCAGCCGTTCAGACTGGTCTGGACCTTGTAGAACAGCACGAAGGTCACCAGCGGCAGCACGCCGACGCGGGACAGCACGGTGTAGAAGATGTCGACGGCGACGGCTTTCGTGTCGGGCCAGTGCTCGACGGGCCGCCAGCGTTCCAGCGGCATGCAGAGCGCCAGCGTCAGCGCCACCTGCAACGCCCCATAAATCGCGAATAACGCCCAGCCCTGGGCCAAATCTTCCCATTTCATCAGGCCGGTGGCGTAAAGCAGCGGAATGAGGAAGGTCTCGTGGACCCAGCCCGCCAGGAGGTCGAAGGGATCTTCCATGGGTCAGGGCGCCGGGGCCTTGGGGTTCAGCCAGATCCCGTGCGGGGAGCGGCCGACCTGAACGGTTTCGAAGGCACCGGTGCCGGGGTCGAGGACCGCGACTTTCTCGGCGAAGCGGCGGGTGATCCACAGGGTGCCGTCGGGGGCGAAGTCGATGTCGTCGGGGCCGCCGGGGATGTTGTAAACGCGGATGATTTTCAGGGTTTGCGCGTCGAGCGAGACGGTGGTGCCGGCGGCGCGGTTGTTCACCCAGAGGATTTTCTTGTCGGGCGCCAGGAACAGCGTGTGCGCGCCTTTGCCGGTTACGATCCGGTCCAGGATTTTACCGGTGGCGGGATCGGCGACGGCGACGTGGTCGGAGCCCATGTTGGCGACCAGGATTTTGCCATTCAGCCAGATCACGCCCGCTGGGGTGGGGCCAATCGGCTCAACCCATTTCGGCGTCATCGCGGTGAGGTCGAAGGCGGCGAGTTTGTCGGTGTCCTGCAAGGTCACGAACGCGGTTTTCGAGTCGGGGGAGAAATCCAGGTGGCTCGGGGTTGAATCGACATGAAAACGTTTGATCATGGCCAGGGTCGCGGCGTCGTAGACGTCCACCTGGTTGCGGGCGAGGCCGTTGACGACAAGGTATTTGCCGTTCGGGCTGAAGGCGAGGTGGTAGGGGTCGGAGACCGGTGCTCGGCGCTGCACGGCGCCGGTGACGGGATCGGCGAACATGATCTGGTTGCCCGCGGTGTCGCCGATCAGCAGGCTTTTGCCGTCGGGGCTGAGGACGATGTGGTGCGGTTCGCGCAGCGCGGGGATGCGGCGGACTTCCCGGCGCGCCGTCATGTCGACGATGCTGACCGAGGCGCTTTTCGAGTTCAGGACAAATGCGACGCCATCGGCCCAGGCGTGCGGCGTGAGCGCCGTGGCGAGGAGGAAGGGCAGGACACGGAGTCGAAACCACGGGGTCATGTGTTTGTGTGTCCCTCTCAGGCAGCCCATGCGGTTAACCGTTCGGCTGTTTCCCGTACCGGTGGATCGCCGTCCCGGCCGGCCGGGACGCCTCCGCGGCGCGGACGGTATGTCCGGGCTGGTCGGCTGAGTCGGGCGGCTGAGGCGGCCCGTTGGCCGGGCGCGCTGTCTGGCGGTTCCCTACGCCACGTCGGTGTCCGCCCGCAAGCGTCGCGGCGTGTCGCCGAAGACCGCCGCCGCGAAGGCGAAAAACACGCAGGCTGGTGTGGAAATCAGCACGTTGTCGGTGACGGCGTGCGCGGCGAAGGCGAGGAACACCAGGCGCATCGTCAGCCGCTCCAGCGGTGGCAGGCGGCGTGTGTGGGACATAATCCAGGCCAGGAACAGGAGAATCAGGAGACTGAGGCCGATGGCGCCGCCTTCCAGGCGCATCCGAAGGTATTCGTTGTGCGCGGCCCAGGTGTGCAGGAGTTGGGCGATGGGGCCGTCGCGGGGGATGACGACGTTGCCCGCGCCGAGGCCCCAGCCGAACCAGGGGGCCTCGTTGGCGGCGGCGTCCACGGCGGCCCAGAGAAGTTCGCGGCCGCTGAGATGGGCGGCGTCGGCGCCGAGCAGGGAAAACAGGCGGAGGGCGCCCAGCGACTCGCCCATGAGCAGGAGGACGGGCAGCAGCAGCGCGCCGATGGCGGCGAGGAGAAGGCGGCGGCCGCGGGCGATGGCGGTGTCTCGCGCCAGTAGGAGGGTGCCGGTCACCGTCAGCAGCGCGTAGGCGGTGGGGGCGCGGGCGCCGGTCAGGACCAGGATGGCGAGGTTGGCGGCCAGCAGCAGCAGGGTGCTTCGGGTGCCGGTGTTCAGCCAGGCCAGCAGGCAGGTGTAGATCGCGGGCAGGCAGATTCCGGCCAGGAAGGCGGGGTGGCCAAGGGCGGCGAGGCGGACGCCGCCGCTGTCGACGAACAGCGGGCGGAGGCCGGCGAGGTCCAGGAGTGCGCCAAGGGCGACGGAGACGAGGGGGATGTAGCCGGTGGCGCGGCGCAGGGCGGCGCCCCATGCGTGGGTGGGGCGGACGAAGAAGATCAGGAAGGGCACCGTCGAGCCGATGGTGGAGCGGATCGTGTCGGCGGCGGTCAGCTCTGGGTGGACTCCGGCCATGGCGCCCATGGCGGCGATGGCCAGGAACGCGAAGGCGGGGTTGAAGCGGTCCCAGACGAAGCCCTCGCGCGCGACGGTCAGCAAGACGAGGGCGATTTCGCCGCCTTTCGCGGCGGCGATGACGGGCTGGAAGGCTTCGGGGCCGATTATGTCGGAGAGGGTCATTTCCAGCGAGAGGCCGGTCGCGATCAGCCAAACGCACCAGACCGCCGTCAGATGGCGGTATGTCAAAGCGAGGCCGCCCACACCCAGCAGGAAGCCGAGCGCCATGGGCAGAAGCGGGGGCGCGGTCCAGGCCAGCGCCAGGAGGGGCACGGCGAGGGCGGCGGCGAGCCAAAGGGCCGGGAGGTGGGCCGGGATCATGGGCCTTGGGGTGTAGCGGCGAAAGCTGAACAAAGTGTTCACGCCGCGTGCTTTCCTTCCGCCGGGGATTGCGCCAGGCTCGCGCGGAATGCTGGAGGGCGACAACGATGACCGAGATAAAGACCATCGCGACGGGGTTGCGGTTTCCCGAGGGGCCGGTGGCGATGAAGGATGGCTCCATCGTGCTGGTGGAGATCGAGCGGCAGACGGTGACGCGGGTGCGGCCGGATGGGTCCACCCAGGTGATCGCGCATACCGGCGGCGGGCCGAACGGGCTGGCGGTGGGGCCGGACGGTGCGTTCTATGTCTGTAACAATGGCGGCTTCATGTGGCGGACGGAGCACAACATGCTGCGGCCCGCCGGTCCGGCGTCGGATTACACGGGCGGGCGGATCGAGCGGGTGGACCCGGCGACCGGCGCCGTTACCGTGTTGTACGACCGGTGCGGCGCCCATAAGCTGTTGGGGCCGAACGATATCGTGTTCGATGGGCTCGGCGGGTTTTATTTCACCGATCTGGGCAAGGCGCGGGCGCGGGACCGGGACTGGGGCGGGGTGTATTACGCGCTGGCCGACGGGTCGAAGATCGTGGAGGTCGCGCATCCCGTGTTGACCCCGAACGGGATCGGGCTCTCGCCGGATGGGAAGACGCTGTATGTGGCGGAGACCGAGACAGCGCGGCTGTGGGCGTTCGACGTGCTGGCGCCGGGGGTGTTGGCGAAGGAAGGGTTCCCCTCGCCGCACGGGGGCCGGTTGATGGCGGGTCTGGGCGGGTTCCAGCGCTTCGACAGCCTGGCGGTCGATGGGGTGGGGAATGTGTGCGTGGCGACGCTGGTCAATGGCTCCGTCAGCGTGATCGCGCCGGGGGGCGGGCTGATCCGGCAGATCGCCATGCCCGACATGTTCTGCACCAATATTTGTTTTGGCGGGCCGGATTTGCGGACGGCGTATCTGACTCTCTCCGGCTCCGGCAAGCTCGTGTCCATGACCTGGCCGGACCCTGGGCTTCGGCTCGCGCACGAGTTCTGATGAGGGAGGTATAGCCGATTGGCGCGGTGGCGATGGAGGCTGGTATCGACTCCATCGCCCGCGGTAACGGCGGCATCATGCGGATCCAATGTCCCACCTGTGTATCGGTGTTCGAGGTGCCGGACGCCCGGGTCGCCGGTGGCGCCCAGATGCGGTGCGGCCGGTGCGGTCTGGTGTTTGGTCTGGAGGCCACGCGGTTCGCCAGGGAGCCGGTGCCGCCGCCCGAGGTCGTCTATGTGAAGCGCGAGGCGCTGCCGCCGCCGCCTGCAACCGTGCCGGTGGAGCCCGTGCCGGATCTTCCTGTACCAGATTTTCCCGGGCCAGAGCCCGAGGCCCGGGAGCCGCCGCCGAGACCGCGTGGCGCGGAGGCACTTGGACCGCCTCCGCCCTATATTCCTATCGGCGCGCGGGAGAAGCCGGCGCCTCCGTCTCCGGCCCCTGGTGGCCGGACCGCCGGCGAGGGCACTGGTGCGCGGCCAGGCCCAGGGGCGCCGGGCGCGGGGCAGAGTGTTCGGCTGGCGGGCATGCTGGGTCCGCCGCCACCCTATCGTCCGGCCGAAGGGGCGGTTCAGGGATTCGAGCGCGGGCCCGCGCCGGATTTGGAGCCCTGGCGCGAAGACGGCCTCACCCGCGGGCCCGCGCCGCCGCCGCCGGGCGAGGCCGACCTGGGGTGGGATTTCGCCCGGGAGCCCCCGCCGGAGCCCCCGCCGGACCGGGCCGCGCCGGCATCGCCCGGTGTGCCGGTGCCCTGGCCGTATGAGAACGAGCCCCCGCCGCCGCCGATGTTCGGGCCAAAGCCGGGGCGTGCGCCATGGACGGCGGAAGCCCGTTCGCGCCTGATCCGCCGTGTCGTGGTGGGGACGGTGGTAGTGGCGGTGCTGGTGTCTGTCGGCGCCGCGTCGATCGTCTGGCGGGCGACCGCGATCCGGTATGTGCCGGCCCTGGCCGGAGTCTATCAGGCCCTTGGGCTGGGCTCGCAGGCGCCGCCGGCGCGATAAGTACATGCTTAGGTATGGATTTTTCGAAAATCGCCGGGAAAATGCGGTTGGACCGCGGCAAAACGTTGCATCCTGACGCGAACTGCCACACTTGTAGCCATGCTCGCGAGGTTTCAGACACCGGGGAATCGGTAAGACATGCGTATTCGCTGCCCGTCCTGCTCGGCGACCTACGATGTGGCCGATGCTTTGCTCGATCCGCCGCGGACCGTGCGCTGCGCCCGCTGCGCGGAAGATTGGATGGCCGTTCCGGTGGCGGACGATCAGCCGCCCGTGCCCGTGCCGGACGTCGCGGCGCCGGCGGCGCCCGAACCGGTGGCCGAAGTCCCGGCCGAGTTGTCGTTTCACGAGGAACCGTCTGTCCCGGCCGCGACGCCGGACCCGGACCCGGCGCATGCGGCCGCGGAACCGGGTCCAGACCCCGAACCGCATGCGGTGGCACCGTGCGCGATTGAGCGTTTGTCGGCGGCGGCGGATTCGCCACCCTTGCCGCCCCGGCGCAGCCATCTCCTGACCGCGGCATGGGCCGCCAGCTTCTTGCTGTTGATCGGCGGCGGCGCGGCGGCTTATCTGAAGCGCGACGCGCTGATGCGATTGTGGCCCGCCAGCGTCCGGGTTTACGCGACGATCGGTCTGGCGCCCGCCGATGGTAAACCGGAGTTGGTCCCGGGCGGCGTGCACGCGGCGCCTCCGCCGGGCCCGGCCAAACCGGCGCACTGACGCGCGCGCTTCGAACCGCGGGCGAAGGCTTCTCATCGCGCGCCCGGCGGGCAATGCTGGGGCCTTGTACTCAGGAGGCCCGTTCCCCATGTCCAGCGACGATTGGCGTTCGCGCGCCGGCACCGTGTTTCAGACCGAAAAACATCCGGCCACCGGGCGCCGCGGCATGGTGGTCACGAACCATCCCTTGGCCTCCGCCGCCGGGGCGGAGATTCTGGCCGCCGGGGGTAACGCCATCGACGCGGCCATCGCGGCGTTCTTCACGCTGTCGGTGGTGGAACCGATGATGACCGGCGTGCTGGGCGGGGGGATGGCGCATCTCCGGCTCGCGGATGGGCGGCATATTGTCATCGACAACCAGAGCACGGCGCCGCTCGCCACGGACGCGACGACGTACACGCCCGATCCGAACGCGCCGCCGGGGGCGATGGACGCGCTGGGGCGGAAGAACGCGGTGGGTCCGTCCTCGGTCGCGACGCCGGGCAATCTGATGGGGTGGTGCGAGGCACTGGACCGGTTCGGCACGTTTTCGCTGGCGGACGCGATGGAACCGGCGATCCGGCATGCGTCCCGCGGGTTCCGGGTGACGGCGTATCTGAGCGAATGCGTGGCGGATTGCGCTGAAGACATGGCGCGGGATCCGGAAATCGCGAAATTGTATCTGCCGGGCGGGATGCCGATCGCGGCGGGCGCGCGGCTGACGACAGGGGATTACGCGGAGACGCTGCGGTCGATCGCCAAGGAAGGGCCGGGGATTCTCTACGGGGGCGCCTTGGGGCGGCATTACGTGGCGCATATGGCGCGGGATGGCGGGTATATCGCGCAAGAGGATCTGAGCCGCTACCGGACGATCGAAAGGGACGCGATTCGGGGGAATTACCGGGGGTTCGAGATCGTGGGGCCGCCGCCACCGTCCTCGGGGCCGCTGCATATTTGTCAGATGTTGAATATTTTGGAGGGGTTCGATATCGGTGGGCTCGGGTTCGGGTCGGCGGATACGCTGCATTTGCTGGCGGAAGTTTTGAAGATCGCCTTCGCGGATCGCGCGGCGGCGACGGCCGATCCGGCGTTCGTGAAGGTGCCGGTGGCGCGGTTGCTGGACAAGGGCTACGCCGCCAGCCGGCGGGGTGGGATCGAGATGGGGCGTGCTCAGGCCTGGAGCGCGGAGGTGGCGCCGGGCGATGGCGGGGCGCATACGACGCATCTGACGATCGCGGATGGGATGGGGAATATTGTCGCGAGCACGCAGACAATCAACAGTTTGTTTGGCGCGCGTTACATTGTCCCTGGCACCGGCATGATCCCCAACAACTACATGTTCGTGTTCGATCCCCGTCCTGGGCGGGCCAGTTCGGTGGCGCCTGGAAAACGCGTGACATCTTCCATGTCGCCGGTTATCGTTACGCGCGATGGAAAGCCGGTGTTCGCGCTGGGACTGCCCGGCGGTCTGCGGATTTTCCCGAGTGTCATGCAGGCGATTTCCAATATCATCGATCATGGAATGAGCGTGCAGGAAGCGGTGGAGGCGCCGCGAATTTGGACCCAGGGGCATCAACTGGAAATCGAAAACGGGGTGCCGGAGGCCGTGTATCAGGCCTTGGCGGCGCGCGGACACGCCGTGGCGCGGGTCGGAAATGTCGCGGGCGGAATGAGCGCGATCCGGTTCGCGGACAACGGCGAAATGGAAGGCGCGGCCTGCTGGCGCGCCGACGGCACCCCAATCGGACTGGGCGGCGGCCTGGCCCGCGCCGGCGTGCGGTTCCGGCCGGAGGCGGTGCGGGCCTGACCGGGTGGGGTTGGCGCCTGGGGACGCGCTGGGGCAACGCCCCAGCGCGTCCCCAAACACCCACCCCACCCGGTTGCGCCCGCCGCCGCCCGCGGGTAGGGTCCGGGTCGAATTTCGGACGCGCCGGGAATGAGAACGCGCGCCGGCGGAGGCTGACATTTGACCATTCTTTCCATCCCGTGCGGTGGCACGGCGTTCGGGCCGGGCGCCTGATGTCTCGTCTTGAGCTTGCTGGCCTGACCAAGCGGTTCGGTGCGCAGACGGCCGTGGACGCGCTCGATCTGACGGTTGAGAGCGGTCAGTTGATTTCGCTGCTTGGCCCGTCCGGGTGTGGCAAGACGACGACGCTGCGTCTTGTGTCCGGCTTCGCCATTCCGGATGGCGGGACCATTCACGTCGCCGGCCGGCAGGTGTCCGCCGCCGGGACGGTTGTTCCGCCGGAGCGGCGGGAGATGTCGATGATTTTTCAGAGCTACGCGCTCTGGCCGCATCTGACGGTGGCGGAGAACGTCGCGTATGGGCTGAAACTGCGGCGTTTGCCGCGCGCGACGATCGACGAGCGGGTGCGGGCGATGCTGGAGACGATGCAGCTCGGGCCGTACGCGGCGCGGTATCCCGCCGAATTGTCGGGCGGTCAGCAGCAGCGCGTGGGCCTCGCGCGGGCGCTGGCGGTGGAGCCGAAAATTCTGTTGCTGGATGAGCCTTTGTCGAATCTCGACGCCAATTTGCGCGAGGAAATGCGGCATGAAATTCGCCGGTTGCACGACCGGTTTCATTACACAACAATCTATGTGACGCACGACCAGATGGAGGCGATGACGACCTCCGATATTGTCGCGGTGATGCGGGATGGCAAGATCGAGCAGGCCGGTTCGCCGGAGGATATTTACGAGCGGCCGTTGTCCGAGTTCGTGGCGCGCTTCATCGGCAGCACCAATATTCTGCGGGGACGCCGCGCCGGAGAGCATGTGGCGGACTGCGACGGGCTGAGACTCGCCTGCGAATCCGGGGTGTTTTCGGAGGATGGCGGTGCGATCGTTTCGATCCGGCCGCATCGGATCGTGTTGGGGCCTCCGCCCGAGGGTGAGGCGGGACCGAACGAGGCGGTGGGTACCGTGGAGCGGGCGGTCTATTTGGGATCGCAACGGCATTATATCGTCGCGCTCGAGGCAGGGACGCGGTTGCAGGTGTTGGCGTCGTCCGATGTGCTGGCGCAACCGTCGCAGCGGGTCGGGCTGACACTGCCGCCGGGTCATTGCCGCGCTTTGGCGCGTTGAAACAATTGTAAGGGGAGATCGCCATGTCCACCGGTCCCGGAACGATCCATCGCCGTTCGGTGCTGGCGGCGGCCGCCACGCTGGCCGCCGCGCCGGGCCGGGCGCAGGGCACGCGGCCCGAACGCGCGGTGCTGACTCCGGCGCTGGTGGAGGCGGCGAAAAAAGAGGGGAAGATCGCGTGGTATACCGCCGACGATCTTGTCCTCGCGACCAAGGTGGCGAAGACCTTCGAGGCGAAGTACGGTATGATTGTTCAGTTGGAACGATCTGGCGCCGAACGTATTTATCAGCGCATCGGTCAGGAATACAGTTCCAACATTCACGCGGTGGATGTCGCGACGACCTCCGATCTCGGGCATTGCGTGACCTGGCGGGCGGCGGGGTTGTTGGAGCCTTTCGTGCCCGCCGAGGCGGCGGCCTGGCCGGAGGCGGCGATCGCGGCGGACGGGAGTTTCATCGTCGATAAATTCACTTTGGTCATGGCCGCCTATAATTCCCGCCTGGTTAAAGCCGAGGAGGCGCCGAAATCCTGGCTGGATTTGCTGGACCCGAAATGGAAGGGCAAGCTGGTCAAGGGACACCCGGGTTATTCGGGGGCGATCACCAACGCGACTTACGCGCTCAGCCGGCTTCTGGGCTGGGAGTATTTCGAAAAACTGGCGAAGCAGGGTGTCATGCAGGTGCAGTCCGCCACCGATCCGCCCATGCGGCTCGCGCAAGGGGAGCGGGCGATCATGGCGGATGGGGCGGAGGTCACGGCCGCGCGTCTGATCTCTCAGGGCGCGCCGCTGGTGTTGATTTATCCGGTGGAGGGCGTGCCGGTCGTCGGCGTTGGCAGCGTGCTGATGCGGAAGGCGCCGCGGCCGGCCGCCGCGCGTTTGTTCATGCATTATCTGGCGTCGAGCGAATGTCAGAAGATCAACATGGAACATGGCACACGCAGCTTCGATCCGGCGATGACCGAGCCCGCGAGCTGGACGCCGTTGTCGAAGATCAAGCTGTTGCACAACGAGCCAGAGGCGCTGGCGCGGGAAGCGGAGGCGGTGAAGAAACGTTATTCGCAGATCTTTGGCGTATAAGGGAGGCGGGGCGATGACTTCGTTCGGAACGACCCGCCGCGGCGTGCTCGCCGGCGTCGCTGTTTTCGCGACGCCGCGTTTGGCGCGTGCCGCGCCGGCGGCGGTGTCCGTCACGCCCGCGCTGATCGCGGCGGCCGTGAAGGAAGGGAAGGTCGCGCATTACACCTCCAACGATCTGACCTTGGCGACCACGCTGGCGAAGCGGTTCGAGGCGAAATATCCGGGGATCTCGGTGCTTCTGGAACGGTCTGGGGCCGAACGGAATTATCAGCGGGTCAGCCAGGAATACGCGTCGAATATTCGCGCGGTGGATGTCGTGACGTCGTCGGATCTTGGATATTTGGTGAGTTGGAAGGCGAATGGCTGGACCGCGCCGTATGTGACGGAGGAGGCGATGCGTCTCGCGCCGGACGCGCGGGAGGCGGATGGTTTTTATACCAAGGAAACGTTTTCGCTGATGGTGCCGGCCTATAATTCCCAGTTGGTGAAGGCGGCGGATGCGCCCAGGGCCTGGAGCGATTTGCTGGATTCGAAATGGAAAGGGAAAATGGTCAAGGCGCATCCGGGTTATTCCGGGAACATCATGACCGGGACTTATATCGTCACTCAGGCGCTGGGGTGGGAGTTTTACGAAAAGCTCGCGAAACAGCAGATCATGCAGGTTCAGTCCGCGGTCGATCCGTCGCAACGGGTGGCGCAAGGTGAACGTTTGGTGGCGGCGGACGGGGCGGAAAACGCGGCGTTCCGGGTCCAGAAAAAGGGCGGGCCGGTGACGATCGTGTATCCCACGGAAGGATCGCCGGTCGTGCCGGTGGCGGCGGCGCTGATGGCCGCCGCGCCGCATCCGAACGCGGCGCGGTTGCTGCTGCATTTCATTTCCTCGGGCGAAGGTCAGCAGATTTTGGCGGATTACGGGGGCCGTTCGTTCCTGCCGGGCGTCGCGATGCCAGAGGGGTTGCGGCCGACGGAGCAGATTAAATTGCTGCACGCCGATCCCGCCGCCGTGGCGCTGGCGGCTGAGGACATCCGCAAGCGCTACACTCGGGCGTTTGGGGTTTGACCATGAGTGCCTCCTCGCCCGAGGCGGCGCCCGCGTCCGGGCGCGGATTGCCTGGCTGGTTCGATCCCTCGCCGGTGTTTTTCGGCCTGATCGCGCTGTTGCTCGCGTTTGTAGTGCTGTTGCCGTTTGGCTGGCTGGCGCTGTTCAGCCTGACCGACGAAAAGGGCGCGTTCAGCATGGAGAATTTCTCCGAGCTGGGCGATCCTTCGCTGTTTTTGGGGCCTTTTGTCACGACTTTGGGGATCGCGTTGGGGGTCGGGGTGCTCGCCTGTGGCGTGGCGCTGCCGCTGGCGTGGCTGGTATCGCGCACGAATGTGCCGTTTCGCCGGACATTGCGCGGTCTGATCATGACGTCGTTCATCACGCCGCCGTTCATTGGCGCGGTGGCATGGGTGCTGTTGGCGGCGCCGAACAGCGGGTTGATCAACCAGTATTACCGGGCGCTGACGGGGGCGGGCCAGTTCGACCGCCTCGTGAATATTTTTTCCGCCGAGGGCATCGTCTTCGTGATGGCGTCTTATGCATTTCCTTATGTCTTCGTTTTGGCGGCGAACACGCTCGATCGCATGCCGTACGATCTGGAGGAGGCGAGCGCCATTTTGGGGGGCGGCCGCTGGCATACGTTGCGCCGGGTGACCTTTCCGATGGTGTTGCCCGCTCTGTTGGCGGGATTTTTGATCGCGTTTTTGCAGGCGATGACGCAGTTCGGCACGCCCGCGATCCTGGCGCTGCCCGCCGGGTTTCACGTGCTGACGACCAAGATCTGGAGTCTGTTTCAGTTTCCGCCGCGCACGCATTTGGCCGCGGCCTGCGCGATACCGATGCTGTTCGTCACGATCCTGTTGTTGCGCGGGGAGAAATTCCTGTTGGGCCGCCGCGGGTTCACCATGATCGGCGGTAAGGCGGGGGCGCCGCAACTGACCAATCTCGGGCTGTGGCGTTGGCCCGCGTTGACGATGGCGTTGCTGGTGATCGTCGTGACGGTGTTGTTGCCGAATTTGATCCTGATCCGCGCGAGCATGTTGCGCACCGTGTCCGACGCCTGGACCCTGGACACGATCACCTGGGATAATGTGCGGCTGGTGTTCGGGCTGACGCACACGCGCGCGACGCTGGAGAACACGTTGATCACCGGGGTCGCGGCGGCGACCGCTGGCACGGCGTTCTCCGTGTTGGTCGCGTATTTGACCGCCCGGCGCGCGGTGCCGGGCCACCGGTTTTTGGCCTTTCTGGCCACGGCGCCGGCCGCCGTGCCGGGGATCGTGCTCGGCGTGGCGTTGTTCATTGGGTACACCCGGCCGCCGTTTCAGCTTTATGGGACGTTATGGATCCTGTTGCTGGCGTTTTTGACGATCGAAATGCCGCCGGCTTATCAGCAAATGCAGGCGGCGTTTCGTGGTCTGAACCCGGAGCTGGAAGATGCCAGCCGTATTTTGGGCGCAGGGCGGTTGAAGTCGTTGACCAGTATCGTGGCGCCGTTGCTGAAATCCTCGGTCGCGGCGACCTGGTGCTTTGTGTTCATCGGCACGATCCGGGAATTGTCGGCGACCATTCTGCTGACGACATCGAATACCAAGCTGGTGTCGGTGCTGATTTACGACCTGAACGAAAATGGCGAGCTTGGCGCGATCGCGGTGCTGGGCCTGGTGCTAATGGCCGTGACCGCGGTGGTCGTCGTGGCGGCCAACCGGCTGGCCAATGTGGGTCAGATGGCGCCTGGGCGATAGGCAAGCGTTGGGGCAAAGCCCCAAACCCCGCGAGGGCTCCGCCCCTCGACCCCGCCCCAATGGGTCTTTTGGGCTCGCCCTTGGAACCCCGGGGTTGGAGTGCCGTGGGAGGGGGGACGTTCCCCTGGCGGGGTTCGAAGGGGCAAAGCCCCTCGTGGGGTCTGGGGCAAAGCCCCAGGGTTCGGATTCGGGCCGCCGATCGGCCGGGCCGCCGCGATTGACACATGCGTCGGCCGCGGCCACCGTTCGTGCTTCATCGTCCAGGATTTTGGCCTATGCGGGACAGGAAGGTCGCTTTAATTGTTGGGGCGGGCGATGCCACGGGCGGTGCGATTGCCCGCCGTTTCGCGCGGGAGGGGTATGTGGTTTGCCTCACGCGCCGGACCGCGGAGAAGCTTGAACCGCTGGTCGCGCGAATTCGGGATGACGGTGGCGAGGCGCATGGGTTTGGTTCCGATGCGCGGCGCGAGGAGGCGGTGATCGATCTTTTCGCCACCATTGAGCGTGACATCGGGCCGGTGGAAGTTTTGGTTTTCAATGTCGGCGGCAATGTTCGCTTTTCGATCCGGGAAACCACGCTGCGCGTTTACACGAAAGTCTGGGAAATGTGCGCGCTGGCGGGGTTTTTGAATGGGCGGGAGGCCGCGCGGGTTATGGTGCCGCGGCAGCGGGGCACGATTCTTTTCACGGGTGCGACGGCGTCCACGCGGGGCGGTGCTGGTTTTTCCGCTTTCGCGGGCGGCAAGCACGCGTTGCGCGCGCTGGCGCAGAGCATGGCGCGCGAGCTGGGGCCGGAGGGGATTCATGTCGCCCATGTCGTTGTCGATGGCGCGATCGACACCGATTGGACGAAATCTCGCGCGCCCGATGCGTATGAGCAACGGAAGGCGGCGCGAAAAATTCTCAATCCCGATTCCATCGCGGAAACTTATTGGATGCTTCATGCGCAGCCGCGGGACGCGTGGACGCAGGAGCTGGATCTGCGGCCATGGGCGGAGGCGTGGTGATGGAGATGTCTGGACCTCTGGCGGGCATCCGGGTCATCGACCTGACGACGGTCGTTTCGGGGCCGGTTTGCACCATGTTGCTGGCGGATCAGGGCGCGGACGTGGTGAAGGTCGAGCCGCCGGCGGGCGATATTTCTCGCCGGACGGCCGCGGATGGCGAGTTTTCGCCGCTGTTCGTGTCCGCCAATCGCGGCAAGCGGGCCATCGCGCTGGATTTAAAGAATGCCCAGGCGCTGGCGGCGTTGAAACGGTTGATCGCCAAGGCGGATGTGCTGGTGCAGAATTTCCGTCCGGGGACGATGGAGCGGCTGGGGCTCGACGAGCCGTCGCTGCGCGCGGCGAATCCGGGTCTTGTGTATTTGTCGATATCTGGGGTTGGGGATACAGGCCCGTATATCAAGAAGCGGGTTTACGATCCGGTGATCCAGTCTTTGTCGGGGTTCGCGGATGTTCAGGCGGACATGGCGACGGGCCGTCCCCAGATGATTCGGACCATTGTCGCCGACAAGACCACGGCGGTGCATGGCGCGCAGGCGATTTGCGCGGCGCTGGTCGCGCGGGCGCGGACGGGCGAAGGTCAACATATCCGGTTGTCGATGCTCGACACCATGATCGCTTATCTTTGGCCGGAGGCGATGACGCGTTACACCGTCGTGGGGCAGGAGAACGCGCCGCAGCCGGTGCCGCGTCCCGACCTGATTTTCCAGACGTTGGATGGTTACATCACGGTTGGCGCGCTGTCCGATTCGGAATGGCGAGGGCTTTGCGGGGTCATCGCCAAACCGGAATGGATCGAGGACGAACGTTTTCGCACCCCGGCGGCGCGGTCGGTGAATGCCGCCGAACGCTTGACGCTGGTGGGGGAGATTCTCGCGACGGGGCGAAGCGCGGCGTGGCTGGAAAAGCTCGATGCGGCGGAAGTGCCTTGCGCGCCGGTATTGCGGCGTGCGGAGGTGCTGACGGACCCGCAGGTGGTGAACAATGGGGTGATGGAAACGATGGAGCAGACGGGTTTGGGAACGATCCGGCAGCCCAGACCGGCGGCGCGCTTCGATCGGACGCCCGCGCGGATCGGCGGTCCGGCGCCTCGTGTGGGCGAGCACACCGCCGCGATTTTGACCGAGGCCGGTTACACCGGCGAGGAGATCGCCGCGTTGATCGCGTCTGGCGCGGCGAAGGGGCCTCGTTCATGACACTGATCCTTTGGGGCACCGGCACCAGCCGCACAATTCGTCCGATCTGGGCGATGCACGAGCTGGGATTGAGTTTCGAGCACCGGCCCATTTTGCCGCGCACGGGCGAGACCCAGACGGACGAATATACCAGCCTGACCGCGCGGCAAAAAATCCCGTTATTGTGCGATGGCGACATGACCATCACCGAGAGCGCGGCGATTGTTTATTATTTGTCCGATATTTATGGCACGCCCGAAAACCGGCTGGTGCCGCTGGACCCGGCGGATCGCGCGCGGTGTCTGGAATGGTGTTTTTTCGCGATCAGCGAACTTGACGCCACCGCGCTTTATGTCATTCGCCGGCATCGCGATCTGAAGCATATTTATGGCGACTCGCCGGTGGCGAACGATTCTGCGGCGCAATATTTTCAAAAGCAAATGCGCAGTGTCGATCGCGCGTTGGAGGACGGGCGCCCCTTTATCCTTGGCGCCACCTTCACCGCCGCCGACCTTATTCTTTCCACGTGCCTCTCCTGGGCTGAACGCTATGGCGTGCCGGTAACCGAACCGGCGCGTGTTTATAACGGCCGGGTGACGGCGCGTCCCGCTTACGCGCGGGCGTTGGAGAGTAACAGGCCGCCGGCGGCGAAGGTCTGACGGCGGCCGCTATTTCGCGGCTTTTTCGACCGCGGCGAAATCGATCGCGGTGAGAAATTGTTTCAACGTCGCTTCCGGCAGTCCGCGCCCTTCCACCCGCACCAAAATCCGGTCGGAGACGATGGTCGAGAACGACCCTTCGTCCTTCATGTAGATGGTGCGGCGGCCATTCACGATCGTCGTTCGTCCGCCGGCCATCGCGGCGATACCGCTGGAGGCGAAGGCCGACAGCGCCTGCAACATGGGGGAATCGGCGAGGATGGAGACGGTGACGGTGTCGTCTCCTTTACGATATTTGCGCGATGCGCCGGCGCCGCCGCCGAGAGCGGCCAGGCCGGACGCGATCGTTTCGATCTCGTCCGCCTGCCAGCCGGCGGGGACGGCGGGCAGCAATTTGCCGTAGGAATCCGCGCGTCCCTGCCGCAACAAATTCAACGCCGCTTCCAGCCCCGCCATGGCGGTGGGCACGTCTTTTTTGTTGTAGGCGGCCAGGGCCTCGTTGATTTGGTCGGTCACATCGTCGGCATGGGCCGGCGCGATCGACAAGGCGGACAGGATGACCAATGGGAGAGCGCCGCGAGCATTCATGGGTTGAACCTCCGGGTGCGACGATGCCACCGTTTCCGTTGGAATGCCACGGCGAAACGACCGGCGGGGGGGCGGTCATTGCCCCCAGGCGGCGCCCGCCGCATAATCGCGGCCATGACAGACGTCCTCACCCTCACCCTGAACGGGGAGAAACGCGAATTCGCCACGCCCGCCGATGGACGCCTGTCCGTCATGGGGCTGTTGACGGAACTGGGGCTCGACATGCGCAAGGTCGCGGTCGAGCGCAACGAGGAGATCGTGCCGCGCTCCAGTTACATGGAGACGTGGCTGGCCAGCGGGGATCAGCTGGAAATCGTGCACTTTATCGGCGGAGGCTGAAATATGGACCAGGTAACGACAACCGCCGACGACACATGGACGGTCGCTGGCCGCACCTTCCACTCGCGTCTGATCGTGGGCACGGGGCGGTATAAGGATCTTGAGGAGACGGGCGCGGCGATCGTGGCGAGCGGGGCGGAAATCGTCACCGTGGCGGTGCGGCGGGTGAATTTGTCGGACCCGAAGGCGCCGATGCTGCAGGATTATGTCGATCCGAAGAAATTCACCTATTTGCCGAACACGGCGGGGTGTTTCACGGCCAACGAGGCGGTGCGGACCTTGCGTCTGGCGCGCGAGGCCGGGGGCTGGAATTTGGTGAAGCTGGAGGTGCTGGGCCCGCCGCCGCTGCTGTATCCGGACATGCAGGGCACGTTCGAGGCGGCGGAAGCGTTGATCAAGGACGGGTTCGAGGTGATGGTTTATTGCGCCGACGATCCCTTGGCGGCGAAGCGGCTGCAGGACATGGGATGTGTCGCGATCATGCCGTTGGGGGCGCCGATCGGGTCGGGGCTCGGGCTGCAAAATCCGGCGATGCTGACCATGATGATGGAGCATATCACGGTGCCGTTCCTGGTTGACGCGGGTGTCGGGACGGCGTCGGACGCGGCGATCGCGATGGAGCTGGGGTGCACGGCGGTGTTGATGAATTCCGCCATCGCGCATGCGAAGGACCCGATTTTGATGGCTCAGGCGATGAAGCACGCGATTGAGGCGGGGAGGCTGGCGTATCGCGCCGGGCGGATGCCGCGCCGGATGGGGGCCGATCCGTCCAGTCCCTTGAGTGGGTTGATTCGTTAGGGCGGTCGCGTCAGGCCTCGGGGTTGGAAAACCCCAGGGTCGCGATCTCGCGCATATAGGCATTCAATGCCGCGGCGATGGCCGCGAGGTCGGCCGCCGTTGGCGCGACGCCTTGGCGGGCGCGTTGTTCCAGCCCGCGGCCGATCTCGGTCAATCGCGGAGAGGCGACGGTGCTCGCGGCGCCTTTCAGCGTATGTAGCTCCCGCACGAGGGTGGTGTGGTCCTGTCCGCCGTTCGACAGGCGGCGGAGCCGGTCGCGGGTTTCGGTTTCGAAGATCCAGACGACTTCGCGCACGCCGTCGTCGCCGAGCGCATCGGCGAGGGTGGCGAATTCGGCCCGATCGAACACTGGGTCCTCGGCCGTGCGGGTCGTGCTGTTTGGTTCCGCGGGCCATTGGGCCATCACGGAGTGCTCCTGTTTGGTTGCGACCGGCATCTCGCCTGACAATCGTTAGGGATTGGTTAAGAGGCGCGGCCGAATCGAAAAAAATGATCTGGGTATGTGGGCTGTGCTTCCCATTGGCGGGCGGGTTGTTAACGGTTTGTTTTTCTCTGGCCATTCGGTAAGCAATCGTTTACGTTTGTTGCTGGGGCGGGCTGGTTGCCGAATTCCAAAAACACCTGTCCCAAAATCAAGGGCAATGAACATGCCAAATGGGGAAGAAACGCGGGTTAGATTTCTCAATCGCGAAGCGGCGGAAGTCTATCTACTATTGGATTTTCTTTCTGGGCGGCCTGACCGGTCCATCCGCCCGACGCAGGACGAGCAGGCGCGGTCGCTGCTTCAGACCCAAATCCAGTCCGTCGTTCAAAGCACGGTTCCGGCGCCTGCGCCCGCCGGAGCCGCGGGCGCACCGGATGGCGCCGGGCCGCGACATCGCGGCGGCCCAAAAGATCGAGGCGGACTTGCAGGATCCGGCGCGTCTGGTTCTTCGCGCGATGCAGGTCCGTTACCCGATCCAGCCGGACAGCGCAAACTTCGAAGCCGACGCCGCCTTTTTGCTCCGGGCCCGGGATGTTTTGAACGCCCGGGCCGCGCCCGCGACCGGCGCCACTATCGCTTTTACCGCGATGGTGGCCGCGCACGGGGCCAGAACCAGGAGGTGGTGGCAGGTGGGGCGGGATAGCGAGGGCGAGGAGATGTCCGAGGGCATTTCAGCCCGAGGCTTCGCCGTTGAGGCATATCCCTGGCTCGCGCGGTCCGCGGCGATTTTGGACGAGTCGATCAAACAGACGCTGCGTTTGGGTGTGTGCTTTCTGGTCTTGGCTGTCGCGATCTCCGCCTATACGGCCTGGGGTAAATCGTTGATGGATACGTTGGATGCCGTCCGGCGGGACGACAGCGCCACGCAGCGGGACAAGTCTCCCAAGCCCGCGGAAAAGGTGGCGTACCAGGGGGACGATCCCGCGCGCCCGGGCCCGCGGGATCCGAACCAGCAGCCAGAAAAGACCGAAGTTTCCGCGGGCGCGCAGGGTGCGCCCGGTGGGAATCTGCCGGACTGTCAGCCGGAAAAGGATGTCGATTATCAAACCACTGATATTTGCCACAGATTAAACGATATCGTGGCGCGAAGGGAGAGCATCAGCATAGATCTTGAGAAATGGTTGAATGCGACGAAATTCTGGGCCTGGAGCTGGAACGACGGTCCGCCCGCGCCAAAGGAGTTCAGGTCTAGCGAGAAGCCCATATGGCCCGCGGAAAAACACAGAAAAGAAATAGAACAACAGAGCGTCGCCATGATGACCGTCATAGGGAATTATTTGATGCCTGTTCTTTATGGTTTTCTCGGGTCGGGCGCTTTCGTTTTGCGTCGTTACCATCGCCGGCTGTCTTTGTTCCTTCTTTCGCCGTACGACCGGCGCGCCAACGTCATCCGATTGTTGCTTGGCACTCTGATTGGGGGGTGTATCGGGTTGGTTTATTCGGGTTCTGGTCAGGCGCAGGCGACGGGCACGGTGGGTCTGGTGGTGACGTTGTCGACGTCCGGACTCGCGTTTCTTGCGGGGTACGGGGTCGAAGGGGTGTTTAAGGCGCTGGATTCGTTGATCGCGCAGGTGTTCCGGGTTAACGGCACGGAGAACGCGCCGGAGCAGGCGCCGCAGAAATAAGAAGCTGGCCCGGCGGCGGGCGCCGCCGGGCCAGCCACCTTTAAGACTTCAGCAACGCCGCCCGGAACCGGTCCCGCACCTGGTGTGGGACCAGATTTCGAGATACCCGGTTCGGCGGGCCTTCTTTCACGCGCAGCAGAATGAAGGACAGTCCGCCGCCTTCGCGCAGCAGGCGGCGGCCTTCGGCCAGGTCTTCCTCTGTGTTGATGGTGGTTACCACGGGGAAGCCGGCGCCCGCGGCGATTTTGTCGAGTTGAACGCCCAGGCCGGTGTGGCTGTCCTGGTTGCCGGTCTCGCCGTAATGGCCGTTATCGACGCAGATCACGGTCAGATTGGGTGGGTTTTGCAGGGCGATCGTCGCCAGCGCGCCGACGTTCATCAGCAGTTCGCCGTCGCCGGTCACCACCAGCACGCGGCGGTCTTTTTGGGCCAGGGCCAGGCCGAGTCCCATCATCGGCGCGGCGCCCATGGCGCCGCCGAGTCCGAAGACGCCGGGGGAATCCAGGGTCAGGGCGGTGATTTCCTGGGCCGCGCCCGCGAGGCCCGCGACGATCAGGAAGTCCGCGGGGTTCTCGATCAGCGCGGGCACTGCCTGGCGGCGGTCCAGGACCGCGTCGGGCAGGTTGGACATTTGGATTTTGTTCAGTTTCGCCATGGCGCGATGTCCTCCGCTTAAAACTTCTTGGCGCCGATCAGGCGTTGGCTCAGCAGCACGGCGACGGCCTGTCCGGCCTGGAACGACATGGTGATGGCGTTGGAGACGACGGGGATCACGTCCTCTGGCGCCGAGCAGGTCAGCACGACCAGGCCCATGGCTTTCAGGACGGGTTCGACCGCCTGGCCCATGGGGAATTGCCAGGCGTTGCCTTCGCCGAACTCGCCGCGCATGGAGATCAGGGTCAGCAGCGGGAAGCGGCAGCCGACGGTCAGGGACAGCAGATTGATGCAATTGCCGGCGCCGGAGGATTGCATCAGCAGCACGCCGCGCGCGCCGCCCAGATCGGCGCCGGCGAGGAGGGCGACGCCTTCTTCCTCGGTCGTCAGGGGGATGGCGTGCGCGTCGGGATCGGCCAGGGAGCGGTCGATCAGGACTTTGTGGCCGGCGTCGGGGACGTAGGCGAACTGGGTGATTTTGTTGGCGCGCAGCAGGTCGTAGAGGGCGTTGGGCCAGTCGTTGGTGGGGTCGGGCATGGGGGTCCGTTCCTGTTTGTCCACGCCAGGATCGGCCACCGCCCGCCCTTGTTCAAGGGCCGGGCCTTCCGCGCCGCGCGGGAGCCAAAAAACGACGCGGGGCAAGAACGCGCCTCCACCTCGGCGCCGGCATCAGTCCGCCAGGCCGCGCGCCCGCAACTCCGCCGCCAGATGCTCCACGAACAACCGGATTTTCGGGGTCAGCAGCCGGTTGGTCGGATAAACCGCGAAAATCCCGGCTTTCGGTGTTGGAAAATCCTCCAGCACCCGCGTCAGCGCGCCCGTCGCCACCGCGTCGTTCACCATCCACCCCGGCAACGCCGCCAGCCCCAGACCCGACAACGCCGCCGCGCGCAACGACTCCGTGCTGTTGGTGAGAAGCCGCGGCTTGATCCGAATGTCCCTGTCGCCCAACCGCCAGGTATCGCGCCATGCCAGCGGAGAGAACCCGATGCACCGATGCCTTGGTAATTCCTCCGGTTCCCTGGGTGTCCCGAACGCCGCCAGGTAACTCGGCGCGCCCACCACGACCACCTGAGACGTCGCGATCCGCCGCGCGATCAGCGACTCGTCCGGCGACTGCGCGATGCGAATGGCAAGGTCGATCCCATCTTCCACCAGCCGCACCGCGCCCGCACCCTCGACCAGTTCCACGTCGATGTTCGGGTAGGTATTGACGAAGCCGACCAGCCCAGGGGCGACATAGCGGCGGGCAAACCCCTCCGGCGCCGCGATCCGCAACGTCCCGCTCAACGCCCCCTGCGCCGCCTGGGCTTCCGACCGCGCCGCCTCCGCCTCGCCAATCAGACGCTGGCAACGGGCGTAAAACGTCAGGCCCGCCTCTGTCGGCCGCACCCGCCGCGTGGTCCGGTCGAGCAAACGGACCCCCAAACGCTCTTCCAGCGCGCGAACACTGTCGCTGACGCTGGATTTCGCGGTTTGCAGCCGGTCGGCGGCGGCGGTGAAGGAGCCGCATTCCACGACGCGGGCGAAGGTTTCCATGCCATCGAAAGGATTCATGGCCGCCATTGTTCGACAGGCCGGACAGACTGTCCAGATTCACCGTCTGTCCGGCGAGCGCGGGTCAGGCCAAACATCTCGTCATCGAACGGCGAACGGGCCAACGCCGGCACACACCAAATGGCCCCATTCAGGAGAGAACCCCATGATCGTGACCCGCACCCTCGCCGCCGCCGCCATCGCGTTTCTCGCCATTTCCGGCGCCATCGCGCCCGCCGAGGCGAGTGCTTACTCCAATGGTATCAGCATCAATGGTCTCAGCCTCAATGGTCTCAGCCTCAATGCTTATGCCCGCAACGGTCTGACCATGAACGGCGCCCACCTGAACGGCGCCTCCGCGGTGGCGCCGCGCATTGTCGGCGTCGAACTCCCGCCGGCACGCTGACCCCTTCTGGGTCCGTCGGGACCCGAGCCGCGCCTCGTGCCCGGTTCGGGTCCGGCGGGGTCTCGCCGCGGCGGGCAAAGACACAGGCCATACCGCGCGAACGCCGCGATCTCCGCCCCGCGCGGCAATGGGTCATCGGCCCGTTCGCGATTGAAACACCAGATATCCGGGCCCGACGCGGCCTCTCGCGCCACGAAATCGGGCGGTGGCGGACCGCTTTCCGCCTTGTCATGGGTTCCGTGAACTCAGACCAGCGGCCCCCCCCGTGCCAGACATCGAACTTTCATTCCGCGGTTGTACAGCCACCGCGGGACCCGCATGGGGAAGGGCCGCCAGCCCAGCAAACCCGGGACCGGCGGGCGGAACCCGGCCGCCAGGTAAAACAAGCCCCCAAAGGATCAGGCGAAACAAGCCGCCAGCACCTGGGCGAAGGCCCGCGCCCGATGACTGATCGCGTGCTTCGCGTCCGCATCCATCTCCCCGAAGGTTTCCGTTCCGCCCAGCGGCACGAACATGGGGTCGTAGCCGAAGCCCTTGCCGCCCCGGGGCGGCCAGACCGCCGTCCCATCGACCCGCCCCTGGAACGTTTCCGTATGCCCGTCGGGCCAGGCGAGGCACAGCGCCGCGACGAACCAGGCCCGCCGGTCCGTGGCCTCGCCCATGCGTTCGTTCACCAGCGCCATGGCCTTGGAAAAATCTTTCTCGGGCCCGCCCCAACGCGCGGACAGCACGCCGGGTTCGCCGCCCAGCGCCGCCACGCAGAAGCCGGAATCGTCGGAAAAGGCGGGCATGCCGCTCGCCTGGGCCGCCGCCAGCGCCTTGATCCGGGCATTGCCGGCGAAATCGGGCGCGGTTTCGTCGGGTTCCGGCAGGCCGAGCTCGCCCGCCGGCACCATTTCGATGCCGTGCGGGCTCAGCAGGTCCGAAAATTCCCGGAGCTTGCCTTTGTTGTGGCTGGCCAGGACGATTTTGGTGCCCGGCGGGAGTTTGCGGCCCATCAGTCCCCCACGGCCTTGCGCTGCGCCTCGAACAACGCCGCGGTGCCGGTGCGGGCGAGGCGAAGCAGTTGCATGAATTCTTCTTCGGAGAAGGCGGTCTTTTCGGCGGTGGCCTGGATTTCCACGAGGCCGCCGGTCCCGGTCAGAACGAAGTTGGCGTCGGCTTCGGCGCCCGAGTCCTCGTCGTAATTGAGGTCGAGGACGGGTTTGCCGCCGACGATACCGCAGGAGATGGCGGCGACCTGGCCGATCAGGGGCATGGTCTTCAGCACGTTCATTTTAATCAGGTGGCGGAAGGCCAAAGAGAGGGCAACCCAGGCGCCGGTGATCGAGGCGCATCTTGTGCCGCCGTCGGCGTTAAGGACGTCGCAATCGACGGTGATCGACATTTCGCCCATGGCCGCGCGGTCCACGACGGCGCGGAGCGAGCGTCCGATCAGGCGTTGGATTTCCTGCGTGCGGCCGGATTGTTTGCCGCGGGCGGCCTCGCGATCGCCGCGCGTGTGGGTGGCGCGGGGCAGCATGCCGTATTCGGCGGTGACCCAGCCAAGGCCGGTGTTACGGAGGAAGGGGGGAATCCGGCTTTCGACGGAGGCGGCGCACAGGACCTCTGTCCCGCCCATGCGGATCAGGCAGGAGCCTTCGGCGTGGTGGGAGAAGCCCGTTGTCATCGAAAATTCGCGCAACGCGTCGTCGGCGCGGCCGGATGGGCGCATGTCGGTTGGTCCTTGTACGTTTTCAGGCCTGGCTCTTACCAGCATGTGGGCTGGCGGCGAAGGTGGGGGCGCTGGTGTATTTCCGGGGGGCGAATTAGGGTCTGGGCACTGGGAGGAACCGGGGGATGGCGATGAAACACCTGACACGCATTTTGTGCGCGGCGTTGCTTGGCGCGAGTACAGCGGCTTCGGCGCAGACGACGATCCGTGTTGGCGTGTCGCAGCGCGATCTGGGCGCGATGGACCCGGCGTTTGGCATCGGCAATGGCGACGAGTTTCCGATCCGTCAGGTGTTCAGCACGCTGGTCAGTCCGCGCGATGGGACGTCCGATCTGAAGCTGGACCAGTTGCAGGGCGAGATCGCCGAGCGGTGGGAGATGTCGCCGGATGCGCGGACCTTCACCTTTTGGTTGAGGAAGGGTGTGCAGTGGCATCGCGGGTATGGCGAGGTGACGTCGGAGGATGTCGCGTTCACCTTGGCGCGGATGAAGGATCCGGCGACGGGCACGGCCTATTCGTCGAATTTCCGTCAGATCGACCATGTGGACACGCCGGATCGTTACACCGTGGTCATTCATTTGAACACGCCGAACCCGTTTTTTCATGCCTTCGCCCTGATGCCTCGGTTCGGCGGGTATATTCAATGCAAGAAGGCGGTGTTGGAGCTGGGCGACAAATATCGTCACAATCCCGTGGGCAGCGGTCCTTTCGCGGTGACTGGGTACGAACCGAAGCAGAAAGTCGTGACTCGCGCGCATGAGGGGTACTGGGGCGGCAAGCCGAAGGTGGATGTGCTGGAGGTTCTGTTTTTGCCGGAAACCGCCGCGCGCACGCTGGGGTTCGTCAAGGGCGACGTCGATATGATCGAGGGCGCGACGGTGCCGGGGTGGCTCGCCAGTCTGCGCAAGCAGATGCCGCATGTGGTGGAGGATTTCGGGCGGCCTGGCTCGGTTTGGGCGTTGCATTTGAACATGACGCGCAAGCCGCTGGACGATTTGCGGGTGCGCAAGGCGATCGCGCATGGGATCGACCAGCGGATATGGCAGGCCGCGTTCGGGGATTTCGTGGAGCCGATGTACGGCGTCGCGCCGCAGAAGGCCTATGGCGGCGTGGTCAAGGAGGATCTGCCGGCGGATTGGCCCTTTCACTTCAATCCCGAGTTGAGCAAGAAGCTGCTGGCGGAGGCGGGATTCCCCAACGGGTTTTCGATCGACGCGTTCATCACGGAGCGCGAGGAGTATAAGACCCATCTGCTGATCGTGCAGGAGCAGTTACGGAAAATCGGGATTCAGGTGAATATCCGGGTCGTGGATCACACCAGCTACCACGCCGATATTCGCAAGGATCTCAATTCGTTGACGGTTTACGGCTCGGGCCAGCCGCCGTTGGCGCAGGCGGTGTTGAACGCGTTTTATAACTCGGCGGCGATTGTCTCGAAGCCGACGCGGAACATGAATTTCAGCCATTACGGAGATATCGCGGGAAATTCCGATGCGTTGATGGATCAGGCGAACCAGGAGACGGACGACGCGAAACGGCTGGCGCTGTTGAAGCAGGTGCAGTTGAACATCCTGAGCCAGGTGCCCGCCATTCCGCTGCCGAGCCCGGCCTCGGCGTGGTTCCATAACGGCAAAACGATGGAGATCGGGTTTCCGGTGAAGGCGTATATGGGCACTTTCACTCTGGCCAAGGCCAGCAGCAAGCGTTGACCGCGCCATGATCGCCTATATCGCCCGCAGACTGCTGGAGGTCGTGCCCACGGTTTTGCTCGTGCTGACGCTGGTGTTTCTGGCGTTGCGCGTGCTGCCTGGCGATCCGGCGGTGGCGGCGCTTGGGGAATTCGCGACGCCGGCGGCGATCGAGACATTCCGTCATAAGCTCGGCCTGGATCAGCCGATGTGGCGGCAATATCTCGCGTTTCTGAGCCAGGCGGTCATGGGCGATTTCGGGCAGTCGATGGTCAACGGCACGCCGATCAACGCGCTGCTGGCGCGGTCGTTGCCCTACACGATGGAACTGGCGGCGGCGGCGTTGTTGTTCGGGATGGTCGTGGGCGTGCCGCTGGGGGTGTGGACGGCGACCAAACGCGACGGCGCGGCGGACGGGATCGCGCGGATCTTCGCGCTGCTGGGGTTTTCGCTGCCGGATTTTTACCTTGGCGTGCTGCTGCTGCTGGCGTTTTCGTTGCATCTGGACTGGTTTCCGATGTTGGGCGGCGGCGAAACATTCTGGGACCGGATGCATCATCTGGTGCTGCCGGCGATCACACTCGGCCTGGTCATGGCGGCGTTCATCATGCGGCTGACTCGGTCGTCGATGCTGGAGGTGTTGCGCCGCGATTATGTTCGCACCGCCCGCGGCAAAGGCGTGGCGGAGAGATGGGTCATCTTTAAGCATGCGTTGCGCAATGCGCTGATCCCGGTGACCACGGGCATGGGGATTTATCTGCTGACGACCCTGTCCGGCACGATCACGGTCGAACTGGTTTTCTCGAGGCCAGGTCTGGGCCAATTGCTGATCGGCGGTATTTCGGCGCGCGATTACACCATGGTCCAGGCGGGGCTGGTCGTGTTCGCTTTCTTCGTCGTCGTGGTCAATCTGCTGACGGACCTGCTCTGCGCCGCGATCGACCCGAGGATCACCCTGCGATGACGGACCAGGTCTCCGTACGCGCCTATATCGGCGGCAATAAAGTCGCCGCCGCCGGCATGACGATCAGCCTGGCGCTGATCGTGCTCGCCATCGTCGCGCCCTGGATCGTCCCACAGGACCCGCTGGATCAGAGTTTTCTTAGTGCCGGACAGGGGCCCTCGGCCGAGCACTGGCTGGGGACGGATTCCTTCGGACGGGACGTGTTTTCCCGGGTGCTGGCGGGCGCGCGGGTGTCGTTGTCGATCGGCATCGTCGCCCCCACGATCGCGGCGTTCGCGGGGATCTGGTGCGGCATGGTGGCCGGGTATTTCGGCGGCTGGACCGACCGGACGATCTCGCGGTCGTCGGATTTGTTGATGTCGTTTCCGACGTTGCTGCTGGGCGTGATGATCGCGGCGGCGCTGGGGCCGTCGTTTCAAAGCGCGGTGATCGCCATCGCCATCGCGCTGTTTCCGCGCTTTGTCCGGCTCTCGCGGTCGGCGACGCAGGTGGTCAAACGCGAACCCTTCATCGACGCCTCCATCGCCGCCGGGCGAGGCTCCGCCTCCATCATGCTGCGTCATGTTCTGCCGAATATCGGCGGGTCGTTGATCGTCGCGTTGACGTTATGGATCGCCACCGCGATTCGCCTGGAAGCCGCTTTGTCGTTTCTGGGGCTGGGCGCGCAGCCGCCGGCGCCGTCCTGGGGGAACATGATCCGCGACGGCATGTCGGATCTGGTCGGCGCGCCCTGGCCGGCCGCCTGCGCGGGGGCGGCGATCACGATCGCCGTCCTGGCCTTCAACATGGTCGGCGACGCGCTGCGCGATATGCTCGACCCAGAGATCGACACATGAGCCTGCTGGAAGTCGAAGATCTCCGCGTTCATCTCGCGACGGGCCGGGGCGTCGTGAAGGCCGTCGATGGGATTTCGTTTCGCCTCGAGGCCGGCCGGGCGTTGGGCATTGTCGGCGAGTCCGGCTGCGGGAAGACCATGACCGCGCTGTCGCTGATGCGGCTGTTGCCGGTGCCGCCGGCCCGGATCGCCGGCGGATCGATCCGGTTTCAGGACGAGAACCTGCTGGCGATGGACAGCGCGCGGCTCGCCGAAATTCGCGGCGGGGCCATGGCGATGATTTATCAGGACCCGCAGACGAGCCTGAACCCGGTCTTCACGGTGGGGGAACAAATCGCCGAGGCGGCGCGGCTGCACCGGCGCGATTCCCGGCAGGCGGCATGGGCCCGCGCGGTGGACATGTTGCGTCTGGTGAACATTCCCGATCCGGATCGGATCGCGGCGGCCTATCCGCATCAGCTTTCGGGAGGTATGCGCCAGCGCGTCGTGATCGCCATGGCGTTGGCCTGCGATCCGAAGTTGTTGATCGCCGACGAGCCCACGACCGCGCTGGATGTGACGATCCAGGCGCAAATCCTCGATTTGTTACGCAAACTGCGCGAGGAACTCGGACTGGCGGTCATTTTGATCACGCACGATCTGGGCGTGATCGCCGATCTGGTCGATGAGGTCGCGGTCATGTACGCGGGGAAAATCGTCGAGCACGCGCCGGTGAAAACCCTGTTCGCGAGTCCGAAACATCCTTACACGCAAGGATTGTTACGGTCGGTGCCGTCGCTGGAAACCAGGGAGCACCGGCTGCGCACGATTGAGGGTACCGTGCCGCCGCCGCTCGCCATGCCCGCGGGGTGCCGGTTCAATCCGCGGTGCGCCTTGGCGACGGACCAATGCCGGGCGGAGGAACCGCCGATCGTGGCGACGGGGTATGCCGCGCTCGCCGCGTGCTGGGCGGTGACGCCATGACCGCGCCGCTGCTGTCGGTTCAAGGCCTGAGCAAGCATTTTCCGGTCTCCGGCGGGTTTCTCAATGCCCGGACCGTCGGTCAGGTGAAGGCGGTCGACGATGTGTCCTTCGACGTCGCGGCGGGCGAGACCTTGGCGATCGTCGGCGAATCCGGCTGCGGCAAGTCGACGACGGGCCGGATGATCCTTCGGCTGACCGAGCCGACCGCGGGCACGGTGTTGTTCGACGGCGTGGATCTGACTCAGCTTGGGGCCCGCGCGCTGCGGCGGCACCGCGAGGCCATCCAAATTGTCTTCCAGGACCCTTACGCGTCGCTCAGCCCGCGCAACCGGGTCGAGGATATTATCGCCGAGCCGTTGGACGTGCACGAACCCGGACTTTCGCGCGAGGCGCGGCGGGACCGGGTGGTGGAGCTGCTCCGGCTGGTCGGTCTGGACGCGATCCATTTACGGCGTTACCCGTTCGAGTTCTCTGGCGGTCAGCGCCAGCGCGTCGCCATCGCGCGCGCCTTGTCGGTGCGGCCGAAGCTGATCGTCGCGGATGAGCCGGTTTCGGCATTGGATGTCTCGATCCAGGCGCAGGTCGTCAATTTGATGCAGGACCTGCAGGAACGTTTCGGGCTGTCGTATGTGTTCATATCGCACGATCTGGCGGTGGTCCGGCATATCGCGCACCGGGTCGCGGTGATGTATCTGGGGCGTTTGGTGGAGGTCGCGGAGACCGCGACGTTGTTTGGCGCGCCGCATCATCCTTACACGCAGGCGCTGTTATCCGCCGCGCCGGTTCCCGATCCGGAAAGATCGCGGTCGCGGATCGTTCTGGGCGGCGATGTGCCGGGACCGGCGAATGTGCCGCCCGGCTGCCATTTCCATCCGCGCTGTCCGATCGCGCGGGATATTTGCCGGACGCAGCGGCCGGATCCGAAGGAGGTGGCGCCGGGCCATCTCGCGGCGTGTCATTTCGCGGCGCCGTTTCCGATTCCGCGGGGGTGAGGGGGGTCTCCTTCGCCCGGGTATGCCGCTCCCGGTGGCCCGGACAGGCCGGGCCATGACGAAAGGGGAGCGATGGTAGGCGGGTTCGATGTGGCGTGGGGTTAACCGGCGGCCAGCGCCTGTTCCAGATCGGCGATCAGGTCCTCCGCCGTTTCCAGGCCGATCGACAGCCGGATCACGTCGGGGCCCGCGCCGGCGGCCAGGCGCTGTTCCTCGGTTAACTGCCGGTGGGTGGTCGAGGCCGGGTGCAGGATCAGGCTGCGGGTGTCGCCGATATTGGCGAGGTGGGAGAACAGATTGACTCCCTCGACCATTTTCACGCCGGCCTCGAAGCCGCCTTTGACGCCGAAGGTGAAGACGGAGCCGGCGCCTTTCGGCAAATATTTTTTCGCGAGGGCGTAATAGGGGCTGGAGTCGAGGCCCGCGTGGGAAACCCAGGAGACTTTTTCGTGCCCCGCGAGGAAGCGCGCCACTTTCATGGCGTTCTCGCAATGGCGTTCCATGCGGATATGTAGGGTTTCCGTGCCGGTGATCGTCAGAAACGCGTTCATGGGCGCCATGGTGGGGCCGTAATCGCGCAGCGCCACGGCGCGGGCTTTCGTCGTGAAGGCGAAATCGCCGAAGTTTTCGTAGAAGCGGAGGCCGTGATAGGCGGGTTCCGGGTCGGTCATCGAGGGGAATTTGCCGCTGGCGGCCCAATCGAATTTTCCGGATTCGACGACCATGCCGCCCATGGAATTGCCGTGGCCGCCAAGGAATTTCGTGGTCGAGTGGGTGACGAGGTCGGCGCCCCACTCGAAGGGGCGGCACAGGAATGGCGTCGCGAGGGTATTATCGACGATCAGCGGGATGCCCACGGAATGCGCGATCTTCGAAATCGCCTCGATATCCACGACCACGCCGCCGGGGTTGGCGAGGCTTTCGATGAAGATCGCCTTGCATTTCGGGGTCAGCGCGCGGCGGAAATTCTCGGGGTCGAGCGGATCGACGAAATGGCAATGCCAGCCGAGCTTCTTGAAGCTGAGGCCGAACTGGGTCAGGGAGCCGCCGTAGAGCGCGCGGGAGGCGAGGAACTCGTCGCCGGGTTCCAGCATCGTCGCGAAGACCAGGAATTGCGCGGCGTGGCCGGATGCCGCCGCCACGGCGGCGCGGCCGCCTTCCAGGCTGGCGATGCGTTCTTCCAGCACGGAGACGGTGGGGTTGGTCAGGCGGCTGTAGATATAGCCGAAATTGTGCAAGTTGAACAACGACGCGGCGTGGTCGACGTCGTCGAACACGTACGCGGTCGTTTGATAGATGGGGGTGGAGCGGGCGCCGGTGGTGGGGTCGGGGGACGCGCCGGCGTGGATCGCGCGTGTTTCGAAGCCGTATTCGATGTTGGCTGGGGGAAGCGGGCGGGGTTTGGCGCGGCGATCCATGGGCTGTTCGGGTGCGCGGTTGCGGATGATTCCGGAATTGACGCCGCTCCAGGACAATTCGCCGCCCAGACGGCCGAATTCGATTTTGGGGCAGCGGTTCATGACGACGTCCAGACCGGCGGCTTCGGCTTTCGCGGCGGCGTCGTCGTTGCGCACGCCCAGTTGCATCCAGACGATTTTGGCGCCGATCGCGATCGCGTCGTCGACGACCGGGCCGACCTGATCGGAGGCGCGGAAGACGTCGACCATGTCGATTTTCTCGGGGATGTCGCGGAGCGAGGCGTAGATTTTCTCGCCGAGTTGTTCCTTGCCCGCGGTGCCGGGATTGACCGGGATCACCCGGTAGCCTTTGCCTTGCAGGTATTTCATCACGAAGTAGCTGGGCCGGTTCCAGTTGGAACTCGCCCCGACCATCGCGATGGTGCGTACCGTGGACAGGATGCCGCGGAGTTTCGCGTCGGAATAGGGGATGGGGGCGGGCGCGGACATCGGATGCTCCTTGGTGGCGGGGTTTTTTGAGCTATCGCCCAGACCGGGCCATGGCAACTGGCGGTACAACGAAAAACCCCGCCGCCTGGATGGCGGCGGGGTTCTTTCGAACGCCGTGGGGGCGGGCGTTAGCGTGTCTGTTGGATGGCCGACAGGATCCACTGTCCGCCGCGCGGCCGGACGAAGGTCCAGACCTCGGTGGCGGTGACGCGTTCGTTCAGGCTGCCTTCGATCACGCGGCCGATGCCGTCTTTGGTCACGTCGATCATCGAGAAGCGCATCGCGACGGTCGCGTATTCCTGGCCGTTTTCAGCCCAGGCTTCGGAGAGGTCGCCGGAGTCGAGGCGGACATTGGTGACGACGTTGGTCACGCCGCGGTTGGTCAGGGCGCCCAGTTGTTCGGCGAAGTATCCGCCCATTTCCGGGGTGGTCATGCCGCGTAGCGCGTTGATGTCGCGTGCGCTCCATGCCGCCTGTGTCGATTGCAGCAGTTGTTCGAACGCCTGGAAGTCGCCGGGCAGGATGTTCACCGGCACCGTCGTGGGCGCCGGGTTTTGCATGGGCGCGCCGCCGTTGCCGATCGGCATGCCGCCTTGGGGGGGTATTCCGCCTTGGGGCGGGGCCATTTCGCGGCCGTACATGCCGGGGGCGCCGGCGGCCTCGGGTTGGCGGGTCCGCATGCGGGCGACCAGTTTCCAGATCAGCATACCGATCATGGCGACCAGGCCGATTTGCAGGATGAAGCCCAGCACGCCGGCGAAGCCGAGGCCGTGGCCGAAGAAGCCGCCGCCCATGCCGCCGAACAGCATCGCGCCGATGCCGGCGCCGATCAGGCCGCCGGCCAGGCCGGACATGAAGCCGGAGCGCGCGGGTGCCGCGACCGGCGCGGGGGCGGGGGCGGGTGCGTGCGGTGCCGCGGCCGGTGCCGTGGGGCGCGCCGGTGTATTCGGCGTGATCGTGCGTTCCATCGGCGCGGCGGTGCCTGGCGCGGTCCGCGTGGCGGGTGGGGCCGAGTGCGTGTTGCTGCCGCGGCTACCCGAGGAGCTCCCTCCGCCCACTCGCGCATCCGCGATGGCGGGGGCCAGGGCCAGAGAGATCGCCGCGACGGCCGCGAGAAGACGTGAAGCCTGGACTGACATTGGATTTGTCACTTTGTTGTTGAAGCCATTGTAAGCTGGTGTAACAGAGCGAAAATTGCAAGAGGGGAGTTCAGGCGCCCGCCATCGTCATGCCGTCGATCCGGACGGTGGGGGAATCCGTGCCGCGGCGGAAAACCAGGTCGCTGGCGGGGGTCATATGGGCGAACATTTCCAATAAATGGCCCGCGACGGTGATTTCGGCGGCGGGTTCGGCCAGTTTTCCGTCCCGGATCATGAATCCGGCCGCGCCGCGGCTGTAGTCGCCGGTGACGCCGTTCACGCCCATCCCGATCAGTTCCGTAATGTATAACCCAAGTTTAATGTCGGCCATGAGCTCGTCCGGCGTCATCGCGCCGGCCGCGAGCCACAGATTCGACGCGGCGGGGGAGGGGGGCCCGGAGGTTCCGCGGACGGCGTGTCCCGTCGATGCCAGGCCGAGTTGCCGCGCGGAGCGGCTGTCGAGCAGCCAGGTCGTGAGGACTCCGTCCTCGATCGGGGCGCGGGCTTTGGTGGGGGTGCCTTCGCCGTCGAACACGCGGGAGCGGGGGCCACGGACACGGCGGGGGTCGTCGTGGACGAAAACGCCGGTTCCGAAGAGTTTTTGGCCCATTTTTTCTTTAAGGAAGCTGGTGCCGCGGGCGATGGAGGCGCCGTTGATGGCGCCGGTCAGGTGGCCCAGCAGGGAGGTGGCGACGCGGGGGTCGTAGACGACGGGGATTTTGGCGGTTTGGGGCCGAATCGGGTTCAGCCTCGCGAGGGCCCGCCGTGCCGCGCTTTTTCCGATCGCAATGGGGTCGTCGAGGTCGGACAGGTACACCTTGGAGTCGTAGTCGTAGTCGCGTTGCATGCCCGTGCCCTCGCCGACCAGCGCGGTGACGCTGATGGAGTGGCTGGTGCCCACGCGGTGGCCGACGAATCCGGCCGATGTGACGAGGTAGATTTCGCCCCGGCCGTAGCCGGCGTCGGCGCCTTCGGTGTTGGTGACGCCTTTGGTGGCGAGGACGGCGTCTTCGGCCGCGGCGGCGCGTTCGACCAGTTCGGCGGTGGAGGGTTCGGCGGTGTCGGCCATGTCGAGGTTTTGTGGGTCGGGGGGCGCGGCGGTTTCGGCTAGTCCGGCGTAGGGGTCTTCGGGCACGACCTTGGCCATGGCGACGGCGCGTTCGGCGAGGGCGGCGAAGGTGGCGGGGTCGACGTTGGTGGCGGAGACCATGGCGGCGCGTTTGCCGAGGAAGACGCGAAGGCCCAGGTCCTGGCCTTCGGAGCGCTCGACGTGTTCGGTTTTGCCAAGGCGGCGGGCTACGGAGAGGGATGTGCCGGCGACGAGGACGGCGTCGGCGGCGTCGGCGCCCGCGGCCTTGGCGTGGCGGATCAGGTCGGACAGGCGGTCCAGGTGGTTCATGCGTTCAGGTCTCCCGCGGGCGCTATGGTTGCCTTTATATAGGTGCGCCCGGCGGAAAGCGCCGTGGTATTTTCTTCCCGGCCGGGCGCCGTGCCCGTCAGATGACGCCGGCGTCTTTGAGCGCGGCCAGTTCCGCCTCGGTCTTGCCCAGCAGCGCGACGTAGATTTCCTGGTTGTGCTTGCCAAGGGGAGGGCCGGCATGGGCGATGCGTCCTGGCGTGCCGCGGAGTTTGGGCACGACGTTGGGCATGGTGACCGGGCCTTCTTCCTCGTCTGGGATCACGGCGATGTTTTCGCGGGCGGCGAAATGCGGGTCGGTGGCGATGTCGGCGGCGGTGTAGATGCCGCCGAAGGGGACGTTGGCTTTTTCCAGGCGGGCTTCGATGTCCGCGAAGTCGTGTTCCGAAATCCAGCCGGCGAGGAGCGCTTCCAGTTCGTCGGCGCGGGCGATGCGTTCGCGGCTTTTGGCGTAGCGCGGGTCGGTGGCGAGGGGGGCCATGTCGATGGCCTCGGCGAGGCGTTGCCAGACGTTATCGCCGCCCGCCGCGATCTGGACGTAGCGTCCGTCCCGGGTCTGAAAGGTGCCGGCCGGGGAGAAGGTGGGGTTGCGGTTGCCGATGCGCTCGCGAATTTCGCCGGTCTGGGCGTGTTTGGTCATCATATCCGCGGTGATGCGGAAAGGGGCTTCGTAGAGGGCGAGGTCGATCATTTGGCCCTCGCCGCCCTTGGCGTCGCGTTCGTAGAGGGCGAACATGGCGGACAGCGCCGCGAAGGTGCCGGTGTTGTAGTCGGCGGTGGGGAAGGCGGGCCGGACCGGGAAGCGGTCGGGGAAGCCGGTGGGATACATGTATCCGGAGAACCCGAGCGCGATGCGGTCGTAGCCGGACCGTTTCGAATAGGGGCCGACCTGGCCGTAGCCGGAGACGCGCACCATGATCAGGCGCGGATTCACCTTGCGCAGGTCGTCCCAGCCAAGGTTCCATTTTTCGAGTGTGCCGGGGGTGAAGTTTTCGATCACGACGTCGGCGGTGCGCACCAGTTCCCGCAGAATGTCCTGACCTTGTTTCACGCGAAGGTTGAGCGTGACGGATTTTTTGTTGCGTCCCTCCACCAGCCAGTTGCCGGACCGCGAGGCCTTGCCGTCCTTCGGCGTGCCGCGCAGGGCGTCGCCGATGCCGGGTTGTTCGACCTTGATGATTTCGGCGCCGAAATCGCCCAGCATGGTGGCGCCGAAAGGACCGGCGATGAGCGTGCCGATATCGAGCACGCGTATACCGGCCAAGGGAAGTTTTCCGCTCACGTTTCCTCGCAATCTTCGAAAATGGGACCGGGACGGTGGTTCGTCCCGGTCTGGTGTATCACTCGGCGGTTTTGACGCGTTGCTGTTTGGCGATTTCCTTGTTGGCATCGAACTCGGCGCGGCGCCGGGCGATTTCCTCGGCCGAGAGTTGTTCGATGTTGGAGAAATCCAGCTTCCAGCCGGGGTCGCCGGTCCACGGCAACGGGTTTTGCACGGTCGTGCGGGGGCCGATCGCGGACTCCAGCACTTTCAACGCCAGTTCCATGGTGAATGCCTGCGAGTCGACGTCGTGCGGCCGCCCGCCTGGGTTTCCCAGTGGGAAATCCGAGAACAGGAACCGCGGCGCGCCGCAGAATTCCACCAGGTCCTTCGCGCAACCCATGATGACGGTCGGGATTCCGTTGGCCTCAAGATGCCGTGCGATCAGACTCACGGTCTGATGACACACGGGTCAATTGGCCGCGAGAATCGCGACGTCGGACCCTTGGGCGCGCAGGGTCGCGAGGATTTCCACCGCGTCCTGCTCGATGGTGACCTTTTGGCTGCGGTTGGTCGGCGCACCGATGAATTCGGACGCCAACGCCCCGATCCGGCCTTCCGCCGCCAGCCGCTTGAGCTGTTTCAGCGGAAACCAGGTGTTGATATCGGTCGCCGCGGTGTGTTTGCGGTCGATGCCGATGTGGGAGATGCGGACGTCGGGCTCGCCCTCGATGCTGTCCGTGTAGACCCGGTAAAACTTCGCGGCGGCGTTATAGGGCGCGCCCGGTCCCTGGTCGCCTTTGTCCGGCTGGTATGGGGCGGCCGTGGTGATCAGGGTCACCTGGCTCTCCGACAGCGGCTTTTTCAGCGGCGTGAACGGAACATGAGAGTATTGCGCCCAACGGTAAGGCTTCCCGTAACCGAGGGTCTGGTAATACGTGCTGATGCGATGACGATACGGAATCGGCACGTCGTGTTCGACGGCGAATTCCAGATCGTCCATGCGGTCCGCCATGACGCGTGCCTCCGAACGATGTGAGCGTCCCACGGGGGACGATGAGGCGACGTTATCCGATTCAGCGCCGGGCGTCACGCCGGGGGCATGGGGCTCCGTTCGGGTGGGATTCGACGGGGCAGAGCGCCTCGCGGCGTTTGGGGCGGAAACCCTGGACTTTTTGTCTTTGGTCCGAGGGTCTCGCGCGGCCGGCAATCTCATCCTTTCAGAACTTTGACTTTCGTCCCCTGGCGTTTCCGTTACGGGGCCTTCAGCGTCACGTCTTCCATCGGCGCGGCCCAAGGGTAGGGATCGATGGACATTAACTGGGGATTGTCCACGCGAGGCCCGATCCCACTGGGCCAGATGTAATCGAAAATCGGCACGAAGCGGGTCCGTTCGTGCAGCACGCGCTGCAGGTTGTGCAGTTGCGCGGTGCGTTTGACGATGTCGGTTTCCTCGTTCTGAAGTCTGAACATATCGTCGACATCGGGAAAGCCGCCGTACGCGAAGGGACCGCTGCTGGGCACGATCTGGGACAGGCGGGTCGAGGCGTTGCCATAAACCGAATAGGAGCAGACGCAGAGACCTTTCAGTTTTTTCGCGCCGAGAGCGGTTGTGAACGCGGCGCGCTCCATGGTGCGGACGCGGAGTTTGATGCCGACGGCGGCGAGGTAATTGGCCACGGCCTCGGCCGCGCTGGTGTAGGGCGGTGTCGGGATGATGTCGCCGCCGTCGAAGCCGTTGGGGTAGCCCGCTTCGGCGAGCAATTGTCGCGCTTTGGCGGGGTCGTAGGGATCCGGTTCCATCGGCAAGGCGAAAAGGAAGTTTTTTGGCACGAAATTGCCGGCGGGCGGGGAAGCACCGAGTGTTTCGGCCTCGCTGATTTCCTGGCGGTTGATCGCGAGGCTGACCGCTTTGCGCACGCGTGGGTCGGACCAAGGGGATTTCGGGTCCCACATGTCGAAGAAATCGACGATATAGGTCGCGATCCCGCCGGAGAAGGCGAGTTTCAGCTTCGGATCGTTTTTCAGCCCTTTCGCCAGCGAGGCATCGAGCAGATAGGCGACGTCCACCTCGCCCCGGCTCAGCATCGCCATGCGGGTGGACGCCTCCGGGATGCTTTTCAACACCATGCGTTTGACCGATGGGACTTTGCGCCAATAGCCCTCGAACGCTTCCAGGACCAGTTCGACGCCGGGATTGTTTTCCACGAACCTGTAGGGTCCGAGGCCGATCGGATGGCGCTTGAAGCCGGCCGGTCCGGCCTTTTCCGTGTAGGCCTTCGGGACGATCCAGCTCGTGGCGGTGGCGAGCGTGCCATAAGTGGTCATGAAGTCGGGCCAGGGCCGGTGCAGGTGAAAGCGGATGCGGGTGGGATCGACGACTTCCACCTGCTTTACCTGTTCGTGCATCAGGCTCGCCTTGGAGCGCTGGAAGCTGTACGCCACGTCTTCGGCGGTGAAGGCGTCGCCGTTGTGAAATTTCAGGCCTTTTCGCAGGGTGAACTCATAAGTCAGGTGATCCGCGCTTTCCGTCCAGGATTCCGCGAGGCTTGGCGCCATGGGGTTGCCGGGCATCGGCTTCACCATCGCGTCATGCAGTGCGTAAAGGATCCAAAACGGGGTGATCGTTCCCGGTATGACCTCGCCGGGATCCAGCCAGGCCGGCGCGATGGTGACATACAGCGCCCATCGCATTTCGCCCGCCGGTTTGGTCTGCGCCATCGCGTCCCCCGCGCCGCCGGGCGAAAGGGCGAAGGACAGGAACGCTGTTAAGACAATGCTTCTCCAAAGGCTCATGAGTCATTTCCCCCTGCCGTGAGCGGTCCGGCCGGCGAGGGAACCCTGGAGTAAGCCAGGCAAGATGGTCCAGAGGATTGCCCACGCTTCGAGGGCCGCGTTATTTTTTCACGTTGGCGGCGATCCTACACATGCCTGGACACGGCCGCAAATGCTTGCCGCTTTGGGACGCGCGGCTTTCAAACCGTCGTGGCGGGCGGTATCCAACGAAACGTCCCAGACCCAACCTGAAATACGCGGTTATTCGCCAAGACCTGACATGAGACCTGGCGATTTGGGCGGACGGAAAGCCCCTGTGCTTACTCTTCCGCGCGCGGTGGCGCCGTGGCCCGGAACGCCTCCGTCAGGACCTCGTCCAGCGCGCGTCCTTCCCGGTACGGCGCCATTCCTGGCGGTGGCTGGCGGGCGTCCGGATGTTGCCGCGGGCAGGGTTCCGCCGCCCCGACGATCTGGCGCACCGGATAGCGCGCGGCCCAGATCGGCAAGGCGTAATCTTCTTCGTCGTCCCCAACATGGGTCTCGCGGATCTTCGCCGAGGCCTGCTCGATCTCCATCCCGATGAACGTCGTCGCCTTGAACTCCTGGCTGTTGACCGGCCGTAGCAACGCGGACCGGCCGGGATAGAACCGGTCGACGAACCCATCGATCGCCCGGCGCTTTTCCTCACGCCCGTCCAAAATCCGCGCGGTGCCGAATGCCATGACCGAGCGGTAATTGACCGAGTGATGAAACGCCGAACGCGCCAGCACCAGCGCGTCCAGATGGGTCACCGTCACGCAGACCGGGACGCCCGGCGCCTGAAACCGAACCATCCGGCTGGCGGAGGAGCCGTGCCAGTACAGATGCTCGCCGTCGCGCCAGAACGCGGTCGGTGTGCAAAAAGGCTGTCCGTCCACGACGTAAGCGATATTGGCCAGTAAGGCGCCATCCAGGATCGCATGCACGGACGCATGGTCGTAATGTCCGCGTTCGTGGCGGCGCACGACCTTGTTGCGCTTCGAGATGGGGTAAGAACCGGACATGACGCGGTTTTCCTTCGGGTTCGGTCACCTTCCGTAACTGGCCGCGTGCTTCAATCGGAGAGCCAATAAACGCGCGCCGATTTGGGCCATCTCAATCGGGCGCGGTGCGCCACAATCCCTCTGGCGGCCGCGTCCCGCGCATGATGTGGCGGCGGTCCAGCTCCGCCCGCATGCGCGGCAGCAGCGTGCCGCCGTCCGGGCGCGCCGTTCGCGCGTCTTTCGCGGCGCGGGCTTCGCGCCGGATCAGGACCTCCAGCAGATCGGCCGCTGTTTCCAGGTCGCCGTTGAGGCAGGCCAGATCGAAAGCGGACTTCACGGCCTCGTCGAGCAACAAGGCGTCTGGCGGGTTGGCGCGCGAGAGGCGTGTGTCCGGCACCCGGGTTTCGTGGAAAACCCCCATTTTCTCGACAATAAACCCGAAAGATCGCATGACCGGCCTCCTGCCGGCCATGTTTACAGGCCTGAAACCGACAATCTCGTTACAGGTGGCGGTCCGTCAGGCGGGCCGGGCCCGCGCGAAGAACCCGGCGATGCGCGCGCGTGTTTGGCCGATCCGTCCGGCATCGCGCAGGCGCCGGTCCAGAAAGGCGCGGGTCTCGGCCCCGTCTTCGCTGCCATCGCGCAACCAGAACAACAGCACCGCGCCATAAACGGCGGTCAGGATCGCGCGCTTGGTGTACCAACTGAAATCGGCCGAGCGATCGCCCGCCGCGTGCCAGATCGCATCGACGGTCCGCCCCATGATCGCCGCCGCCGTGCCCGTGTGACCGGGCAGCGCCAGGTACGACAAAGCGCGCCGCACGGCTTCCTTGTGCGGGCGGGTCAGGTCCAGCCGGGCGGCGACGATCGCCCGGACCCGCGCGGTGGTGCGGGTTTCGGTCAGGTTGGCGGCGGCCGCTTCCATGCGCCGGTCGATCAGGTCGCAGAACACCGCGATCATATCCGCCGCGCCGCCGGGGAACAGCAACTCGGCTTCATCCGCGGGCATGCCGGCGTCGGCCAGGCCCGCGCGCAGGGCTTTTCGCGTCCACCCGTCGAAGGGCACATGCGCCAGCATCGCCTCCACCGCCGCGTCGCGTTCGGCCAGGCGCTCCGGCGGGGCGATCACGATTGGCCGGTCTGTTGGCGTTGCTGGGCCTCGGCCGCCTGGTCGAGTTCCCGGTTGAAGCCGAAGTAGCGGAAATCGGTGACGCGCATGGGGTAGAGGATGCCGTCGAGGTGATCGTATTCGTGCTGCATGACCCGGGCGTGAAAGCGCGAGGCCGTGCCTTCGACCGGTTCGCCGTTCATGTCCACGCCGCGATATTTGATGTGCAGGGCGCGGGGCACGACGGCGCGCATTTCCGGGATCGAGAGGCAGCCTTCCCAGTTCAGGCCGGTTTCCTCGCCGATGGCTTCGATCTCCGGGTTGATAATGACGGTGTTGGGCACGCCCGCGCTGTTGGGATCGGCGCTGGCGCGGTCGCCGGGGACGCGGAAGACGAACAGGCGGAGCGGCACGAACACCTGCGGCGCGGCGAGGCCGACGCCTGGCGCGTCTTCCATCGTTTCCATCATATCGGCGATCAGGCGCCGGATTTCCGGCGCCGTGGGATCGGGCACGGGATCGCACTGGCGCAGCAGCACCGGGTTGCCCATGCGGGCGATTTTCAGAATGGCCATATCGAACTCTCCAGACCCGACCGGGCTTGTCTCCCATCCTCGGGCGGCGGGCAAGCGCGAATCGCGGGGGTGTTGGGGGGGCACGCGGCGCTGTCCCGGTTGTCATGCTCCGGCCCGCCCGCTAGCGTCGAAACATAAGGAGAAATGTCCATGTCACAGGCTGTCGCGAAACCCATTCCCATTCCCGACGAGATCACCGCGCCGTTTTTCGATGGCGCGCGGGGTGGGAAGTTGATGCTGCAACATTGCACCGGCTGCGGAAAATGGAGTTTCCCGGTGCGCGAGCGCTGCCCGCATTGTTTCGAGACGAAGCTGGAATGGCGTGCCGCCAGCGGGCGGGGGACGCTGTACACCTTCGCGATCATGCATCAGGTGATGAACCCGGGCTTCGCGTCCGCCGTGCCGTACAATGTCTCTCAGGTGGATCTGGAGGAAGGCGTGCGGATGATTTCCAATGTCGTGGGCGTGGAAAACGCGGCGTTGCGTGTCGGAATGAAACTTGAAGCGGTGTTCGAGGATGTTGGCGATAATGTCAGCGTTCCGAAGTTTCGCGTCGTGGCGGGTTGAGCGGGAGAACGAAGATGGCGAATCAGCCGAAAGGGGCCATTGTCGGGCTCGGTGTCACGAAGATGGGCAAGATTTACGGGCGGCGGTCCGTGGATTTCGCGGCGGATGCGATCGCGATGGCGCTGGACGACGCGGGGTTGAAGAAGAGCGACGTCGATGGGCTTCTGATCAACGCGAATATTCCGGGGGATATGGACCCTCGGGCGCAGATGATGCTCGGGTTCGAAAATCTGACGTTGATCAATGTGATGAACGCTTATGGCTCGACCATGGGCAGCATGATGCAATATGCGTGCATGGCCATTCGCGAGGGCCTCGCGACGACGGTGGCGCTGGTTTACGCGGACGCGCCGCTGACGCCGACGCGGGGCGCGGGCCAGTCCTATTCGGGGCCGCACCGGTTTCCCTTGGGGGGCATGGCGGGTCTGAAGGCGCATTATGGGGATTTCGGCGCCAATCTGGGATACGCGATGGCGGCCCAGCGGCACATGCATCTTTATGGCACGACATCCGAACAGCTTGGGACGATCGCCACGGGCCAGCGGAAATGGGCGCGGATGAGCCCATGGGCGCAGATGAAGGCGCCGATGTCGATGGACGATTATTATAATTCTCGCTATATTGCTGAGCCGTTGCGGTTGTTCGATTGTTGCCTGGTGTCGAATGGGGCGGTGGCGACGATCGTGACCTCGGCGGAGCGGGCGCGGGATCTGAAACAAACGCCGGTGAATGTGCTGGGCTACGCGCAGCGGGCACCGGGGGACAATTTGGATTCCTCGCGTCATCCGGCGGTTGAGACGGGCGCCAGGCAGGCGGGCGACGCGGCGTTCAAGATGGCGGGGATCGAGCGGAAGGATATCGGCACGCTGCAACTCTACGATTGTTATACTTACACGGTGCTGGTGTCGTTGGAGGATTACGGGTTTTGCGCCAAGGGCGAGGGCGGGCCGTTTGTCGCCGACGGGAAGCTTGGGCCGGGCGGGGCGTTGCCGACGAACACGGGCGGCGGGCAGTTGTCGGGGTTCTATATGTGGGCGTTCACGCCGCTGGCGGAGGCGGTGGTGCAGGCGCGCGGGACCGCGGGCGAACGCCAGGTGGAACGGAACGATTATGTGCTGGTCAGCGGCAATGGAGGAATTCTGAACTTCCACTCGTCGCTGATTTTGAGCCGGCACGCGTCGGGCTGAGGGCGGGTGTCGCTGTCGCCGGGCACTGGGTTGGCCGGGCGTGGGAAGAGAGACCCGGGGCTTTGCCCCGGACCCCACGAGGGCGCTGCCCTTCGAACCCGCCAAGGTAGGGCCTTGGATGCCATCTTTTTGGGGGAGATGAAGTAGGGGGGCCATCAATGACGTATCAACGTCCGAGTAGGCCCCCCTTCTTCATCTCACCCATTAAACGGGTCCAGGGCCCCCGCCCTGGTGGGGTCGAGGGGCAAAGCCCCCGTGGGGTCCGGGGCAAAGCCCCAGGGTTTCCTTTCCGCCGCCCGCTGACCTCAGGCGACCGACGCGTCGATCCGCGCGACGATATCCGCCGGTGGCGGGCCCGCTTCGGCGGCGGCGACGCATTCGGCCAGTTCCTGGCGGTTTTTGACGCCGAGCACCAGCGTATCGATCGGCAGCGACAGCGCGTAACGGTGGGCCAGGATCGCCGGGTTCTCGCCAAGTTCGGCGCAGAGCGCGCGGTAGCCGGCGGCGCGGGCGTAATCGGTCATTTCTGGGTGGTCAGCGGGGAGCGGGCGGTCGAGGGCGGCGGTCAGGGCGCCCGCCTGTACCGCGCGGATGCCCATGACGGCGACTCCGTTGGCGTGCGCGGCGGCCATGATCTCCCGGGGTTTCGCCGGGCCGTCGAAGAATTTCAGGCCGCCGGGGGAGTCGAGCAGGTTGGCGATGACCTGGACCACGGCGGGTTTCGGGTCCTGGCTCAGAGCGGCGAGGATGGCGTCGGGGTGTCCGATGCCGGTGATGCCCCAGGCGCCGATCAGGCCCTCTTTCACGAATTTTTCGAATAATGGGCGGATGGTGTCTTCGAAGACTTCTTGCGGAACGAAACGGGAGGTATCGACGCGGCGCCACATGGCGTCGCCGCGTGGCACGATGTTGGAGTGGAGGAAGAAGACGTCCAGTTTGTCGAGTTGGGTCAGGCGTAGGCTGGACTCGATCGATTGTCTGAGGATTCGTTCGATGCGCGCGGGTGGGGGATTGCCCAGATTGCATTTGGAGGTGACGCGGATGCCGGCGGGGAGGCGGCCGCCGAAGGCTTCGCCGACGACCTGCTCGGCCTTTCCGTCGCCGTAACGGGGGGCGAGGTCCAGGAGGGTGATTCCGGCGTCGATGGCGGCTTTGACGGTGGCGACGCATTCCTCGCGCGTGGTGGCGCCCCAGAGCTGGCCGAGTCCGCCGCCGCCAAGGGTGAGGGTGGATACCTGGCCAAGCCGGCCGAAATTGTGGGTTTTCATGGTGTTGGGGTCTCCCGCTTTCGCGGGAGTATCCACGATGTCAGGGTGGGCGAGAAACCCCCCCTTCGTGGATGGACTTCATGCTGATTACGTTGGTCGCCTTGCTCGCCGCCGCCACGATTGCCGTGCCTTTGACCCGGAAATCGGGGTTGGGGAGTGTGTTGGGTTATTTGGTCGCGGGTTTGGCGATCGGGCCCTCGGGGCTGCGGCTGGTGACGGATGTTGGGCAGATCGCGAATGTCGCCTCGCTGGGCGTGATCATGTTGATGTTTCTGATCGGGCTGGAACTGCGTCCCAGACGGTTATGGGTGATGCGCCGGCCGGTGTTCGGGCTGGGATCGGCGCAGGTGGCGGTCACGGCGGCGGGGCTTGCGGGGTTGGCGTATCTGGCGGGTGTGGGTTGGGCCGGGGCGGCGGTGCTGGGGTTTGGGCTGGCGCTGTCCTCGACGGCGATCGTGTTGCCGATGTTGGGCGAGCGGGCGTTGCTGGCGGCGCCGGCGGGACGGGACGCGTTCGCGGTGCTGCTGTTTCAGGACATGGCGTTCATTCCGCTGGTCGCGTTGGTGCCGTTGCTGGCGCCGGGCCACGCGATGGCGTTGCCGTGGGTTGAGGTGGGGAAAGGTGTCGCGGCGATTGGCCTGATTCTCGGTGGGGGGCGGTTTTTGGTTGGGCCGTTGTTCCGGGCGATTGGCGGGGCGAGTTCGCCGGAATTGTTCACGACGGTGGCGTTGTTGTTGGTGGCGGGGTCGGCGTTGCTCGCGGAGGAGGCCGGTTTGTCGCCCAGTTTGGGGGCATTTTTGGCGGGGGCGATGCTGTCGGATTCGGAGTACCGGCACGAGTTGCAGGCGGATATCGCACCTTTCGAAAATACCCTGCTCGGGTTTTTCTTTATTTCCGTCGGTATGTCCGCGGATTTGCGCGCGGCGGCGGCGCATCCGGGCCTTTTGGCGGCGGCGCTGGGGGCGTTGCTGGCGGCGAAGATCGCGGTGGGGTACGGGCTGGCGATGGCGGCGGGACGGGACCGGACGAACGCGGTCCGGTTCGCGCTGGCCTTGGCGCAGGCCAGCGAATTTAGTTTTGTGCTGTTGGGGGTGGCGGTGGGGATTGGCGTTTTGGCGCCGGAAATGGCGGCGCTGGCGACCTTGGTCTCGGCGGCGTCGATGCTGGCGACACCGGTGTTGTTCGCGGTATCGGAGAAACTTCTGGTGCCGCGCCTGAAAGCCGCGCCGGAACCGGTGTTCGATGCGCTGGACGGGGCGGACGCGAAAGTCATCCTGGCGGGGTTTGGCCGGGTTGGCCAGATCGTCGGCCGTGTCCTCACCATGCACGGTATCCCCTTCACCGCGTTGGAACGAGACCCGGGCCAGGTGGACGTGATCCGGCGCTTTGGTGGCAAGGTTTATTACGGCGACGCGGCGCGGCCGGATGTGCTGCGCGCCGCCGGGGCGGACGCGGGCTCGCTGTTGATCGTGGCGTTGGACGATATGGACCGGACGTTGCGGACGGTGGAAACGGCGAAGCGGAATCATCCGAATTTGACGATCCTGGCGCGGGCGCGGAACCGGCACCACGCGCATTTGTTAATGGATCGGAATGTCGACGGGCTGGTGCGGGATACGTTTCATTCCGGGTTGCGTCTGGCCGAATTAAGCCTGATGGCGATGGGCGTGCCGGAGGCGGAGGCGGCGCGCGGCGTCGCGATTTTCCGCGCGCGCGACGAGGCGCATTTGTTGGAAAGTCACGAGATTTACCGGGACGAGGCGCGATTGATCCAAAGCGCCGCGCAGGAAGTGGAGGAACTGACCGCGTTGTTGGAGGCGGACCGGCAACGTCAGGGGACGGCGGACGCGATCTGACCGCGTCCGCCTGTCCTTTGGCGATGGGGATCAGCCCGGCGTGGTGGCGATCCCGGCGGGGCCGCCCTTGACCTTGATCGCGCCGGCGGGGGTCAGGGTTTTGCCGTCGAATTTGAACATTTGCAGTTCTTGTTCGACCATGCATTGCATCAGGATCAGGCTGCTGGATTTGTTCCAGCCGGCGCCCTGACACCAGCGGCCGATCGGGGCCTCGGCGACCCGGACGAATTTCATGTTTTTCACTTCGAACACCGGCATCTTGCCGCGCGGGTTGAAGAACGGCGAGTCGCTGGGGCGGCTGGTGCCGTTGATGATGGTCACCGCGACGTATTTCCCGTTCGGGGAGATGGTCATGCTTTCCGGCGTCGGACCGACGGACACGGTGTCGACGGTTCTCGGCGGGTTCGCGGTCAGGTCGATCAGGCTGATCGTGTCGTTGTCGCCGCCGCCCATGCCGACATTGGCGACGACCGCGAATTTTCCGTCTGGCGAGATGCCGGCGGGATAGGGTTTATGACCGGCGTAAACATCGCGGCCGGAGAGCGTGACTTTCGTGCCATCGATGTTCAGCACGGTGACCTTGTTGTCGCCGGTCCGGGTGACCAAAGCGCGCTTGCCGTCGGGGGTTATCGCGACCGCGCTGGGCTCGGATTTCGGCGCGCCCAGATCGACTTTTCCGGCGGCGGTGAGAACATTGCCGGCGATGGAAAAGACGGAAACCGTGCCTTCCTGCCGGTTCGCGACCAAAGCCAGGGTGCCCGCGCGATTGATCGCCACGCCGGACGCGCCCGCGCCGGTTTCGTGCGTCGCGATCACCTTCGGCGGCGAGGCTTTCAGGTCCACGACGCTGAGCAGGTTATGCGGAACGATTTTCTTCTTGTCGGCGGGGTCGATTTTGGTCGCGGCGGTGACCAGCGCGTAGGATTCGTCGCGGGAGATGGCGACGGAGGAGGGCGGGCCGACCAGGGAGGTCGGCATCTGAATTTCCGCTTTGACCTTGGGCGGGGAGGTGGAGAGGTCGACGATGGAAATATTGTCCGGCACCGGGTTGGCGGGGACGGTGTTGACGCCGTTTACCAGCTCCGCCTTGCCGTCGTTGGCGGAGATCAGCAGATCGGCATGGGCGGTTTGCAAGCTGGTGCCCGCCAGCAGCAGGGACGCGAAAATCAGGCGTTTCATGGTCGGGTTTCCTTCATTTTCCGCCTCTTCGGGCGGTCCGCGCGGGAGTGTAGCGCGGGTTGGCGTGGATGGCGATTTACCGGCGGCCAAGGTCTTGGTAGGGTGGAGGAATGGACAACGATGACAAACGGTCCCACCACGACATGGGTGGCGTGTCGAAATTCATGTGCGAGGCGGTCGATATCGAACCGCACGCGCTGACGGAGTTCGACCGGGAAGTGGACGCGCTGCGCGGCGTGCTCGGCATGAAGCAGATCATGACGGTCGACGAGTTGCGGCGGAGCATCGAGTCGATCCCGGAGGCGGAGTATCACAAGCTCAGCTATTACCGCCGCTGGATCCGGTCGATCGCGGCGACGCTGCTGCGCAAGGGCGTGATTAGCGAGGACGAGTTGCGCGCCGCTTTGGAGGCGAAATGAATTTTTCCATTGGCGACGCGGTCGCGGTGAAGGACGACTGGCCGGAAACGCGCGGTCCCGCCCATATTCGCACGCCGCATTATCTGCGCGGGCACAAGGGCCAGATCGTCCGGTATCTCGGCGATCATCCGAACCCCGAGGATCTGGCCTTCGCGCGTCCGGCGCCGAAGCGGCCGCTGTATCACGTGACCTTTCCGATGACGGAACTTTGGCCGGACGGGCGCGCGAACGACTCTCTGGTGGTGGAATTGTACGAACATTGGCTGGAGCGGGCATGAGCATCGTCGAGACGGATGGTCCGGAACTGCTGGCGGCGCTGCGGAAATTGCTCGCGGCGAAGAACATTGTTTCGGATGAGGATATCGCCGCGCGGCGGCAATCGACGGATAACGCCAGCCCGGGTCAGGGCGCGAAGATGGTCGCGCGGGCCTGGACGGACCCGGCTTACAAGGCGCTGATGCTGGAGGACGGGACCAAGGCGGCGGAGGCGATGAATATTCCGATGGTGGGGATGCCGCCATTGGGGGTGCTGGAAAATACCGGCGACGTGCATAATTTGATCGTTTGCACGTTGTGCAGTTGCTATCCGCGGGCGGTGCTGGGATATCCTCCGTTTTGGTATAAGTCGGCGGCGTACCGGGCGCGCGCGGTGCGCGATCCCCGGGGTTTGCTGGGCGAGTTCCGCACGACGCTGCCGGACGATGTGCAAATCCATGTCGTCGATTCCACGGCGGATTATCGTTGGATGGTGCTGCCGAAACGTCCCGAGGGGACGGAGGGGTGGAGCGTGGAACAGCTCGCGGCGATCGTGCGCGAGGGGGATATGGTGGGGGTCACCGTTCCCTCGGTCTGAGCGCCGGACTCGACGGGGCGGCGTTCCCATGGGCAGACTTCTCCCCAATGAAAAGGGAGACGCGCCGTGGCCGCGACTGAGGAAGAATTCGACTATATCGTGACCGGCGCGGGCTCGGCGGGATGCGCCGTGGCGGCGCGGCTCAGCGAATCCGGCCGGTATCGCGTGCTGCTGTTGGAGGCGGGGCCGCCCGATCGCAATCCCTGGATCCATCTGCCGATGGGGTTTTCGCGGCTGTTCGCGGATCCGGCGGTGAACTGGATGTACGAAAGCGAGGCGGAACCGGAACTCGCGGGGCGGTCGATGTATTCGCCGCGCGGGAAAGTGCTGGGCGGCACCAGTTCCATTAACGGCATGGTCTATATGCGCGGCAATCACGCGGATTACGACGAATGGCGGCAGCGGGGATGCACGGGCTGGGATTACGACAGCGTGCTGCCGTTTTTCAAGAAAGCTGAGAATTACGAGGGTGGGGCGAACGAATATCACGGGGTGGGAGGGCCGTTGACGGTAACGGAGCAGCCCAATCGTTACGAACTCGCGGAGAAAGTGATCGCGGCGGCGGTGGAGGCGGGGCTGCCGCGGAACAACGACGTCAACGGCGCGACGCAGGAAGGTGCTGGGTATTTCCAGAGCACGGTGGGGAAAAGCCGCCGGTGGAGCACGGCGACGGCGTATTTGAAGCCCGCGCGTAACAGGACCAATCTGGTGGTCCGGCCGAATTCTCAGGCGACGAAGGTACGGGTCGAGAACGGTGTCGCGGTGGGCGTGGATTATGTGACCGGCGGTGTCCCCCGGTTCGCGCGTGCCCGTGGCGAGGTCGTGGTCAGCGGCGGTGTGTTCAATTCGCCGCAGTTGTTGCAGTTGTCGGGGATCGGTCCCGGCGCGTTTCTGCGCGGGCATGGGATCGATGTCGTGTGCGACTCGCCGTCGGTGGGCGCGCATTTGCAGGATCATTTTTATGTGCGGCTGGCGTATCGGTGCACGCGCCCGGTGACGATGAACGAACTGGCGAACAGCCTGCCGCGGCAGGCATGGGCGATGGCGCGGTATTTATTGCTGAAATCCGGACCTCTGGCGGCGAACGGAGTGACCTGCGGGGCCTTCGCGCGCAGCGATCCGCGGTTGGAGCGGCCGGATTTGCAGATCAATTTCTCGCCGTTCAGCTACGCGTTCCGCGGGCCGAACGGGGCGGTGGCGCACGATTTTCCGGGATTTAGCCTCAGCGCGGTGCATTTGAAGCCGGACGCGCGGGGGACGGTGATGCTGAAAAGCGCCGATCCGCTGGCGCCGCCGTCGATCCGGTTCAATTTCTTGCGGACGCAATACGATCTTCAGGCGTTGACGGCGGGGATGCGGCTGGTACGGTCGTTCACGAAACAACCGTCCCTCGCCCCCTACGTCGCCGAAGAGGTCGTTCCTGGGCCCGGCGTGGAAACCGACGCGGAGTTCGAAGACGCGATCCGTCAGAACGCGCTGTCGAACCTGCATCCGGTGGGCACCTGCCGGATGGGACCGGAAGGGAGCGACAGCGTTGTCGACCCAAGGCTGCGGGTTTACGGCATTGGGCGGCTGCGGGTCGTCGATGCCTCGGTGATGCCGACGGTGCCCGCGGGGAATACGAACGCGCCGACGATCATGATCGCGGAAAAGGCGGCGGCGATGATGCTGGCGGACGCGTAGGCGGCCTGACCCTCAGGTCGTGACCTCCATCGCGCCGATGTTCCGCTCCCGCATGAAGGCGTTCAGGGAACGTCCCCCGAGTTTCGGGCCTTCGGTGTGCAGGTGGCAGGCGGCGACGCCACCGCCCTCGACCTGAACCGTGGGCGGGGCGGCCCGCGCGCAGATGTCCATCGCGAACGGGCAGCGCGTGCGGAAACGGCAGCCGCTGGGCGGGTTCAGCGGGCTGGGGAGGTCGCCGCCCAGAATGATACGGTTGGCGGAACGTTGCCGGACCGGATCGGGGAAGGGGACGGCGGAGATCAGCGCGGCGGTATAGGGATGCGCGGGCTCGTCGTAGACGCGGGCGCTGGGGCCGGTTTCGACGATCTCGCCGAGATACATGACGGCGACGCGGGGGCTCATCAACCGCACCACGGCCAGATCGTGTGCGACCAGCAGGAACGCCGTGCCCGAGGCTGCCTGGACGTTCTTGAGAAGTTTCAGGATCTGGCTCTGGGTGGAGACGTCGAGCGCGCTGACCGGCTCGTCCAGCACGACCAGGTCGGGATGCAGCATCATCGAGCGCGCGATGGCGATGCGCTGGCGCTGGCCGCCGGAGAACTCGTGCGGGTAGCGCGCGGCATAGCCCGCGTGCAGGCCAACGGATTCCAGCATCTTGCCGACGGCGGCGCGGCGGTCGGAGGCCGCCATGTCGGCGTGGACGATCAGCGGTTCGGTGAGAAGTTGCTCGATGGTCATGGAGGGGTTCAGGGACGAATAGGGGTCCTGGAACACCATCTGCATGCGCTTGCGCAACAACTGCAATTCGCGGCGGCCGGCGGTGGCGACGTTGGTGTCGCCCAGCATGATCTTGCCGGAGGAGGGCTCGATCAGGCGGAGCAACGCGAGGCCGGCGGTGGATTTCCCGCTGCCGGACTCGCCGACCAGGCCGAGCGTTTCGCCGGGCGCGATTTCGAAGGAGACGTCTTTGGCGGCATGCAGTTTGCGCTTGCCGACATCGTACATGACGTTGAGATTTTCAACGCGAAGGCAAGGAGTTGTCATGCCGCCACCGCCTGGGTCAAACGCGTGCGCAATGCATCGGCGCGGATACATCGCACCAAACCGTGGTCGTCGCGGACCAGTTGCACCTGGCCGGTGGTGCAAGGCCCGTCCTCGCGGAATTCGCATCGGGGATTGAAGCGGCATCCCGCGGGCCAGGCGTGCGCCTGCGCCACGGTGCCGGGGATCGCGACCGGGTCCTCGCCGCGTTCCAGGGCGACCTGCGGCATCGCGCGGAGCAGGCCGGTTGTGTAGGGGTGGCGCGGCGTGGCGAACAACGCGTCCACCCCCGCTTCCTCCACCACCTGCGCGCCATACATCACCACCACGCGGTCGGCGATTTCTGCAACGACGCCAAGGTCGTGCGTGATGAACAGAACGGACATGCCGGACGCGGTCTGGAGTTCCTTGATGAGCTGCAAGATACGGGCCTGGATGGTGACGTCGAGCGCGGTGCTCGGTTCGTCGGCGATGAGGAGTTTGGGGTCGCAGGCGATGGCCATGGCGATCATGACGCGCTGGCGCATGCCGCCGGAGAACTGGTGCGGGTAGTCGTGCGCGCGGGCGGCGGCGGTGGCGATGTGGACGCGTTCAAGCATTTCGACGGCGCGTTTCCAGGCCTCGGCGCGCGAGACGCCGCGATGGCGGCGCACGACCTCGGCGATTTGTTCGCCGACGGTATAAGCGGGGTTCAGGCTGGACATGGGTTCCTGGAAGATGAAGCCGATGTCGTTGCCGCGGATGCGGTTCAGATGGCGGTTTTTCATCCCGACCAGTTCCTGGCCGTCGAAGCGGACGCTGCCGCCGGTGACCCGGCCGCCTTTGGTTTGGACGAGGCCGACGGCGGCCTGCATGGTCACGCTTTTGCCGGAGCCGGACTCGCCGACGACGCACACGACCTCGTTCCGGCCGACGTCGAAGGAGACTTTATCGACGACGGTGAGGAGGCCGTGAGTGGAGGGGAACTGGACCGTGAGGTCCTTGAGGGAGAGCAGCGGGTCCATGGGTCAGTCTCCCGCGCGGCGCATGCGGCCGACCGAGTCTCGGATGCCGTCGCCGATCAGATTGAAGCAGAGCACCGTCACCGAAATGACCACGCCGGAGGCGATGGTGGGGACGGGTGATTGCTGCATGTAGGGGAATGCGGTGCCGAGCATGGCGCCCCAACTCGCGAGCGGGGGTTGGGCGCCGAGGCCGAGGAAGCTGAGGCCGGCTTCGGCGAGCAGGGCCTGGCCCATGAGGACGGTGGCCTGCACGACCAGGGGGCCCATGACGTTGGGCAGAACATGCAGGGCGATGATGCGGATGTCGCCGCAGCCCATGGCGCGGGCGGCGCGGATATAGACTTCCTCGCGGACGCTGAGGGTGCTGCCGCGGACAACGCGCATGATGCGGGGGGCGTAGACGAGGCCGATCGCGGTCATGGCGTTTGACAGGCTGGGCCCCATCAGGCCGACGATGACGACGGCAAGGATCAGGGCGGGAAAGCTCATGAGCGCGTCGTTGAAGCGGGAGATGATGGTGTCGATCCAGCCGCCGACATAGCCGGCGATGAGGCCGAGCGGGAGGCCGATGACGAGGGCGATGGCGACCGCCTGGACGGAGGCGACGAGGGAGAGGCGGGAGGCGAAGATCAGGCGGGAGGCGACGTCTCGTCCCAGGTCGTCCGAGCCCAGCCAGTACACCGCGCCCGGCGGCTTCAGGATGGCGCGCAGAGAACTTTTGGCCGGGTCGTGCGGCGCGATATAGGGGGCGAAGATCGCCGCCAGAACGATGATCGCCAGGATAATGGCGGAAACCATCGCGGTCCGGTTGCGGCAGAAGCGTTGGAAGAATGTGCTGGTGGGCGGCAGCGCGACGGCGGGCGCCTGTTCGATGGTCGTGGTGCTCATCAGGCGCGGACCTTTGGATCGAAGTAACCGTAGGACATGTCTACGAGGAGGTTGATCAGCAGCACCACCGTGGCGGTGACCAGGGCGACGCCAAGGAGCACGGGCAGATCGCGCAGGAAGACCGCGCGCACCGCGAGTTGGCCGACGCCGTTCATGGCGAAGATTTGCTCGACGATGACCGTGCCGCCAAGGAGACGGCGGACCTGAAGGCCGAGCACGGTGACGACGGGGATGGCCGCGTTTTTCAACCCGTGTTTGACGATGATGGAAAAGGTGGAGAGGCCTTTGGCGCGGGCGGTCTGGATGTAGTCGCGCGACAGGACGTCGATCATGGCGCCCCTGACCTGGCGGGCCATTTCGGCGGCGACGCCCAGACCCAGCGTGATGCAGGGAAGGGTGAGACGTCGAAAGTATTCGACGGGGTCTTCGGCGAAGGGGATGTAGCCGGTGGCGGGCAGCCAGTTCCATTCCAGCGCGATCAGCAGGACCAGCAGCAGGCCGATGAAGAACTCGGGCGCGGCGATGCCAAGGGAGGTGCCGAAGATGGTCAGGCGGTCGGCCCAGGATCCCCGGCGGATGGCGGCGAAAACGCCAAGGGGGACGGAGATGAGGAGGCCGATGAGGATGGCGCCGGCCGTCAGCGAGAGCGTGGTCGGCAGCCGCTCGAAGATCAGTTCGGTGACCGGTTTGCCGGAGGTGAAGGACACGCCGAGATCGCCGTGCAGGACTTTGACCAGCCAGGTCCAGAACTGGACGAGGAAGGGTTTGTCCAGACCGAGACGCACGCGGGCGGCTTCGATGGCTTCCATCGAGGCGTTGTCGCCCGCGGCCACGGCGGCGGGGTCGCCGGGGGTGATGTGAATCAGCAGGAAGGTGATCAGTCCGACCAGCACCAGCATGGGCACGGTCGAGATGGCTCTGCGTCCGAGGTATCGGAGCGTGTTCATTTACATTTCGCTCCCACGCGTGTGTCGTTCATTCTGTCGTTTCCGGTCGGCTGGTACGGCGGCAGATTCAGGATGCAGCCGGGACGATAAGCATAGACGGCGGATCGGGTCATCAGGGTGATATGCGAGACCTGTTCGGTCGTCACCCGTCCCAGTTCGTGGAGGACGGGGAGGCGGCGGGGATCGTCCGGTTTCATGCCTTTGGCCTTGGCGATCAGGTCGTCGATCTCCGGTGTCACCGCACCCCAGGGCAGCGAGATCGTGCCGGAGGTTTCCTGGAAGGTTTGCAGCGGGTCGGGCCGCCCGCCCCAGCGGACCATCAGGACGTCGCCGCGTCTGGGGGGTCTGCGAAATGTGTAATATTGCGAAACGTCGACGATTTCGAATTTGATCCTGATGCCCGCTTCGGCGAGCATGGATTGCACGGCCTCGCCGATTTGTTTGTATTCGGTGGTGTTGAGCAGGAGCCAGGTGATGTCGACTCCGTTGGGGTAGCCGGCTTCGCGGACCAGGGCTTTGGCTTTGGCGATGTCGTAGGGGTAGAGCCCGTCCAGGTGTTTTTGGTAGACGGGCGAGGAGCTGGCGAAAAGTTGCGACGTCGGTTGCGAGGCGCCGAAGCCAAGCGCGTCGGACAGCGCCTGGCGGTCGATGGCATGCATGATGGCCTGGCGGATTTTGAGTTTGCCGACGTTGTCGCGGGATGTGTTCATCCCGATTTCCCAGGTGGAATTTTTCTCGTTGATCTGGATGGCGAGTCCGGCGGTTTTGGCTTCGGCGATCTGGCGGGGCTCGATCAGCGCGAGGTTGGCCTGGCCGGAGCGGACGGCGTTGAGGCGGGCGCGGGCGTCGGGGACGTAGTTGTGGTCGAAGCCGGCGGGGCGGCCGTCGGTGCCTTCCCAGAAGGTTTCGTTACGAACCATTTGGGTGCGGATGTTGGATTCGTAGGCGCGGATTTTATACGGGCCGGCGCCGATGGGTTTGACGGTGGCGCCGAAGACGGTCTCGTCGAGGCCGACGGGGCTCATCATCATGCCGGCCTGAAAGCCCAGGAGGTAGGGGAGTTGTCCCGTGGGTCCGGTGAGTTTGAGGCGGACGGTCATGTCGTCGATCGTTTCGACAGCGGCGATCTGGGACATGGTTTCAAGCGTGGAGGCTCCGGCTTTGCCGCCAAGGGCGTGGGAGCGGGCGAAATTCTTCACCACCGCCGCGGCGTCGAATTTGGTGCCGTCGTGGAAGGTGACGCCGGGCCGAAGTTTCAGGGTGAGCTCGGTGAGTTCGGCGTTGTACTCCCAGGACAGCGCGAGGCCGGGTTTCGGGTCGCCTTTTTCGTCGAGGCGCACGAGCGGTTCGTAGATCGCCATCAGCACGCCTTGCGCGAAGCTGGAGTTGTTCTGGGGCTCTTGCGGGTCGAGGGTTTGGTTCCCGACGGCGTCGAAATAGGTGAGCGTCGCGTCGGGATTGGCGTCCGTGGCGGCATGGGCCGTGGTGGCGAACAGGGCCAGCGCGAGGGCGCTGGTGGCGAGGCGGGGGATCATTTGCAGTCCTTGCCGACGCGAACGTCGTTGAAGCGGTCGCTGCCGGTGTTGAGGTAGGAGGTCAGATTGAGAACGCATCCCTTTCGGAAGGCATAGACATTCGGGCGGGTCATCAGCGGGACATTCGACACGAGTTCGGTGGTCAGGGTGTTGAGTTGGTGGAGGATTTTTTCGCGTTCCGGGTCTTCCAGGCGCATGGCGCGGGCCTTGGCGATCAGCGCGTCGATCTCGGGCGAGGCGGCGCCGCCGGCGTTGACGGAGCCGTCGGAACTCGCGGTTTCCTGGAAGACCTGCAACGGATCGGCGCGGCCGCCCCAGCGTCCGAGGTAGATGTCGCCGCGGGTGGGGGGACGGCGGAAGAGCACGTATTGGGAGATGTCGACGACGTCGAGCTTCATGCGAATGCCGGATTCGGCGACCATGGCCTGCACGGCCTCGGCGATGATGCGGGTTTCGCTGGTGTTGGACATCAGCCAGTTGATATCGACCCCGTTGGGGAATCCGGCCTCGGCGAGGAGTTTTTTGGCGCGGGCGGGATCGTAAGGGAAGCGTTTCTCCAGCTCTGGGTCGTGCATGCGGTAGCCGCGGGCGAAGAGTTGCACGACGGGTTGGGCGACACCGCCGCCCAAGGCCTCGGCGAGGGCCTGGCGGTCGATGGCGTGCATCAGGGCCTGGCGGACTTTCAGCTTGCCGGTCGTATCGCGGGACACATTCACATAGAGGTCGGTGATGGTGTTGCGCTCGTTGACCTGGACGGTGAGACCGGCGGCTTTGGCTTCGTCGATCTGGCGGTTGTCGAGCAGGACGAGGTTGGCCTGGCCGGAGCGAACGGCGTTCATGCGGGCGCGGGCGTCGGGGACGTATTGCTGGATGAAGATGGCCGGCCGGCCGTCGCCGCCGTTCCAGTAGCCGTCGAAACGATCCATGACGGTGCGGTTCGCGGCCTCGAATATCCGGACTTTGTACGGGCCGGCACCGGCGGGTTTCAGGGTGCCGCCATAGGCCTCGGGCGTGAGCGAGGCGGGGGAGATCATCATGCCCGGCTGCATGGCGAGCAGGAAGGGGATCTGCCCGTTTGGTTCTTTCAGTTTGATGACGACGGTATCATTGCCTTTGGCGGTGACGCTCGCGATTTTCGCGGTCAGCTCCTGGGTTGACGCCCCCGCGCGTCCCCCGAGGTCGATGGAACGTTGCAAATTGCGGACGACGGCGGCGGCATCGAGTTTGGCGCCGTCGTGAAAGGTCACGCCGGAACGGATGGTCAGGGTAAATTCGGTGAGGTCATTATTAAAACTCCAGCGTGTCGCCAGGCCGGGCAACGGCTCGCCGGTGTCGGACAGGCGGACCAGGGCGTCGTAAATCGCCAGCAGCGCGGCCTGGGAGACGCTGGAGTTGCTTTGCGGCTCGACGGGGTCGAGCGTCGCGTTGGTCGCGGCGTCGAAATAGGTCAGCGTCGCCGCCGGGTTCGCGTCGGGCTCCGCCGCCTGAAGGGCGGCGGGCGCGAGGAGACCCAGCAGCAGCGCGAGACGCTTCATTTGCAGTTTTCTCCGATGGTGACGTCGTTGATGCGATCGTTGCCGGTGGGGAGATAGGGCGGCAGGCCCGCGATGCAGCCGGGTTTGTAGGCGTAGACGGCGGAGCGGGTCATGATGCCGAAATGCGCCGCCAGTTCGGTGGTGACTTTGCCGAGTTGGTGGATGACTTTCATCCGCTCCGGGTTGGCGGGGTCCATGCGGCGGGCTTTGTCGATCAGCGCATCGATTTCCGGCGAGGCGGCGTCGCCGGCGTTGACGGACCCGCCGGTGCCCGTGACTTCCTGGAAGGCCTGGAGCGGATCGGGACGCCCGCCCCAGCGCGCCATCATGATGTCGCCGCGGGTGGGCGGGCGGCGGAAGGTCACGTATTGCGAGATATCGACGACGTCGAATTTGATGCGGATTCCGACCTCGGCCATCATCGCCTGTACGGCCTCGGCGATTTGTTTGTATTCGGTGGTGTTCAGAAGAACCCAGGTGACATCGACGCCGTTGGGATATCCGGCTTCGGCGAGGAGTTTTTTGGCCTTGGCGGGATCGTAGGGGTAGAGGGTCTCCATTTCCTTCACCCAGGCGGGGGAGGAACTGGCGAACAACTGCGCGGTGGGCTTGGAGGCGCCGTAGCCGAGACCCTCGGCGATGGCGGCGCGGTCGAGCGCGTGCATGAAGGCCTGGCGCATTTTCAGGCGGCCGATATTGTCGCGTTTGACGTTCAGGTAGATATCCCAGGTGCTGTTTTTCTCGTTGATCAGGACTTCGAAGCCGGCGGATTTGGCTTCGGCGATCTGGCGCGGGTCGATCAGCGCGAGGTTGGCCTGGCCGGAGCGGAGCGCGTTCAGCCGGGCGCGGCCGTCATTGACGTACTGGTGCTCGAACCCCGCCGGGCGGCCGCGCGGGCCGTCCCAGTATCCGTCGTAACGATCCGTGACGGTTTTGATGTTGGAGTCGAAAGATCGGACTTTGTAAGGACCGCTGCCAATGGGTTTCAGCGCGACGCCGAAGGCGTCGCCTTCCAGGGAGGCGGGGGCGATCATCATGCCGGCCTGGGAGCCCAGAAGGTAGGGCATTTGACCGTTGGGTTGTTTCAGTTTGATTTTGACGGTGTCCTCGCCGGTCGTTTCGACGCTGGCGATCTGGGACATGGTTTCGGAGACGGCGAATCCGGCGCGCAACCCCAGGGCAGTGGCGGCCTGGAAATTGCGGGCGACGACGGCGGCGTTGAATTTCTCGCCGTTATGGAAGGTCACGTTCGGGCGGAGTTTCAGAACGATTTCGGTCAGTTCGGTGTTGTACGTCCAGGACGTCGCGAGGCCCGGCGTTGGGTTGCCCTTGGGGTCGAGGTAAATCAACTGATCGAAAATCGCCATCAGCGGTCCCTGCGCGAAGCTGCTGTTGTTTTGCGGTTCGCGCGGGTCCAGCGTTTGGTTGCTGACGGCGTCGTAATAAATCAGCATCGCGTTGGGGTTGGTGCCGCCGGCGATCGCGGCGCCCGACAGAAACAGGCTGGCGAGGAAGGTGGGAATACGCATCATTTGCATCCTTTCGCGACGTGCACATCGTTGAACCGGTCGTCGCCCGATGGCAGGTACGGCACGAGATCGAGGATGCAGCCAGGTTTGTAAGCGTAGACATTGGCGCGCGTGATCATGGGGAGTGTCGCGGCCGTTTCGGAGATTTCGCGCGCCAGGTCGTGCATCAATCCGATGCGCGCGGGGTCGGTGCCCGCCATGGCGCGGAGTTTGTTGAGCAGTTCGTCGATTTTGGGGCTGACGGCGCCCCCAAGGGCGTAGGTTCCGCCGGTGCCGACCAGTTCGAACACGGTCTGGATGGGGTCGCTGCGTCCGCCGTACCGCGCCATCAGCATGTCGCCGCGTCCCGGCGGTTTGTGGAAGGCGGTGAACTGCGAGAGATCGACGACGTCGAATTTCGTTTTGATGCCGACTTCCGCGAGATTGGCTTGCAGGGCCTCGGCGAGCTGGCGGTATTCGGTGCTGTTCAGCAACAGTTGCGTGATTTCGAAACCGTCTTTGTATCCGGCGGCGGCGAGGAGTTCGCGCGCCTTCTTTTGATCGAAGGGGTAGCGTTGTTCCAGTTCGGGGACAAAATAGGGGGAGCGTTCCGACCAGAGTTGCAGGGCGGCGCGCGCGCTGCCGCCGCCGATGGCGCCGGCGAGGCCTTCGCGGTCGATCGCGTACATCATGGCCTGGCGGACCCGGATATCGGCCAGGGGGCCTTTTTTGGTGTTGGGGTAGATGTCCCAGAAGGCGTTTTTGTTGACGGGCTGAACGAACAATCCGGCGGCTTTGGCTTCGGGGATTTGTTTGGCGTCGATCAGGGCGACGTTCGCCTGGCCGGAGCGGAGCGCGTTCAGGCGGGCGCGGCCGTCGGGCACGTAATGATGGTCGAACCCGGCGGCGCGGGTTTTGGCGCCGGCCCAGTACTCCTCGAAGCGGGTGGTGGTCGTGGTGACGTTGGGGTCGAAATGTTTCAGCTTGAACGGTCCGGCGCCGATCGCGGTCAGGGCGCCGCCGAAGGCGCCGTCTTTCAGCGCGGCGGGGCTGATCATCATGCCGGGGTTGGAGCCCAGCCAGAACTCGATCTGGCCGCTGGGTTTTTTGAGTTTGAGGCGGAGTTCGAATTCGCCGAGCACCTCGATGCCGGAGATGAGGTTCATGGTTTCGAACATGGTCGCCCCGGCGCGCGAGCCCAAAGCGGCGGAACGTTCGAGGTTCGCTTTCACCGCCGCCGCGTTGACGGGCAGACCGTCGTGGAAGCGGGCATTGGTCCGGAGTTTGAGCGTCAGTTCGGTCAGGTCGGCGTTGCGGGTCCAGGATTCCGCGAGGCCGGGTCCGGGCGTCCCGGCGTCGTCCATGCGGATGACGGTGTCGTAGAGCGCCAGCAGGATCTCGTGGGAAAAGCTGCTGTTGTTTTGCGGTTCGGCGGGATCGAGCGTGGCGTTGCCGGCCATGTCGTAAAAGACCAGCGGCACGGACGGATCGGCTTCCGCGGCGCGCGCGGACGGGCCAGGCGCGAAGGCGCCAAGTGCCAAACAGAGGCCCGCGAAAACGCGGGCGCGCTTAAATCCCATAATCTCGCCGTCCCATATGTAGGGCGAGGCATTGGCATGGCGCGAGGGATGGCTTTCGCGGCGAGACTCTGTGCTCGCCTGGCGCGTCTGGCCTCCCTCGTTTCGCCAGGCACAACCGCCAGGCCGATCTTGATTGCGGCGATGATGCCCGAGGGCTGAAGCGCTGTCTATCGGGTCGCGTTCAACGCGCGCCAGATTCTCTCGCCGGTGACGGGGGCGTCGAGGATGCCGTTGGTGCCAAGCGCGTCGGCGACGGCGTTGGCGATGGCGGGATAGACGCCGACCGCGGCGGCCTCGCCGCAGCCTTTCACGCCGAGGGGATTGGTGGTGCAGACGGTGTTGTTGAAATCGAGGTTGAAGGCGGGGAAATCGGCGGCGCGCGGGAGGGTGTAATCCATGAAGGAGCCTGTCAGCACCTGGCCGTTCGCGTCGAACACCGCGTGCTCCATCAGTGCCTGTCCGGCGCCTTGCGCGATCGCGCCATGGGCCTGGCCCGAGGCGACCATGGGGTTCACGATGATTCCGTAATCGTCGACGGCGGTGTGGCGGGCCAGGGACACGCGGCCCGTGTCAGCGTCGATCTCGACTTCCACGACATGGGTGCCGTTGGGGAAAGTCATGTGTTCCCGCGTCCAGAAGTAATAGGTGTCGAGTGGGGTTCCGTTCTCGCGGGCCTTGGCGGCGACGTCCAGGAGATCGACGCTCCGGTCGGTGCCGGCGATTGAAAACATCCCGTCCGCGAAGGCGATGTCGGCTTCGGCCGCTTCCAGCATGGAAGCGGCGATGGGGCGGCCTTTCTCGACGATCATTTCCGAGGCGCGGAAGATCGCGGTGCCGCCCATATAGGTGGCGCGGGAACTGCCGTGACCGCCGCCGGTCCGGATGGCGGCGGTGTCGCCGTAGACGAGGCGGACGCGGTCGTTCGGAACCCCGAGACAATGCGCGACGATCTGCGGAAATGTGGTTTCGTGGCCCTGGCCGATGGTTTGGGTGCCGGTGACGAGCTCCACCGTTCCGTCCTCGGCGAAGCGAATATCGACGTTTTCGGACGGGTTGCCGCCGGTTCCCTTGATGTGGCAGGCGAAGCCGAGGCCGCGGTGAAAGCCTCGGCCTTCGCTGTTCCGGCGCCGGGCTTCGAAGCCGGGAAGATCGGCGGCGGCGAGGGCTTTGTCGAAGGTGCCGCGGAAATCGCCGCTGTCGACGGCATAGCCAAGGGCGTTGACCATCGGTGTCCTGGCCATGTTGCGGCGGCGCAGTTCCGCGCGATCGAAGCCGCATTGGCGGGCGGCGGCGTCGATCAGGCGCTCGACGATATTGATGGCTTCGGCGAAGCCAGGGCCGCGGGTGACTCCGATGGGCGTGGCGTTGGTGAGGACGGTGCGGATGCGCAGGCCGATGCGGGGGATGGCGTAAATGCCGCCCTGCAAATGCGGGTATTGGAAGGTTTGCAACGATCCGGCGCCGCCGCACATATAGCCACCGATATTGGCGATGCTGTCGGCGCGCAGGCCGAGGAAGCGGCCCTCCGCGTCCAGCGCCAGGGAAGCCCAGGCGGTTTGGTCGCGGGCCTGGTGGTCGCTGAGGAAGACTTCGGAACGGCTGGCGATCCATTTCACCGGCCGTCCCAGACGTTTCGCGGCCCACGGGATCAGGGCTTGTTCGGGATAAGGAAAGTTTTTGGCGCCGAAGCCGCCGCCGACGTCGGGCGCGGTGAAGCGGAGTTTCTCCGGAGCAATGTTCAGCGCGCGGGCGATGGCGTCGCGGTTGGCGTGGAGGCTCTGGCTGGAGACATGGGCGGTATAGGCGTCCGTTTCGGGGTCGTGGATGCCGACGACGCCGCGAGGTTCCATGGGGTTGGTGACGATGCGGTGATTGAGAAGCCGCAGCGACACGACATGGGTGGCTTTGTCGAAAGCTTCGCCGGCGTCGCCAAGGCGCCAGTCCATGCACAGAAGTTCGGGCGTGGCGGCGGCCTGTTCGGGGTCCATGACGGCGGGGCGGGGCGCGTAATCGACGCGGACCAGTTCGGCTGCGTCCAGCGCCTGGTTTTTGGTTTCCGCCACGACCAGGGCGATCAATTGACCGGCGTAACGGACTTCGTCGCGGGCGAGGAGCGGGAGCGCGGTGAACTGGAAGCGCTCGCCGGTCTGGACGTTGGCTTCGACGGTGGGGGGCAGGTCGTTCAGGCCGTCATGGCGGACATCGGCGTCTGTCAGGACGGCGAGGACGCCTGGAGCGGCCTTGGCGGCCGCGGTATCGATGCCGGCGATGCCCGCGTGCGCGTGTGTGGCGCGCACGAAGACGGCATGCGTCAGGCCAGGGAAGGGGAGATCGTCGAGATAGGCGCCTTTGCCGATGAGAAAGCGCGAGTCTTCCTTGCGGCGTGGGGACAAACCCAGCCCGATACGATCTCCGTCCATGAAGGCGCGCTTAGTCGTGGGCGCGCTTGGGGAACTGCATGCACAGCAGGTCGGCGCCCATCGGGCCGGCGGTCATCGCCAGCGCCGCGTCGTCCGGACCCACGAAGACGGTGGAGTTCGGGGGCAGCAGCGCGCCGCCGGGGACATGGGCCATGCCCGCGGTCACCAGCCAGAACTGGCCGCCGCCGGTGGAGGGATCGGGGCCGCGTGCCACGCCGCCGGCTTTCACCGTGTAACGCCAGGTGCCGAGACCGTCCTTGGTTTCCGCGATCACGGCGTTGCCGGCGACGTCGGTCAGGGCGGCGAGTTCGGCGTCGGACAGGGCGTTCATCGGGCCGCAGGTGGCCTCGCGATGCTGGAATTTGGCGCGGGCTTCGCGCAGGGCCTGACGCTCGGCGGGCATGTAGCGGGCGCCGGGATCCCAGGTGTTGCGCAGCGTGAACCAGGAAATGCCCTCGTCCGCGGCGATAATGGGGCCGTAGGCGGACCAGGCGTCGGTGTAATGGACGGCGACGCTGCCGACATCGTGCACGCCAAGGCGGCCGCCGCCCTGGACGACGACCTGATACTGGTCGGCGCTGTGGAAATGCGGCTTCACGATCGCGGCGGCGTCTTTTTCCACGAGGAAGGCCATGGGGTAGATGACGTCGTCGGCGGGCGGGGCCTCGCCGGCCTGAAGCGTGTTGCGGTTCTTGCCGATATAGGTTGTGTGCCAGCCATTGCCGGTTCTCCGGCGATTGGCCTGCTGGGCGACGATGCTGTCCGCTGCGTGGATCATGGGGAAAGGCCTCGTGGGTTGTCTTTGCGGGGAGTATAGCCTCGCCCGGCGGGGATGGCCAGCGGCGCGGGACCGTCGCTGTCAGGGCCCGATCGTCGCTCTTGCCTCCCTTGTGCCGGTGCTGTAAACGCCCGCGCTTCGCCGGCACCCCTGGAGGCCGGCGTTCTGTCATTCAGGAGCAAAGACCATGGCCAACATCGTGACGATCGCGGCCGAGACACGCGCGCAAGCAGGTAAGGGGGCAGCGCGAGCGACTCGGCGGACGGGAAGAGTTCCCGCGGTAATCTACGGCGGCAAAATCGAACCCAGCCTGATTTCGCTGGAACCCCGCGACGTGATGAAAGAACTGCATCGCGGCGGCTGGCAGTCCCGCATGTACGAAATTCAGGGCGGCCCGGAGCCGGTGCGCGCGCTGATCCGCGCCGTGCAGTTCCATCCCGTGACCGACAACCCGGTCCACGTCGACTTCCAGCGCCTCGTCCCCGGCGAGCGCATCAAGGTTCAGGTGCCCGTTCACTTCGACAATGATGGGACAAGCCCAGGACTGAAGCGGGGCGGAGTTTTGAACGTCGTGATGCACGTGGTGGACGTCTACTGCGACGCCGATCACATCCCCGACCAGTTCACCGCCGATCTCAGCCCGCTCGACTTCAACGATAACGTCCGCTGGCACGACCTGAAGGGCACCGAGAACTCGAAGCCCGTCGACTCCCGCGATTTCGTGATCGCCACCGTCGTGCCGCCGACAAAGGTCGAGGAAGCCGCGACCCCCGCCGCCGGCGGATCCAAGGCGCCGGCCAAAAAAGCCGCCGCGAAGAAGGGCTAACCCCCCTTTCAACGGAGGCACGACATGCTCCTCTGGGTCGGTCTGGGCAATCCAGAGCCGGGCATGGTGAAAAACCGCCACAATATCGGTTTCATGGCGCTCGACGTCATCGCGATCCGCCACGGGTTCTCCCCGTGGCGGAACCGATTCAAAGGCCAGGTCGCCGAAGGCAATATCGGCGGCGAGAAAATCCTCGCGCTGAAACCCATGACCTACATGAACGCATCCGGCGAGGCCGTGCAGGCCGCGGCCGCGTTCTACAAACTGCCTCCGGAAACGATCGTCGCGTTCCACGACGAACTCGACCTCGCGCCTGGGAAACTGCGCGTTAAAAAAGGCGGCGGCGCGGCCGGGCATAACGGGTTGCGCAGCATGGACCGGCAGCTCGGATCGCCGGAATACTGGCGCGCGCGTCTGGGCATTGGCCATCCCGGCGTGAAAGACCGTGTTCTTTCCTACGTGCTCGGCGATTTTTCGAAAGACGACGTCGCCTGGCTCGTGCCGTTCCTCGACGCGATCGCGGACGCCGCGCCACTGCTCGCGGGCGGTAAACCGCCGGACTTCATGTCGCGCGTGGCGATGCTCACTCAACCCATCTGAACCGCGCGCACGGCCGCCGGAGTCCGCCCGAACCGATGCGCGAACGCCCGGGTCAAACCCGTGGCGGACCGGTATCCGGCGTGACGCGCGGCTTCCATGACACTTGAAGCCCCCGACCGCAGCCGCGCCTCCGCCTGCCGCAACCGTAAATCCCGCAAATAGGTCAAAGGTCCGTGTCCCGTGACCGTCTGGAACCGGGCGGCGAAGCGGCTGCGCGACATCGCGACGGCCTCTGCCAGCGATTGCACCGTCCAGGCGCGGTCCGGCGCGGCGTGCAGCAACGCCAGCGCGGCCGAAATGCGCCGGTCGTGGAACGCCGCCAGTATATTGCTCAGAACCGACGATTCATGCGCGGTGGCACGGATCGTTTCCATTAATACGATTTCCGACAGCCGGCTCAGCACCGCCATCGACGGACGATGCGCCAACAGCAAATACCGCAACAACAACCGCACCGTCTCATCCAGTCCCGGACTTTTCTCCCGCGTATCGCGCCCAAGCCAGATAATATCCGGTAACGCCTGAAACAACGGATGGTCCGCGCCGGCCCCGAACGTCAACTCGCCCGTCAACAGCCGCGGCGGCGTGCCGATCGGTGGCGGCGCGACAACCCGGCCCGGCGCCACCAGAACCAAATCGCCCGGCCCGGCGAGGCCACCGTCCGGCAACGGCCAAACCCCATCGCCAACCACGAACAAACGCGCCGGCCCCGCCGTCATGTCCGCCGGCGGAGACCGGCGCCACGATACATGCGACAAATGAACATGGGCGAAAATCTCGCCCAACGGGTCGTCCGATATATCGTGAAGAATATCCCGCATAACGCACCTCGTTCGCCGTGTGCTTCCACGCGTCATACGGGCCCGCCACCGGCCTGGATCTCTCTCCATCGACGAATTTTCGCGCATCCGTCCGCCCGTCCCGAACAAATGACCGGGCGTCCCACCGCCGTGTTTCCCGATTGCGCGGCGATACGCCGATCCGCTTCGATCCGGTCCACGCGATCTCGCGAGGAAAGGAAACACACCATGACAAACACACTGATCCAACCCCGGGGCTTCGACGCGGGCCGCCGCAAGACCGTGCTGTCCGCCAGCGCCGTCGCGCTTCTGGTCGGCTTCGACGCGCTCGCCGCGCGCACCGCCAAAGCCGCCAGTTCGGACCCCAAAAAAGACGTCGGCATCCTCAACACCGCCCTGGGCCTCGAGCAGGAAGCCATCGGCGTCTACCAGGTCGGCGCGGAATCCGGGCTGCTGAGCGCGGGCACGCTGAAAGTCGCCGTGGCCTTCCAAAGCCAGCACAAGGAACACGCCGCCGCGCTGGAAGCCACGATCCGCAAACTCGGCGGAACCGCCGTCGCGGCCAAAGGCAAGGACGAATATGCCAAGGTCGTCATGGCCGCCGGCCCGAAGAACGAGGCGGACGTGCTGAAACTCGCCGCCCGGCTCGAAAAAGGCGCTGCCAACGCCTACATCGGCGTCATTCCTTCCTTTTCCGATCCAATGCTGGCGCAGGTGTCGGCGCGCCTGGCGGCGGACGAGGCGATGCATTTCACGGCGCTGCAAACCGCGCTCGGGATCGCGCTGCCCGGCAACGCCCTGAGCTTCGGCGGCTGACCCCATGCGCCAGGACCCGGCGGAACAACCCCCCGCGGCACGCCGCCCCACGGTGGCCGCGGTCCTGTCCCTGGCGCTCGCGACCGCCGTCAGCCCCACCGCATGGGCTGGCGGCGACCCCGCGAAAGGCGCGGACGTCTACGACAAATGTATCGCCTGCCACTCGCCGTCCCTCAACCGGATCGGGCCGCGACACCAGGGCGTCGTCGGCCGGACCGCGGGCGGCCTGACGGATTTCGCCTACTCGCCCGCGCTGAAAAAAGCGGGCTTCGTCTGGGACGAGGCACGGCTGGACCAGTGGCTGACAAACCCGGAAAAACTCGTGCCAGGAAACCGGATGGGCTTCCGGTTGCAAGACCCGGCGCAACGCGCCGATGTCATCGCCTATTTGAAGACCCTGAAGTAACCGCGCGGCGCCGGGACGGCGGCGAAACCGCCCCGGCGCCATCGCGATGCGATCAGAAGATCGCCGAACGGCTCAGAACATCCTGGTTGTAACGCGCGTCATACAAACGCTCGACATCCCCGGCGTTCAATCCCATATCGGACAACTCGCGCTCGGTCAGACCCCGCAACTCCGCGAGCGACCGCGCATCCGCGCGCCAGGCGCGAAACCCCGCGACATACGACGCGATCCACGCGGCGAGACCGCGCTCTTCAACCGTCTCGCCAGCCGGCTGAACGGCTGGTTCTTCCCAACGCGTGTCGATATAGCTCAGCTTCGGTAATTCAAAAGCCATCTGGCTCTTGGCGATCGGTGCACTCATGGCTCACTCTCCAAAATTCACCTGGGTTCAACGCTCTGTCAGACTGGCGGGGCGCCCCGGGTTTTGGTGCAACGCAACATAATCCCGCCAACCCCTGTGGATAAGCGTGAAAACCCCGGACCCGGCATGCGTGAAACGCATGTCGTCATCGACAGGTATGAAATTTCGTCAGGCGAGGCCGATGGAGAATAAAATGAGCGTAACCCCCCTCTCTTCGTTGCGGATCGAACTCTCCCGCCGGGGACTACATGGTTTCATCGTGCCAAGAGCCGACGAGCATCTGGGCGAATACGTGCCAGCCTCCGCCGAACGCCTCGCCTGGCTGACCGGATTCACCGGCAGCGCCGGACTCGCCATCGTGCTCGCGGACAAAGCCGCCGTGTTTACCGACGGCCGCTACGTCCTCCAACTCGCGGACCAAACCGACCCGGCGCTCTGGGAACGCCTCCACGTCACCGACAACCCGCCGGAAACCTGGATCGCCGCCAACGCCCCCAAAGGCGCGAAAATCGGCTTCGACCCCTGGCTTGTCAGCGAGGACGGACTCGCCCGCTACACCAAAGCCGGCCTCGCCATGATCCCCGTCGACACCAACCCCGTCGACACCGTCTGGACCAGCCGGCCCAGCGCCTCACAGGCCGAAGCGACCCCCCACCCGCTGACCCTCGCCGGACGATCCAGCGAGGAAAAACGCCAGGATATCGCCACCCTGCTGAAACAGGCGGGCCAGGACACCGCCGTCCTGACCGATCCGGCCTCCGTCGCCTGGCTGTTCAACATCCGGGGCGGCGACGTCCCCTTCACCCCCTTCGCGCTGGGGTTCGCCCTGGCGCACGCCGACGGCGGCGCCGAACTCTTCATCGACCCCGTCAAACTGCCCGAACCCACCCGCGCCTGGCTGGGCAACGGCGTCTCGATCGCCAACCGCGCCGCGCTGCCCGCCGCGCTGGACCGCCTCGCCGGCAAAACCGTGCGAGTCGACCCCGCCGGCGCGCCCGTCTGGTTCTCCCAACGGCTGAAAGAGGCCGGCGCGAAGATCGCCGCCGCGCCCGACCCCTGCCTGCTGCCCAAAGCGAAGAAAAATCCGGTGGAACAAGCCGGCGCCCGCGCGGCCCATGCCCGCGACGCCGTGGCGATGTGCCGGTTCCTGCACTGGCTGTCCCAGATCGGCCCCGCCAACACTGAAACCGAAATGTCCGCCGCCAACCGCCTGCTCGCCTGCCGCGAGGCCATCGACGGCTTCCGCGGCGAAAGCTTTCCGGCGATCTCCGGCGCCGGCGAACACGGCGCCATCATCCATTACCGCGTCACCGAGGAAACCAATCGTCCCATCAAACCCAACGAGGTCTACCTCATCGACTCCGGCGCCCAGTACCCGGACGGGACAACGGATATTACCCGCACCGTCTGGACCGGGCCGGACGCGGCCCCCGCGGCGGTCAAGGACCATGTCACCCGCGTCATGAAAGGCCATATCGCCATCGCCAGCCTGGTCTTCCCCGAAGGCGTCGGCGGCGCGCATATCGACTCCTTCGCGCGCCGGGCCCTGTGGCAGGCGGGCATCGACTACGACCATGGCACCGGCCACGGCGTCGGCAGCTATCTCTCGGTGCACGAAGGTCCCGTCGGCATCTCCCGCCTCGCCCGCCCGGTCCCGATCGGCGCCGGCATGATCCTGTCCAACGAGCCCGGCTATTACCTGCCGGGCCATTACGGCATCCGGCTGGAAAACCTGCTGCTGGTCCAGCCCGCCGAAATGCCGGACACGAAACGGCCCTTCCTGCGCTTCGAAACGCTGACCCTCGCGCCCTTCGACCGCCATCTGCTCGACCCGGCCTTGCTCGATCCATGGGAACTGGACTGGCTGAACGCCTACCACGCCCGCGTGCTGGCCGAGGTCGGACCGCATCTCGACCCCGCCGCGCGCGTTTGGCTCAACACCGCCTGCGCGAGGATCGGCGCATGATCCACCGTTTCCAGATCGGCGCCATGCGCGCCACGATCGTGTCCGACGGCCCGCTGCTTCTGCACGCGCCGGAGAAAGTCTTTCTGGGACCGGGAAAAGACATGCTGGCGCGGCCGCTGACCGACTCGGGACAACCCGTCGATCGTATCCGGGTCGAGCAAAACTGCCTGCTGCTGGAAACCGGCGGCAAGACATTCCTGTTCGACAACGGCATGGGATCCGAGAAACTCTACGGCCCCGACAGCGGAAAATTGCTGGAGAACCTGGCGCTGGCGGGCGTCTCCCCGGCGGACATCGATGGCGTTGTGCTCACGCATGGCCATTCCGACCATTGCTGGGGCACCATGGCCGACGACGGGACGCCGAATTTCCCCAACGCCACCCTCTATATGTCCCAGGCGGAGCTGGATTACTGGACCGCCGGACCCTCCGGCCCCGGGATGGCGAAAAGCCTGGCCGGGATCGCCAAACACATCCTGCCGTTGCGAGACCGTATCCGTTTTGTCCGCGACGAGGAAGAATTCGCCCCCGGCGTCCACGCCCTCGCCACGCCCGGCCATACGCCCGGCCATCTGGCGTTCCTGTTCGACGGCGGCTGGTGCCTGACCGGCGACGTCGCCTTCCACGATCCGCTGTCTTATACGTTTCCCGACGCGGAGAGCGTCTACGACACCGACCGCGAACAGAGCGTTCGCACCCGGCGCCGCCTGCTGGACCGGCTGGTCGCCGACCGGCTCTCCGTCGTCGGCTACCACCATCCCTGGCCGGGTCTGGGCCGTGTGGAAAAGATCTACGGCACGTACCGGTTTGTCGCGGAGACCGGCTGAGACCGGTCTTGCCCGCGGCCCAGACGCGCGGCAAGAAAGGGGAAGGCGGAACGAGAAGAATAAGGACCAAGGACATGGCGGCCCCGACCCATCAGCCCCTCGGCATTCACCACAAGCGCATCGGCGATACGATCGTCACGGCGATCAACGACGGGATGTTCCAGGGCGCGTTTTCCATGCTCGCCAACCTGCCGGAAAACGAGGCCACGGCGATGCACGAAGCCAGCTTCCGGGCCGTGCCGCCAAGGCTGGCGGTCAATTGCTTCCTGGTGCGAACCGGGGACCGGCTGGCGCTGGTCGACGCGGGCTGCGGAGTCGCCTTCGGCGCCGACCTGGGGCGCCTCGCCGATGTTCTGGCGGCGATGGGCGTCGCCGCCGGCGACATCGGCACGGTCCTGGCCACGCATCTGCATCCCGACCATATCGGCGGACTGATCGACGGCGCCGGCGCGGCGCTGTTTCCGAACGCGGAACTGGTCGTGCATCCGGCGGACCATGCGTTCTGGTCGGACGAGGCAACCTTGGCGGGCGCGACGACAGACCAGGACAAGGGGTTCGTGACGCTGGCGCGGTCCGCCATCGCCGCCTATGGCGATCGTATCCGGCTGATGGCGTCGGGCGAGGCGCTGCCAGGCATCTCCATCGTCCCGGAGCCCGGCCACACACCTGGTCACTCCGGCTGGATGATCGCCTCTGGCAACGAGTCTTTGCTGATCTGGGGCGATATCGTGCATATGCCGGGTATTCAGTTCAAAATGCCCGGTGTCGGCATGGGCTTCGATATCGACGGCGCGGCGGCGATCGCGTCGCGCCAGCGGATCATGGACATGACCGCGACGGACCGGACCATGGTCGCGGGCATGCATCTGGATTTCCCGTGCTTCGGACACGTGGCGCGGGCGTCGGAAGGATATGCTTTCGTGCCGGAGGTCTGGACGCCCTCGGTATGACAAGGGTGTCTCACGGCGTTCCTGGATCGCCGTTGCAATCCTGAAGCACGACCTCGCCCCGCGCGGTGCCGTACGTCCCCCGCGCCTCGAACGTCACGCGCGCCAGCTTGCGATCGGCGGTAATCCAGGCATCGCCCGTGGAGAGTTGGTCCGCGTGTAACTGCGGGTGACGCGCGGTGGCCCGTAGATGCGTCAGCCCCCCGGCCTCCACGCCCAGAAACGTCACGGGAATATC
>CANJJS010000008.1 GCA_947474705.1 Acetobacteraceae bacterium | reverse complement strand
GGACGGTCCTTGTCCTCGTTCGGGACCACGATGGTCTCGTGGTAATCCATCCAGTCTTCCGCCGTCATGCCATCCATGCCCGGCACGAAATCGGTGGCGTCAAGCACCGAGTCCGCGTAGCTCGACGCGCGGATGGGCTGTGCCTGCAACAATGGAAAATCCGGCCGCAGCGTGATCGGGCTGTTGGTGCGCGTGAAGCGTAGGTTGGTGAACAGCGGGCCGAACCACGAGTCGGTCTCGACGATCCCTTCATACATCGCGAAGGCGCTGCTCAGCGGCAGGTTCGCGGGCGCGCGGACCAACAGATGCCAGCCCGGCAGAGTGCGGACCATCAGACCCGTCCAGATTTGCAGCGCGCCGGGTTCCGGCAACGCCGTCAGCATCGGCGGCGCGCAGCCCTTCAGATGCTCGGGCGCGGCGGCGTCGAAGGCATCGGAAAACCCAGGATATTGCGCCGAGGGGCTCAAGGGCTCCCAATCGTCCAGCGCGTCGCAGGTCCAGAAAATATCCGCGCCATCCCAAACAAAACGCAGACCCGTGGGCGGAAAGATCCACCAGCCGTAACCGGCGGCGGCGGTCACCGCTTCGCAGTAACGATAGGCGCGGGTGGGCAGGGTTCCGGCGGCCGAACGGTCCGCGCGCATGGGGGGCCGGGTCTGTTCCATCAGGCGATTGAAACGGGCGATGGCGGGGGAAGAGTCCAACATGGCGTTCCTCGGTCGTTCGGGTCACGGGAAGGAGGGGGGCGATACCCGGGGATCGGGCCCTCGGGTATCGCCCGGTCAGGCGAGGCTCAGCGCGCGGCCGGGAGGCGCATGCCGCCGCCCAGAACGATTTTCGCGGTCGCGGGCTTCGCGGCCGGGAGGCGCATGCCGCCGCCCAGCACGATTTTCGTGGTCGCGGGCTTCGCGGCCGGGAGGCGCATGCCGCCGCCCAGAACGATTTTCGTGGTCGCGGGCTTCGCGGCCGGGAGACGCATGCCGCCGCCCAGAACGATACGGCCGCTGTCTTTCGTGGAATTGTTCATGTTTTGTTCCAATCATGGCAGGTCGAAGCAGACGATGTGGGCGCCGGAGGAAACAATCCGGCCAAAGCCAGCGGTTCCCTCCACCCAAACCAGGTGGCCTGCGGGAAGATGCCGCGGCGATGCTGGTCCAGGGACCAAGGAACTTCGCCGTGTTGTCCGTCCGCGATTGACTAACTAACTGTTATAACAATTTCTGTCAAGACGAAATTCCTTCAATTGGTGGAATTTCATATCTCACCCCGAAACTCGCGAGGAACGGCGTCAATCCCGCCGACCGCTATAACGCCGCCAAAGCCGCCCGCGCGGCCGCCTGTCCGCTCAACCAGGCCCCCGCCACGGTGCCGGCATAGGGCACGTTGCAGCCCTCGCCAGCGAAGTTCAGCCGCCCATCCGCGATCGGCCGTGCCAGGATATCGCGCGCGGCCGCATGACCCGGCAGCGCGTAACAATAGGCACCGCGCACCCAAGGATCAGAATCCCAATGGGTCACCAGTGTACCGCCGCCCGCGAACAGCCGGTCCACCCGCCCGCCGAACAGCGCGCGCAGCTCGCCAAGCGCGTGATCGATCACGGCCGCCTCGCCCGCTTTGGCCAATGTCCAGGCGAGGCCGCCGCCGATCCAGCCCTGAACGTAGTCGCGCCCGAACGGCCAGCATTGGAACGGCATCAGGCTTTCGCCGCTTCGCGCCACCTGGCGATCGACCGAGCAATGTCCCGGCAGGTCCAGCCGGTCCGGCCCGTTTGCGCGCAGCGCGACCTTGATCGCCAGGCCCATGGGCAGCGCGTGAACGGCGTCGCGTGTTTCCGCAGGCAAAGCGGGATCGAACGCCAGCGCGCCAGACGCCAGGACACCCGTGGACACCGTGACGATACATGCCTTCGCGGTCACTGTTCCGGCCGGGGTTTCAACCTTGACGCGTTCGCCCCATTCGATCCGGGTCGCGGGTGTGTCGAACCGGATATCGAGCCCCGCGGTCAGCCGCCGGGTCACGAACGCGCCCACCCCGCCCTCGGGCACGAGGTTCAGGCCGCCCAGCGCGTTCCGCCGCCAGTCGCGCGTGCTGAATGTATCCGCGTCGGCAGCGCAGATCACCGGCCCCTCCCACGCCTCCACCGTCGGCGCCCATCGGTCGTCCGCCAGGGCCTGGGCCACAGCGGAGAGCGGAACATCGCCACCATCTTTCAGCAACGCCTCCGCCGCCGCGGCGTAACGCGGCCAGGCGGCGTCGTAAGCGCGCGCTTCCGATGCGTTGATCGGACGGCCATCGATATATGTGCGTTCCCCGCGGATTTCGTCGGAGCGCAGCAGCGTGTCGCCGGCGTTCCGGGCGATCGGGGTTAACGGATTATTTTCCGCGTCGTGGAACCAGATCGCGCCCATGTCGAACCAGACCCCGCCCAGCGCCGCGGGGTATGCGGTCCAGGCGCGCCCGCCGGCCCGTCCCGAGGCCTCCAGGATCACGTGGCTTCGTCCCGCCGCCCGCAGCGCGGCCGCCGCGCCCAGCCCCGCGACCCCGGCGCCAATGACCACGACCTCGATATCCTCGTTCATGCGGGTGCTCCCTTCGCCATGCCTGTCCTTTGCCCGCGCGCGAGGGCCCGTCCGGGCCAGTTCGGCATGGGCCCAGAAAAAATCAACGTTTCATTAACGAGTTCCGAGTAATCGTACGGGGTCCGCCCGTTGGAGTTCACGATGCCGTCCCTACACAATCTCACCATTGTCGCCCGCCTGCGGATCGCTTACGCGCTGTTCTTGTTGCCCGTCGCGTTCCTGTTCTTCACCACTTTCAACGACACCTCTCGCCAGATCGCGGCGACCCGGCTGGAAATCGCGGGATCGAACTATAATCGGGAACTGTTCGCGGTCTACGACGCGTTATCGCGCGAGGGGGACGGTGCCGGCGACCGGCTCGCCGCCAGGGTCGACGACGCCGAACGGCGTTTTGGCGCCGGGATGGACACCGCGGCGGACGCCGCTTCGCTGTCCGCCGCCCTGCGCGCGCGGCCGGTACCGGGCGCCACCGCTTCCATGGCGAAGGTCATGGCGCTGATCGGCAAGGTCACAGATGGATCGGGGCTGACACTGGATACCGATCTCGACTCGTTTTACGTCATGGACGCCGCCACCGGGAAAATCCCCGGCGCGGTCGACGCGATTTTGGAATTGTCCGCGAGGGCCCGGTCGTTCGCGGGCACGGCCGCGCCGGCCCCGGACGAGCAGGCGAAATTTTTGCTGACCGCCGGCCGGGCGCAAGGGTTCGTGGAGGGGATCCGGTCCTCGTTGGACACGGCGTTTAAGGCCAATGCGCCGGGCGCCACGGCGGCGGCGTTGCGCGCGCCGCTGACGGCGGCGGAGGCGCGCGCGATTGGCGTGTTGGGTTCGTTGCGCGCGGCGCTGTTCGAGCCGCCGGCCGTCCGCGCGGCGGCGGCGGCAGAGGCCGGCGCGGCCACGGCGGAACTGGCGCGTCTGCGCGATACCGCGATAACCGAGCTGGTTCGTTTGTTGGACCGGCGGATCGCGGGTCTTTGGCGCGCCCTGGCAATCAGTATAGGTATCGCGTCGATATTGTTCGCGTTGGGTGTCGCGTTCATCGCGGTGGCGGTCGAGGCCGGCGGGGTCAGGCCGCTGACCCGCATGACGGGTGCCATGCTGCGTCTGGCGGATGGCGATCTCGACACGGTCATTCCTGGCACGGGCCGGGGCGACGAGATTGGGCGCATGGCCGCCGCGATGACGGTTTTTCGAAACAACGCCATTCAGGCCCGCGATCTTCAGACCGCCGCCGATACTGAGCGGCGCGCGAAGGATCGCCGTCAGGCGGCGATGGACCAGCATGTTCAGGACTTTGGCGCTTCGTCCGCCGGTGTCATGGCGGGTTTGAACGACGGTGCCGCCACGATGCACCAGCGCGCGCGGGAGACGTCGGAGGTTGTGCGGCGCACGCGGTCTCTGGCCGGGGAGACCGCGGGGGGCGCGACGGAGTCCGCGCGGAATCTAACCCAGGTGGCGGCGGCGGCGGAAGAAATGTCGGCGAGTATCACGGAGATTGGGTCGCAGGTCGCGCGTGTGACCGACGCGGTGCGGGCCTCCGTCGATCGCGCGTCGGAGACCGATCGGAAGGTCGCGGGTCTCGCGGAGGCGGCGGCGCATGTCGAGACGGTGGTGCGTTTGATCACGGACATCGCGGGCCGGACCAATTTGCTCGCGCTCAACGCGACGATCGAGGCGGCGCGGGCGGGCGACGCGGGCAAGGGTTTCGCGGTCGTGACCGGGGAGGTGAAGGCGCTCGCGGCGCAGACGGCCAAGGCGACGGAGGAGATTGGCGGGCAAATCGCGTCGATTCGCGCCGCCACGGCGGACGCCGTCGCCGCCGTCCGCGATGTTGGGTCCGCGATCGGCGAGGTCAGTGAGGTCGCGTCCGCGATCGCCGCCGCCGTGGAGGAGCAGACCGCCGTGACCGCCAGCATCGCCGCCAGTGTCAACACGGTCGCCGCCGCGACGGAGGCGGCCACGCGTTCGATGTTGGATGTCTCCAGGATGTCGGACACCGCCGAGGAAGCCAGCGAGGATGTGTTGCGGGCCTCCGATCGCATGGCCCGGACCGCCGAGAGTTTGCATGTGGAGTTGACGCGGTTTCTGGCGGGGATCGCGGGCGCGGGCGACGAGGAGCGCCGGAAATTCGAGCGTATTTCCGGCCGTGGGTTCGAGACTTTGTTGACCCTGAACGGCGGGCCAGAGACCGCCGTGCCGATCCGCGATATCTCGCGGGGTGGGATCGCGGTGACACTGGACGCGCGGGTCGCGGCCGGAACCGACGCCAGGTTTTTGTTGCCGGGCGCGGATGGCCCCGCCGAGGCGCGGGTCGCGCGCGCCGGATCGGGATGGGTGGCGTTCGCGTTCCGTCAGGATGTGGCGACCTCGCGGCGGGTCGATGCGGTGTTGGATCGCATTGGCGCGGCGGCGCGCGAGCGGGCGGCTTGATCCCGGCCCGCCCTTCTTCCACCATCGCGCCACGTCAATCGTTCCAGGAGAGCTTCGATGAAAACGCGCGCGGCGGTGGCACGGAAGGCCGGCGAACCCCTAAGTCTGGAGACCGTCGAACTCGACGGCCCGCGGGAGGGCGAAGTGCTGGTGGAAATCAAGGCCACGGGCATCTGCCACACCGACGAATACACTTTGTCCGGCGCCGACTCCGAAGGCATGTTCCCCTCCATTCTCGGCCACGAGGGCGCGGGAATCGTCGTGGATGTCGGCAAGAATGTTTCCACCCTCAAAAAGGGCGACCACGTCATTCCACTGTACACGCCGGAATGCCGCCAGTGCGAATATTGCCTGTCGCGCAAGACCAACCTTTGCGTCGCGATCCGCGCCACGCAGGGCCGCGGCGTGATGCCCGACGGCACCAGCCGGTTCAGCAGCGGGAAGGAGACCGTGTACCACTACATGGGCACCTCCACCTTCTCCAACTTCACCGTCTTGCCGGAAATCGCGCTGGCGAAAATCCGCGAAGACGCGCCGTTCGATAAAGTTTGTTACATCGGTTGCGGTGTCACAACGGGGATCGGCGCGGTCATGAACACCGCGAAGGTGGAGGCCGGGGCGCGTTGCGTGGTGTTCGGTCTGGGCGGCATTGGCCTGAACGTCATCCAGGGCCTGCGCATGGTTGGCGCCGAGCAGATCGTCGGCGTGGACCTGAACCCGCGCCGGAAAGAGATGGCCGAGAAATTCGGCATGACCCATTTCGTCAATCCCGCCGAGGTCCAGGGCGACCTCGTGCCGTATCTCGTCGATCTGACCAAAGGCGGCGCGGATTACAGCTTCGAGTGCATCGGCAACACCCAGGTCATGCGTCAGGCGCTGGAATGCGCGCATCGCGGATGGGGCAAGTCGGTCATCATCGGTGTCGCGGGCGCCGGCCAGGAGATTTCCACCCGGCCGTTCCAACTGGTGACGGGCCGGACCTGGATGGGCACCGCGTTCGGTGGCGCGCGCGGACGAACGGATGTGCCGCGGATCGTCGATTGGTACATGGACGGAAAGATCAATATCGACGATCTGATCACGCATGTGTTGCCATTCGAGAAAATCAACGACGGCTTCGATCTGATGCGCCGGGGTGAATCGATCCGTTCGGTGGTGGTTTACTGATCGTCCGGCCGGGCGAGGCGAGGGTCTCCCCTCGCCCCCCGCCGAACTTACATCCCCCCCGGTGTATTGCTTACGCGGATGGGCCAGACCGCGCCGCATCGCCGCGGCGTCGGCCGCCGACATATCCATATACGATGTGATGGGTTTACTGGTCGTCAGCACGCCATTCACCACGTTGTGTACATTCTGCCAGATCGCCGGCCCGGCATCCAACCGGTTATGCAACAATTCGTGGAAGATGATATTCGCGACGAGCTTGTACCGGTTGCCATCGCCCGCGGTCGTATCCATGTAGATTTCGCTGATCACCGCGGTATCGATCTTGCTGTAGAAGGTCGATCCAGAGCCGCCGATCGCCTGCCCAGGCGCCTTCTTCGCGACGATGCTGCGGTTTTGGTTCGCGAGCATGTAGCAAACCAAATCGTCGTTCGTGACCTCCGCCGGGTTCATTTCGTAAAAATAATCGACAGACGTGTATTTCGTGCTGGCGATGCACTTCTTGAAATATTCCATCAGAATCATCGCGGTGGCATAAAGGCTGCCATCGCCGAAATTCTCGCCATCGAAGCTGTATTTGGGGACCAGAACGATCCGCAGCACTTTGTCCACCATGCGATGTCTCCCGCGTGTGTTTAGCCAGTTCGTTACGCTACGCGGAAAAAAGCAGATGTTGCGGGCCCGAGTCAATTCAATTCGTCGCCAAACACGCGGAATGTCGCGCCCGGCGGGACAATGCCCGCATAAGCATGCCAGATGCCTACAATGCCGCGGTCGTCCCACCATCCACGACCAACACATGCCCGGTCATGTACGACGACGCGTCCGACGCCAAAAATACCACAGGTCCCGCCAACTCCGGCGGACTCCCCCACCGGCCCATCGGCGCCCGGCCCGCGACCATCGCGTTGAAATCCGGATTCTTATGCAACACATCCGTCGCATCGGTCGGAAAAAATCCCGGCGCCAGCGCGTTCACCGTCACCCCGTGCGGCGCCAGCTCCACCGCCAACGCGCGAGTCAACCCATGCAGCCCCGCCTTCGCGGTCACATAACCCGGTACACCGGGACGCGCGATGAACCCCAAAATCGAAGACACATTAATGATCCGGCCACGCTTCGCCGGCACCATGATCCGCGCCGCCTCCCGCGCCATACGAAAATACGCGGAAAGATTCGACTCCATGACCGAGGACCACGCCTCGTCCGTCGTCTCCAACAACGGCCCACGCGGAATCACCCCCGCGTTGTTCACCAGAATATCCAGCCGCCCATGCGCCTCCGCGAGCCGCGCGAAGCCATCCCGGATCGCCGCCGGATCGGCCACATCGAACGCCAGAAACCCCGCCGAGCCAGGCAACGACGCCGCCCGCTCCGCCAGCAGCGCGTTATCCCGCCCATGCAGAATCACCGCCGCCCCCGCCCCCGCCAGCCCTTGAGCAATCGCCCATCCGAGCCCACGAGAACTCCCGGTTACCAGCGCCAGCCGCCCGGTCAGATCGAAATTCGCTGTCATGATCGGCGCTATCTGCGGGACCAGCGTCCTCGTGTCAACGTATCCCCGCGATACGAAAAAAAAGCGCCGTGTCCGGGGACACGGCGCCTTTTTCGAAGCCAGATACGTTACGCCGCGCGGCGTGTCGCCAACGCCGCGGGCAACTGCGCGATCGCCTGATCGATCAGCGCATTGGCCGAGTCGAGACTCAACCCTTCCGCGATGACCTGGCGCGCCGCGATGGTCGCCAGTTCGGCGGCCGCCGATCGAACCTCGTCCACCGCCTGCTTCTGAGCGGCGGCGATCCGGTCCATCGCCATCTGCTCCCGGCGCTTCGCGGAGGCCTCGGATTCGATGCGCGCGGCTTCCGCCACCCGCCCCGCTTCCGCCGCCGCGCCCTCAATCAAACTCTTCGCCTCCGCCTGGGCTTTTGCCCTCGTGGCCTCAGCTTCCTTCAACATCGCCTCCGCCTCGGTCTTCAGGCGAGACGCCTCGTCGATCTCAGCCCGCACCGACGCGCCACGCGCGTCGAGCATGCCGGCCAATGCCCCCCAAATCTTCTTGCCGAAGACGATGAAGAACAGAAAGAACGAGATGACGACCCAATGGAGCGGATCGGCGAAAAAGCCCGCGTCGTGGTGCATTGCTGTTTCCCCTTACCGGCTCGCGCCACGGGCAACCATGGCCGCGTCGATCGCACCGCTGAGACGAGCCCCATCCGGAGCCGCGCCAGTCAAACGCGTGATCAAAGCGACGGCCGTGTCGGTCGCGACACCCGGCAGCGCGGCCAAAGCCGCCCCACGCGCGGCCGCGATCTGGCCCTCGGCTTCCTTGAGTTGCTTTTCCAGCCGATCGTTCAACGCCGCGGATTGCGCCGCGGCAGCCGCCTTGGACGTCTCGATGGCGGCATTGATCGCGGCCTGCGCCTCGGAACGCGCCTTGGCGGTCGCCGCGGCGGCAGCCGCGATCCCCGCGTCGGCACGGCCCTTGGCATCCTTGGCGCCTTCAAGATCGCCCGCGATCCGCTTCGCCCGTTCCTCCAACACCGACTCCACCTTGGGCAGAGCGGTGCGCGAGGCCAGGATATAAAGGACCACGAAAATCGCCGCGCCCCAGACGACCTGGTAAACAGTCAGCTTATTCTTGAAGTCCAGCTGCGGCAGCCCATCGGCCATCGCCATCATGGGGATGGCGATAAGACCGACGGCCAATGGCGCGATGCGGCGAAACCTGGTCATGCTGCTTCCCTCGCGGTTGAGGCCGCCCAAAGGATCAGACGAACAGAATGATGAAGGCGATAACCAGCGCATACAGCGCGACCGCTTCCGTCAACGCGAACCCGAGAATGGCGAGACCGAACACACGGTCGCGCGCGGCGGGGTTCCGGGCAACGCCGGCGATCAGGGAGCCGAAGATCTGCCCCATGCCGATGCCGACGCCGCCAAGCGCGATCATCGCAATACCAGCGCCAATGGCTTTCGCGGCTGCAACGTCCATTTTCCAGTTCCTTTCTGTAAGTCCAGTTCGATCCGGGCGGCGTCCGCCACCCGGCGATGTCAGGGAGATTGAGAGAAGATCAGTGCAGATGCACCGCGTCGTGGAGGTAGATGCAGGTCAGAATGGCGAACACATAAGCCTGCAACGAGGCCACCAGCAGTTCGAAGCCGATCAGAATGACATTCACCAGCAAGGGCATACCCGCCCCCACGAAGAAAATGCCGCCAGCGGCGCCGAGCATGACGACGAACCCGCCAAACACCTCCAGCATCACGTGACCCGCCATCATGTTGGCGAACAAACGGACGGACAGGGAGATGATGCGGGAGAGATAGGAAATCACTTCGATCAGCACCATCAGCGGCGCCAGCGCCGCCGGAATGCCCTTCGGCACGAAATAGCTGAAGAAGTGCATGCCGTGCTCCTTGATCGCGATGAACGTCACGAACACGAACACGAACGTGGAAAGCGCCAGCGTCACCGCGATATGGCTGGTGAACGTGAAGAACAGCGGGAACACGCCCAGAAGGTTGCCGAACAGGATGAAGAAGAACAGCGTGAACACCAGCGGGAAGAATTTTTTCCCCTCGTGCCCGATCTGCTCGATGCACATGTTCATCACGGTCTCGTACGCCATCTCGGCCGCCGATTGCAGCCGGCCCGGGATCATGGCGCGGGGGCTCATGCCCACCCACAACAGACCCAGAGTCAGAAGCCCCGCCACCGCCATCATGACGTTGGCCTGGCTGATATGAAGCGCGGCGCCAAATTGGCCGAGAACCGGTTCAAGCTTGAACTGGCTCAACGCGTCGATGCTACCGTGTCCTTCGGCCGCCACCGTGACGTCCCCTATCCTGTTTTTGGCGCGAAGACGCGCCAAACGTTCAAAATGCCGGCCGCCCCCCCCACCAGAACGAAAACGGCGGTCAGAATGGGTTTCGTCCCGAACAACCGGTCCAGCCCGTAGCCGATGGCGATCGCCACGACAAAGGCCGAAATCAGTTCGGTCCCCACCCGCAAGCCGATCCCCATCGGGGACACCTCTTTCCCATCGGGGTCGAACCCCTTTGGCTTCGGCGGGCTGTCGAGCCCCTGCTTGCCTCGGGCGGCTTTCAATCGCTCCTCGAAGGAGGTCTCCGGGCCGCCCGGTTCCTGACTCATTTTCGCTCCTGGCAATGGTTTCGCCGGTAAGCGGCGGCTTGCTACAAGGGGGGCCCCGAGGTGTCAAGAACGCGGGGACGGTTCTTAACGGCCCATCGCCGCCCGCACCCGCGCCGGGGAAGGGATCGGAGCGACGGCGCCATGGCCCGTGCATTTCAACGCGGCGGCCACGCAGGCGTATCGCGCGGCCTCTTCCAGCGAGTCGCCCGCCAGCGTCCGGGCCAGAAACGCGCCGCAAAACGTGTCGCCCGCGCCGGTCGCGTCGACCGCCTGAACAGGGTGGGCCGGAATGCGGACCCGGCGGTCCCGTGTCGCCAAATATGCGCCCGACTCGCCCATTTTCAACACCACGGCCGCCGGACCGCACCGCAGATAATAGTCCAGAATCGCGTCGGCATCGGTCAGTCCGGTCAGCGCGGCGGCGTCTTCCAGGCCAGGAAACGCGTAATCGACGGACTCCATCGCGGCGCGCATGACCGCCGCCGCCCGCGCCGCCGGCCACAGCCGGGGACGGTAATTGGTATCGTAGGCGACCTTGGCCCCCCGCGCCTTCGCGGCGTCGATCGCCACGAAAGCGGCATCGCAGGCCGCGGTCGAAATTCCCTGACTGATGCCGGAAAGATACAGTATCCTGGCCCGCCCGATGGCCTCCACGGGCACATCCTCCGGCCCCGCCATCGCGGCGGCCGAATTGGCGCGGTGATGCAGGAAGCGGTGCCCCGAGTCGTCGTGGGTCACGAAATACACACCCGTCGCATACCGGCCGGACCGCGAGACGGTGGAGGTATCGATCCCCTCCTTGGCCCACAACGCCATGAAACTGTCGCCCGGCATGTCCTGACCGACCGCCGCGATCATCCCAACCGCGGCGCCGTGCCGCGCCGCCGCCACCGCGGCGTTGGAGGTGTCGCCGCCATGCCCCTCCAGATAATGCCTGGACCCGTCGGGCTGGGGCGGGAGCTGGTTGAACTCCAGCATCGGCTCACCCATGCGCAGCAGGTCCACGGTCATGCCGCGGTCTGCCCCAACACCGCGCGCGCGGCGGCCTGGATGGCGTCCTTGTCGCCCGCGAGGATGCGTTTTTCGTCGACCAGCGCCCCGCCCATCCCAACAAACGCCGCGCCCGCGTCGAGGTAGGCGTCGAAGTTCCCAGGATCGACTCCGCCGGTTGGACAGAGCGCCACGCCCGGAAACACGCTGGCCAAGGCTTTGACATGGCCCGGCCCCCCAAAGGACGACGCCGGAAAGATTTTCACCGCGTCCGCGCCGGCCGCCAGCGCCGCGCGCACTTCGGTCGGCGTGACCGCGCCCAGCATCAGGACCGCGCCCGCGTCCCGGCAGGCTTCGGACAACGATGGATCAACCCAGGGGGCGACAATGAATTTCGCGCCGGCGTCGAGACAGGCCTCGGCCGTCGCGGCATCGGGGACCGTGCCGGCGCCCACGATCAGCGCGGGGTCGCGGGACAAAGCGCGAATCAGGCTCGTGGCCTCTGGCACCGTCATGGTGATTTCGAAGATCCGAATCCCCGCCTCCCGCAACCAGGCGACCGCCGTGGCGGCGGTCTGGATGGACCGGGTTCGGATGACGGGAATCACCTCGGCGTTTCGAAAAATGTCCAACAAAGCGTGCGACATGAGGTTGGCTCCTCCGGCCGCCAGCGAACCGAAACGCCAGCCGCCGCGCAAGAGGCCAGCGCGTTCAGACCCCGGCGCCAGGTCCCTCGATCACCGTCCCGGAATAGGGCTCCACATAGACCAGCCTGTCCCGCACCTGCTTTACCCCCGCGGCATTCTCGGCCACCACGCAGATCGCGCGGCGTTCGTTCGGGTCGGTGATCGTGCCCCAGACGTCCACGATGCCATCGGCGACCGTCACGTTCAGCGTGGTCGCGGGCGCCCAGGACGCAGCGTCGAAGGCGGCGAGGATCGCGGTCCGAATGTCGCGATCGCTCTGGGCCGGCTGCGCCTTGGCGTCGCGCACCTGTGTCACCAGCGCGCGCAGCAGGTCGGAGCGGGAGATCACCCCGATCACATGCTTTTTCTCGACCACCGCGACCCGCTTGATCCGGTGTTCCTCCATCGTCGCGACCACGTCCTCCAGCGGCGCGCCGGGCCCGACCGAGACCACCTCTTCCGTCATCACATCGCTGACCCGCCGGCCATGCGCGTGGGTGAAATCCGTGGCCTGCTTTCCCGGCGAGACCAGGACCCGCAGCCACCAGGGCCGATGCCGCGCGGTGCCAAGCTCGTCCCGCCGTAGCAGATCGCCTTCGGTGACGATCCCCGCCAGTTCGCCCTTGGCGTCGACCACGAACAGGCCGGAAATCCCGTGTTCCAGCATCTGGTTCGCCGCGTGCTCCACCGAATCGGTTGGCAGCACCGACAGGACCTTGCGGGTCATCACGTCCGAAACGATCATCGCGCGTTTCCTTTTCTTGCGACTTTCACCCGCCCGCGAACTTCGCGAGCAGGCGGATATGGGACCGAATCCCATGGTGGAAGCAGGTCTGCTCGAATTTCTCGTTCGGGCTGTGGATCTGGTCGTCGTCCAACCCGAAGCCCATCAGCAATGTGTCGATGCCCAACACGTTCTTCAATGACACGACGACCGGAATCGATCCGCCACTGCCCATCAGCACCGCCGGTTTGCCGTATTCCTCGCCCAACGCCGCCTGCGCCGCCCGCACCCACGGCGAGTCGGCGTTGACCTGGACGCCGGGCGAACCGTGGCCACCCTCGTACTCCGCCGTCGCGCCCGGCGGCAGGCGCGCTTCGACGAACGCCTTGAACTGACTCATGACCTCGTCCGGGTCCTGGCCGGACACCATGCGGAAAGTGATTTTCGCGGAAGCCTCGGCGGCGATCACGGTCTTCGCGCCCTGGCCGGTATACCCGCCCCAAATGCCGTTGATATCGGCCGTCGGCCGCGCCCACAGCCGCTCCAGCGCGGAATACCCACGCTCGCCCGCCGGGGTGGACAGGCCGATGTCGCCAAGAAACGCGGCCTCGCTGAACCCCAGCGAATCCCATTGGGCCCGTTGCGCGTTGGAGATGGGCAGAACCTTGTCATAAAAGCCCGGAAGTTGGATGCGGCCGTTCTCGTCGTGCAAATCGCCCAAAATTTTGGTCAGCGCATTGATCGAGTTCAATGCGGAGCCGCCATAAAGGCCGGAATGCAAATCCCGGCTGGACGCTTTCACGGTAAGCTGAATGTAAGTGAGGCCGCGCAGACTGGTCGTCAGCGCCGGTGTCTCGACATCCCACATGTTGGTGTCGCTGATCAGAGCGATGTCGGATGTCAGTTCGTCCTTGTTGGCGCGCAGGAACGGCTCGAGGTTTTTCGAACCGACCTCCTCCTCGCCCTCGATGACAACGGTCATTTTCGCCGGGATGCCGCCACCGGTTTCGTGCCAGGCGCGCAAGGCCTCCAGGAACATCGCGACCTGGCCTTTGTCGTCCACCGCCCCGCGCGCGACGAAGCGCGGGCCACGAGGGCCGTCCACCAGTCGCGGCTCGAACGGCGGCGAGTGCCAAAGGTCCAGCGGATCGGGCGGCTGCACATCGTAATGGCCGTAAAACAGAATACGCGGCCCCCGGTAGTCGGGGGGCCCATCGAAATGGCCGACAACAATGGGATGTCCCGGCGTGGGGCGGAGTTCGACGCGAAACCCCAGCACCGCGAGCCGCCCCTTCACCCATTCCGCGGCTCTTAAGCAGTCCGCGCGATGCCCCTCCTGGGCGCTGATCGAGGGAATACTCAGCAACTCGAACAGCGCCGCCCGCGATTGGTCCAGGCGAGCATCCGCGTGGCGCAAAACGGTGTCAACGATCGTGGGGGAAGGGGTGGGCATCTCGCGTGTCTCCAACGGCGGCCTGGTGGCCGGGAGAATGGCGGAAACAGCGACGGCGCGCCATGGCATGGGGACGCGCGCTCCGCCTCATCCTTCGCCGGCATCACCGGATATATGATCGTCATGGGTTTCAGTTCGGCCTTCGCAAGACCTCCCCACCGACCAGTCGATATCGCTATCCCTTGGTAGCCTCCCGTCAAGCACCACGACACGCGCGAAAAAACGGCCCCGGACCGAAGTCCGAGGCCGCCTTGTCCCACAAACAAAAAAAATTCAGGCCGCCGCCCGCTGCCCCCGCACCAGCCGGCCGGGCAAAACCCCCGTCGGCACACCGCCGCGCCAGGTCACCTGCCCCGAAACGATCGTCGCGTCGTAACCATACACATCCTGCAACAAACGCTTCCCGCCCGCCGGCAAATCATGCGCGATATAAGGCTTCCCCGAACCCAACCGATCCCAGTCGATCACATTCACATCCGCCTTCAACCCCGCCCGCAAAATCCCACGGTCATGCAACCCCGCCGCCGCGGCCGTGTCCGACGTCACCCGCCGGATCAACTCCTGCGCCGGGAACTTCCCAAGATCCCGCCCCCAATGCGTCAACATCCAGGTCTGGAACCCCGCGTCGAGGATGAACGCCACATGCGCCCCACCATCCCCCAGCCCCATGATGCAGTTCCGGTTCCCCAACAACTGCTCCGCCATCCGCAAATCCCCATACGCGTAGCTGGAGATCGTCGTGTAAATGAAATCCGTCCCATCGCTTTCCAGCAAGGCGTCGTAAGTCACCTCCTCCGGTGTCCGCCCCTCCCGCGCCGCGATCGCCGCGAAACTATCCTCCGCTTTCGGTTCGTAAATCGGCGGATTGCCAAAACGGAACATCAAATCCCAACGCAACCGATGGAACAACGGAAACTTGTTAAACTCCTTCGGATCCTCGGACAAAATCTTCGCCCGAATCTCCGGGTCCCGCATCGCCGCCACACGCTCCGCCAACGGCAAATCCGCGATCGTCTGATACGTCCTGGTCCCCGAAAACGGGTTCTGACTCCCACTCAACCCCAACAAAGCCCCCGTCGCGCGAGGCCCAAACACCGGCCGGATCGGCACCCCATCCGACGCCGCCTTGTCCGCATGCGCCAAAACCTCCCGCCAAACCTCCGGCCGCGCATGCCGTTGCGTTAACGTAAATACTGTCGGCCGCCCCGAAGCCTCCGTGATCCGCCGCACCATCTCGAACTCGGCATTGTGATCCGGAAACCATTCCGAAACGACCTCGATCATCCCCCCGCCCGCGTCCTTCAAACCCAGCGCGATCCCCGTCAGCTCCTCCTCCTGGGCCTGGAACGTCGGCGTGTGATCCCCCTTCAAAGTCTTATGCGAAATACTGCGAGACGTCGAAAACCCAAACGCCCCCGCCTCAACCGCCTCCCGCGCGATCTCCCGCATTTGGGCGATATCGCCCTGATTGGCATTCTCCAACGCCAACGCACGCTCGCCCATCACATAAACCCGCACCGCCGCATGCGGCAGCAACGCGCAAACATCCACATCCCTTGGCTTACGGTCGAGCGCGTCGAGATATTCGCCAAATGTCTCCCACTCCCACGTCATGCCCTCGTTCATGACGGCACCGGGAATGTCCTCGACACCCTCCATCAACGCCACCAGCCGATCCCGATCCGCGGGCTTGCAAGGCGCGAACCCCACACCGCAATTGCCCATGACAACCGTCGTCACGCCATGCTGCGCGCTCGGCGCCAAATGCGAATCCCAAACCGCCTGGGCGTCGTAATGCGTGTGAATATCGACAAATCCGGGCGTGACCAACTTACCCCGCGCGTCGATCTCCTCCGCGCCAGACCCGGTCACCACGCCCACAAGCGCGATCTTGCCATCCTTGATCGCGACATCGGCCGCGACCGGCGCGCTCCCCGTGCCATCGATGACAGTGCCGCCACGGATCACCAGATCGTACTCGGACATTTGGACACCCCTCAGAGCAGACAGAATTGCCCCATCGTGCCCCCGGGACGCCACACACGCAACCGCCAGACCCAGAAACGGGACGCCTCAGTCCTGCCGGTAGTTGGGCGCCTCGCGATCGATCGACACATCGTGCACGTGGCTTTCGCGCAAGCCCGCGCCGGTGATCCGCCGAAACCGCGTGTTCGCCTGCAACGCGGGAATATCGGCGCTGCCAGTATACCCCATGCCCGCCTTCAACCCGCCCACCAACTGGTGCACGACATTGCCGACCGGACCCTTATAGGCCACGCGCCCCTCGATGCCCTCGGGCACCAGCTTCAACTGGTCCTTGATGTCCTGCTGGAAATACCGGTCGGCCGACCCGCGCGCCATCGCGCCAATGCTGCCCATCCCACGATAGGATTTGTACGAGCGTCCCTGATACAGAAACACCTCGCCCGGCGCCTCGTCGGTGCCCGCCAGCAAACTCCCGACCATCACCGAATCCGCGCCCGCCGCGATCGCTTTCACGATATCGCCACTGGTCCGCATACCGCCGTCCGCGATCGCCGGAACACCGGCCTCCCGGCACGCCGCCGCCGTCTCCAGCACCGCCGTGAACTGCGGCACACCCACACCCGCGACCACCCGCGTCGTGCAAATACTGCCCGGCCCGATCCCGATCTTCACCGCGTCCGCGCCCGCCTCGATCAAGGCACGCGCGCCCTCCGGCGTCGCCACGTTGCCCGCGATCACCTGCACCGCGTTGGAATGCGTCTTGATCGCCTCGACCGCCCGCAACACCCCCTGCGAGTGCCCATGCGCGGTATCCACGACGATGATATCGACCTCCGCCGAAATCAGCGCCAAAGCCCGCTGAATCCCGTCCTCGCCAACCCCCGTCGCCGCGGCGCACCGCAACCGCCCGAGCTCGTCCTTGTTCGACAGCGGATGCAACTCCGACTTGTCCATGTCCTTGACGGTAATCAGCCCCACGCAACGATGCGCGTCGTCGACAACCAGCAACTTCTCCAGCCGGTGCCGGTGCAACAATCCCCGCGCCACCTCCGGCGAGGCATCCGGACTGACGGTGACCAGATTGTCCCGCGTCATCAACTCGTAAACCCGCGTCGAGGGATCCGTCGCGAACCGCACGTCGCGATTGGTCACCACCCCCACCAGCCGATTGGTGCCACGCTCGACCACGGGAAATCCGCTGATCTTGTGCATGGCCTTCAACGCCATCAGCTCGCCGAGCGTCTGATCCGGGTGCACCGTCAACGGGTTCACCACCATGCCCGACTCGTATTTCTTCACCTGCCGGACCTGCGCCGCCTGCAACTCCGGCGTCAGATTTTTATGGATCACGCCTATGCCACCCAACTGCGCCATGGCGATGGCCATGTCGCTTTCGGTGACCGTGTCCATCGCCGCCGAAATCAGCGGAATGTTCAGCATGATTTCCCGCGTCAGCCGGGTGCGCGTGCTCGTGGAGCCCGGCAAAACCTGGGAATAAGCGGGCACGACGAGCACGTCGTCGAACGCCAGAGCCTCCTCAACCCGATTGGGAGGAACACCGCGAGTGTCGTGTGGGATGTCAAGCGCCATGGACCTTGGCCTTTCCGCGAACTTGACGGCCCCACATAAGTGGCATTCCCATGTTCCGCAAGCACCGTGTCGCGCCAGCAGCCCCGCCCGGCCTCGAAGCCCGCCAGGAAAGCGGCCCGCCTACCCAAACCCCGGCACATCCCTCGCCATGGGCGACCCCACCGCCAGCACCTTAAACAGCCGCCCCATCCGGTCCGGCTCGCCCAGCCGCCGCGCCCCATCCATCAGCGCCATCGCTTTGTCCGGCGCCTGGCTCCGCGCCAGCCGGTTCGTCCGCTGGAACAACCCCAGCCGCGCCAGAAACAACCCCTGCGCCACCGGCCCGGCCACAAACGCCCCCTCCGCCCGCGCCACCGCGGCGAGCCGGCCGAAGTCTACATGCGCCGTCAAATCCGCCGTGCCGGGCGCGACGAGCGGATCGGCCGGCTTTCCCCCCGCGATCGCCTGCAAACTCTCGCCGGGGCCACTGACCTCCGGCCCGTAATCCAGGAACAACGCCGCGCCGCCCGCCCGCGAAAACCGCCGCGCCAAATCCGCGACCAGAGACTCAGCCGCCTCGCACCGCTCCACGATCTGACCGTCTTCGGCGACGATGTCCGGACCGTCCGCCACCGCTTGTTCCAAAAAACCGTCCGGACCGGCAAAACGTTCCGCCCAGCACGCGCCTCTCCGGACAAACTGACGGATCGGCAGCGCATCGAGGAATTCGTTGGCCAGCAGGATCGTGGGGACTTCCGGCAGCGTATCCAGCGTGTCGTGCCACACCGCCTCCCCGATCGCCGCCGCCTGCACCGCGCGCAGCCGAGGCGATGTCTCCACCAGATGCACCGTCAGCGCCGTCCGAAACCCCGGTGCCGCCTGGGCGATCGCCCGCAGCGCGTCCGCCATCAACGTGCCGCGCCCCGGCCCCGCCTCCGCCAGCACGACGGACGCCGGCGACCCAAGCAACCCCCAGGTCACGGCGGCCCACAGCCCCAGCACCTCGCCAAACACCTGGCTGATTTCCGGCGATGTCGTGAAATCCGCGAAAGGATCGCGCGTCGCATAATAGGCCGCGTTGGCCCGCGCCATGAAATGGTCGAGCCGCTCCATCCCGCCCTCAGCGCGCGCGCCGCAGCACCAGGAACAGGCCCGCGAGCAACATCGGAATGGACAGAACCTGACCCATGGTGGCGCCGAACGCGAGGAACCCCAGGAAAGCGTCGGGTTCGCGGAACAACTCGCCAATCATGCGGGCGATGGCATAGCCCATCAGAAACACACCGGTCAGTTTCCCGAATTGCGCGCGAATCGCATCGCGGCGAGACAAAGCGAACATGACCGCGAACAAGATCAGACCTTCCAGCAGGGCCTGGTAGAGCTGGCTCGGGTGGCGCGCCAGCGGCCCACCGTTCGGGAAGACCATGGCCCAAGGGACGGAATCGGAGGCAACGCGGCCCCATAGCTCGCCATTAATAAAATTGGCGACGCGGCCCAGACCGAGGCCGATGGGGACGCAGACGGCGAGCCGGTCGGCGAAGCCCAGAAGCGGGATTTTGTATTGGCGGCAGAACAGAACGACGGCCAGGGTGACGCCCAGCATGCCGCCGTGAAAGCTCATGCCGCCAGTCCAGACCTTCAGGATCGCCAGCGGGTCGGCCAAATAGACGGAGGGCTGGTAAAACAGGCAGTAGCCCAGCCGCCCGCCGAACACGATGCCAAGCGTGGCCCATGACACGAAGTCGTCGGTATGGGTGGCCGTGGCGACAGCGGGGTCCCGCGCCACCAGCCGCCGCATCAGCCGCCAACTGAGAACGATCCCCGCGATGTACGCGAGCGCGTACCAGCGGATCGCCAGCGGTCCGATCTGAATGGCGATCGGATCGATATCGGGAAACGGGACGAGGGGGATCATGCGTAAAGGTCGGGCGTGGCCAGGTAGTCCTGGACGTAGCGGCGGATCCCTTCCTCCAACGGCGTGAACTGGCCCGAGTAGCCCGCCGCCCGCAGCCGGTCCATCGGCGCCTGGGTGAAGGACTGATACTGCCCCTTCAGCGACGCCGGCATGTCGATGAAATCGACCGCGCGGGGTTGCCCGGCCGCGTCGCAGACCGCGTGCGCCAGGTCGAGATAGGTGCGGGCCCGTCCCGTGCCAAGATTGAACAGGCCGCTGACCGCCGGTGTATCCAGCAGCCACAGCAGCACATCCACCACATCCCCGACCCATATGAAGTCCCGGGCCTGGGCGCCGTCCGCCAGCCCCTCCACATCGGAGCGGAAGAGGCGCGCGGGCTTCCCCGCCGCGACCTCGTCGTGCTTGACCTTCACGACGGAGATCATCGAGCCTTTGTGGTATTCGTTCGGGCCGTACACGTTGAAGAATTTCAGGCCCGCCCATTGCGGTGGACGTTCGCGGGCGGCGGCCAGGCGGCGGGCGACGTTCAGGTCGAAAGCGTGTTTGGTCCAGCCATAGAGGTTCAGCGGCCGCAGCCGCGCCAGCGCTTCGGCGGCTTGCTCGTCCTCAAACCCTTCCGCGCCACCGCCATAGGTCGCGGCGGAAGAGGCGTAGACGAAGCGGACCCCGCGTTCCGCGCACCAGGTCCAGAGCGAACGGCTGAGTTCGACGTTGGTGGCCCAGGTGTGGTCGCCGTCGGTGGCGGTGGTGCTGCTGACGGCGCCGAGGTGGAAGACCATTTCCAGCGGGGGTCTTGTGTCCAGGAACTCGGTCAGTTTGTCCGGATGGATAATGCGATCAGGGGGATGTTTGGCCAAATTTTGCCATTTCCCCTTGCACCCCAGGGAATCCACCACAATTGTTTCCAGACCGCGCCGGGACAGCGCCGCCTGAAGATTGGAGCCTATAAAGCCCGCGCCGCCAGTGACCAGGATCATGGCGCCGGGTTATAGGGGGCACGCGCGGCGGACGAAAGCGGCATCTGGCGAACGCTCTTCGCCGCGAAAGGATAAGTTTTCATGACGGATCGACCGCGCTTTTTCGACGACCTCGCCGGTATGGCCGGCGGCGCCATCTCGGCCCTGACCGGACTGCGGCAGGAGATGGAGGCCATTGTGCGTGCCCGGATCGACGAGGCGATCCGGGCGCTGGACCTTGTGCGGCGCGAAGAATTCGACGCGATGGCGGAGATGGCGGCGCGGGCACGGGACGGGCAGGAGACGGCCGAGGCACGGGTGGCGGCGTTGGACGCGCGCCTGGCGATTATCGAGGCACGGCTGTCCGGGCTCGAAAACGCGCCCAAACCGTAAGCAATGTTCCCCTTGCGGCGCGGCGCGACAGGTCTGTAGGCTAAGAATCGTCGCCAACCCCAAGGGAATCCAGGCTTTTCCGATTCCCTGACGCCCTTGGGGCGGATGGTGGCACAGGCCATCCTCTGGACGGGAGACCCCGCATGTCGGCTTCGACGATGACGACGACCCTGGACCCCGCCGCCAATCCATTGGATATCATGGAGCAAATCGTCACGGCCAACGACTGGCTGTTCGACCGCCGCGGCGCGGGCGAAATGGTGGCCGAGGCGCCGGGCCGCTGGTGCGATTACGGCCTGTATTTCAACTGGTCGCATGAAATCAGCACCATGCACTTCACCTGCGCCTTCGATCTGAAAGTGCCGGAGAAGCAGCGCGCCAGCCTATACGAGTTGCTGGCTTTGGCCAATGAGCGCCTCTGGATCGGCCATTTCGGGATCGAGCGGGAGGACGGCCAGCCCGTCTACCGCCACGCGGTGCTGCTGCGCGGCGCGCCGGGCGCGTCCGCCGAGAGCCTGGAAGACATGATCGACATCGCGATCACGGAGTGCGAGCGGTTTTTCCCGGCGTTCCAGTTCGTGCTGTGGGGCGGAAAGTCCGCCGAGGAAGCGCTGGACGCCGCGATGCTGGATTGCGTGGGAGAGGCCTGACGGGCTGACGATCCTGGCGCCGCGAGGCGATGGTCCACCGTTGCGCGGTTTGTCTCGATGAGAGTCGGCTTGACCAGCCCCCCGGTCCCGGCACATTCGGTTCCCAACAGGTCCCGGCCCGCCCATGGCGTGGTTTCGGCCGCATTCTCAGGGGAAACAGTCCATGAGTTCGATACCGCCTCTTTTGTTGGTCGGCTGCGGCCGGATGGGCAGCGCGATGCTGGCGGGCTGGCGGGAACGCGGCCTGGCGCCATCTTATGCGGTCGATCCGGCGCCGGGCGCGGCGGCCAACGCCGGCCCCGATCTGACGGTGGCCGGCGATCTGTCCGCGGTGCCCGCGGATTTCGCGCCCGCGGCCGTCATTCTGGCCGTGAAACCGCAAAGCGCCGCCGAGGCCTTGCCGCCCTATGCCCGTTTCGCCGGCTCCGCGGTGTATTTGTCGATCATGGCGGGCCGCACCATCGGCGGCATTCAGGCGTTGTTGGGCGGGAACGCCGCCATTGTCCGGGCCATGCCAAACACGCCCGCGGCGGTGCGCCAGGGGATCACGGTGGCGACGCCCAGCGCCTCGGTCAGCGCGGCGCAGCGGGAGTTGTGCGGCGATCTGCTCCGCGCGATCGGGCTGGTGGAATGGGCGGAGCAGGAGGCATTGCTCGACCCGGTGACGGCGGTGTCCGGCAGTGGCCCCGCTTATGTGTTTCTGCTGACGGAACTGATGGAAAAGGCCGCCATCGAGCAGGGCATCGCCCCCGATCTCGCCCGCGTTCTGGCGCGCCAGACGGTGGCGGGGTCAGGTGCGCTGCTGGCGGCGAGTTCGGAGAGCGCGGCGGAACTGCGGGTGGCGGTGACAAGCCCAGGCGGGACGACGCAGGCGGCTTTGGAGGTGTTGATGGCGCCGGAGCGGTTGCCGAAAGCGTTCAGCGAGGCGATCGCGGCGGCCACGAAACGGTCGCGCGAACTGGCGGGATAGCCGCCACCGCCCACCGCCACCGCCCTGTGAATATCTCCCGCCGCCCTTTACCGCGCGGCATCCCTGGCTTAGCCAGACACGTCAAAAAACGCGAGGAGCGACGTCATGCGCCATAACCGTCTTCGGGCTCTGCTCAATGCCAACGAGCCGTCCATCGGCACCCATATTCTTTCGACCTGGCCGACGCTGGTCGAGCTGGTGGGCATCGCCGGCAACTACGACTATGTCGAGTTCACCGCCGAGTATTCGCCTTTCACCATGCACGACCTGGACAATCTCGGCCGCGCCCTGGAACTGAAGGACCTTGGCGGCATGATCAAGGTCGAGCAAACGCAGTGGACCCACCAGGCCATGCGCGCGATCGGCTCCGGCTTTCAGAGCGTTCTGTTCGCCGATCTCCGCACCGTCGCCGACGCCGAAGCCTGCGTCGCCGCCGTCCGCGCCGAGACACCGGGCACCGGTGGCCGCCTGGGCGTTGGCATGCGCCGCGATGTCGGCACGGTCAAAGAAGGCGGCTCGCCCGCCTATGTCGAGGCGCTGAATGACGTCGTCATCGCCGTGATGGTCGAAAAGCGCGAATGCGTCGAAGACCTCGAAAACATCCTGTCGGTCAAAGGGCTCGACATGGTGCAGTTCGGCGGCTCCGATTATTCCATGAGCATGGGCCTGACCGGCCAGCGCAACCACCCCGCGATCAAGAAAGCCGAGCGCGACACCATCGAGATGGCGCTGAAGAAAGGCCTGCACCCGCGGGTGGAACTGGCCGACATCAAGGACGCCGCGCCGTACCTGGAAATGGGCGTGAAGCACTTCTGCATCGGCTGGGATGTCCGCGTTCTGCATGATTGGTGGCGGATCAACGGCGAGGGCATGCGCGCCATGATTAACGGCGCCGCGCCAGCCGCCGCCAAAACGGCCGCCAGCACCTACTGACGCCAGGCGAGACCGTTGCGTTCCCGGTGGCCCGCCTGGCGGTCCACCGGGCGTGCCGGCACAAAGGGCTCATACCGATCCCAGTCCCTCCAACGCGCCGGAGGACGACGAGGGAACGGCGTGCCTTCCTTCCGCGATTGCACGACAACGCTGGGATCGAAACGACGGAGGACGGTGCGGTGACCGCCGCGCGCCCCAACCCGCTCAGCCGTTGGCCGCGTGCCACTCCTTAAACCAAGCGACGAACCGCGGAATCCCCTCGGACAGCGCCGTCGTGGGCGCGAACCCCGTCAAGGCCCCGATCGCCGAGACATCCGCGAACGTCTCCTCCACATCCATCGCCGGACGCGGGACCGTCCTCATGATCGCCTTGCGCCCCAACGATTGCTCCAGTAACGAAACAAGCTCCCGGACTTCCTCGCACCGGTGATTGCCGATGTTCAGCACCCGGGCCGGCACATCCCCCGCCGGCGGATGCGCCAAACAGCCCACGACCCCCGCGACGATATCGTCGATATACGTGAAATCCCGCTTCAACATCCCACCATCGTACAGCGAAATCGGCCTCCCCGACACGATCGCCTGGGCGAAACTAAAATACGCCATGTCGGGCCGGCCCCAGGGACCGTAAACCGTGAAAAAACGCAGCCCCGTCTGCGGAATTTTGAACAGATGCGCATAGGAATGACTCATCAGTTCGTCCGCCCGCTTCGTCGCGGCATACAGCGACACCGGCGTATCGACCCGATCCTCCTCCCGGAACGGCAAATCCCGATTGGCGCCGTAAACCGAGGACGTGCTGGCGTAAACGAAATGCCGCAATCCCGGCAAACGACGCGCCGCCTCCAGCATGGTCAAATGACCCATGACATTCGATTGCACATAGGAATACGGATCGACCAGCGAGTGCCGGACCCCCGCCTGCGCCGCCAAATGCACGATATCCGTGATGCCGCTGTCCGGCCGGACCACCGCCTCCACCGCCGCGCGATCCGAGATATCCACGCGATGAAACGAAAATCCCGGACGCGCCGACAACCTGTCCAGCCGCGCCTGTTTCAGCCTGATATCGTAATAATCGTTGAGATTGTCCAGCCCGATCACGGCCTCGCCACGGGCCAGCAATGCCTCGGCGACATGCGAACCGATGAAGCCGGCGGCGCCGGTAACGAGAATTGTCACCGCGCCGCGTCCCCGGAGTCTGGCCGCCTCACGCGACGCCGCTGGCGATCAAACGATCTTCCAGCAATTCCATGACCGCGTGGCCCAGCGCGATGTGACATTCCTGAATGCGGGCGGTTTCGGTATCCGGCACCAGCAGGACGTGATCGCAGGCGTCGATCGCGGGCTTTCCATCCCCGCCCAACATCCCAACCGTCACGATCCCCAGTTCGCGCGCCGCCTGAAGCGCGAGAATGACGTTTTTCGACCGGCCCGACGTGGTGATCCCGAACAGCACATCCCCCGGCCGCCCCAGACCGCGCAGGGGACGCTCGAACACCGTGTCGTAACCGTAATCGTTACCACCCGCGGTCAGCAACGACGCATCGAGCGTCAGTGCCAGCGCCGCGATCGATTTTCTGTTTTTGTTGGGCCGCAACCGCACCAGCATCTCCGTCGCCAGATGCTGACTGTCCGCCGCCGAACCGCCATTGCCGCAGAACATCAGCTTGCCGCCCATGGCGATGCTTTTCTCGCACGCCGCGACCACGCCAACCACGGCATCGCCGAGTTCGCGCGCGATCCGCTGCTTCAACGCGGCGGACTTCTCCATCATCGCGGCGAAGCGTTCGTTTTCCGTCATGGGCTCCGGCTCTCTTATAGGGTCCAGCCCGTTACTACAGGGCGCGGCGGCGGGATGCCAGCGCTTCGATTATTGCGCCGTCCAGCCCCCATCCATCGACATCGGCACGCCCGTGATCGTCTTCGCCGCGTCCGAGCACAAGAACACCGCCAACGCCCCCAAACCCTCCGGCGTCGAGAACTGAAGCATCGGCTGCTTCTCCGCGATCATCGCCTGGGTGACCGCCTCCACCGTCGACCCCGTCGCCAACGCCCGATCCTCCAGTTGCTTCTCCACAAGTGGCGTCCTCACCCAGCCCGGGCAAATCGCGTTCACCGTCACCCCGGAATTCGCCAACTCGATCGCCGCCACCTTGGTCATGCCCAACACACCATGCTTGGCGGCGACATAGGCGACCTTGAACGCGCTCGCGACCAGCCCGTGCGCCGAGGCGATGTTGATGATCCGCCCCCACCCCGCCGCTTTCATCCCCGGAATCGCCGCCTTCATGCCGTGAAACACCCCGGACATGTTGATGGCGATAATCTGGTCCCATTTCTCCTCGGGAAAACCCTCGATCGCCGCCGTGAACTGAATGCCCGCGTTGTTCACCAGAATGTCCAGCGAACCCATCGCCTTTTGCGTCTCCGCCACCATCGCCGCGATTTGCGACGCCTTGCTTATGTCGGCCCCGCTATACCCCGCCTTCACCCCGAACCGCTGCTCGATCGACACCCGCAGCGCTTCGATCTTCCCGGGATCGCCGAACCCATTCAGCATGATCGACGCCCCCGCGCCCGCCAAAGCCTCCGCGATGCCCAGTCCGATGCCGCTGGTCGATCCGGTCACCAAGGCGACCTTTCCTTTAAGGCTCATGTCGAGGTCCTTTGCTGAAGCCTATGCTGCGGCGCAATATGCGGCAGGGGGCGCGTTGGGGGCAAGGACGGGTTTGGAGCAGGGCGTGAAGGACCCGCCTCACCAAACCGTAACCCCCAGGAAACTGGAACAAGCCGCCGCGCACCCCATCTGCCTCCCCGGCAAGACCTCGCCCATGGAGACACCAATGCCCTCGTCCGCACGCCCCTGGTTTCGCGTCACACTCGCCGCCGCGCTTCTCGCCGGCACCGCTTTGTCTGGTTTCGCGATACAGGCCAACGCGCAATCCGGCCCGGTCAACCCGCCCGTGCTTTCCGCGCCCAGCGCGATGCTGCCGGACTTTTCCGGCCTGGTGGCGCAGGTGAAGCCGACAGTGGTTTCGATCACGACCACGTTGGACGACACAACGGCCGAGCGCCCGCCGTCCCCCTTCGACCGCATGATCCCGAAAAACACCCCCCGCGCCGGCGCCCGCCAGGCCCGCGGTTCCGGTTTCATCATTCGCGCGGACGGACTGGTCGTCACCAACAACCACGTGATCAAGGACAGCGCCGCCGTCATGGTCACCCTCGACGACGGCACCGAGCGCAAGGCCACAGTCCTTGGCACCGACCCCCGCACCGACATCGCGCTCCTGAAAATCGAGGCGGGGAAACCTCTCCCCTACATCCAGCTCGGCAATTCTCGCGATGTCCGGCCCGGCGAGTGGGTCGTCGCCATGGGCAACCCCTTCGGTCTGGGCGGCACCGTCACCGCGGGCATCGTCTCCGCCGTCAGCCGCGACATCGGCGCGGGCCCGTACGACCAGTTCATCCAGGTCGACGCGCCCATCAACCAGGGAAATTCCGGCGGGCCGCTGTTCACGCAAGAGGGCAAGGTGATCGGCATGAACACCGCGATCTTCTCGCCGACGGGTGGGTCCGTCGGCATCGGATTCGCCATCCCCTCCGACGTGATCCGCGCCGTGACGACGCAACTCGCCGACTCCGGTCATGTCACCCGGGGCTATATCGGCGTCGCGACGCAACCGGTCACACCGCCGATGGCCAAGGCCCTGCGCCTGCCCGAACCCGCCGGCGCGCTGCTGTCTTCGGTCGAGCCCGGCTCCCCCGCCGCCAAGGCCGGCCTCGAACCCGGCGATGTGATCCGCACCGTCAACGACCAGAAAATCGCGACGCCCAAAGACCTCGCCATGACCGTCGCCACCGTCAAACCCGGCGAGGACGCCCGCCTCCATCTGGTTCGCGACGGCACCGAACTGGATATCAAGGTCCGGGTTGGCGAGCAGCCCAATGACCGCGCGGCACGCGGCCCCGATCGCGAACCGGGCGGGGATCCCGCCGCCCGCGCGCAACTCGGCCTGGCCTTCGTCCCGCTGACCTCGGACCTTCGCGCGCGCCTGGAAGTCCCGGATAACCTGACCGGCGCCGTCGTGCGCGGCGTCCGGCCCGGCTCGCCCGCCGAGGAAGCGGGGCTGCGGCCCGGCGACGTGATCGTCGGCGTCGGCGGTCAAAAAATCGCCTCGCCCGCGGAGGCCGCGAAAGCGATCGCGACCGCCCTGAACGGCAAAGAGCGCGCGGTCGCGCTCCGGATCCTGCGCGACGGCGAACTCACCTATGTCGGCGTCAGCACAAGCGACCGCGCCACCGCCGGTTAAGCCCAAACCACAGCGCACGCGGTCAGGCCGGGAACACCACGCCCGGCCTTACCGCTTCGCCACCGCGCCCACATCCACCCGGTGCCAGACAATCAGCTTCGCCGCGTCCGGCACACCCATCGGCACCAGCGTTTCCAGCAGATCCAGCCAGGTTCTCCCGTCCGCCCCGCGATACAGCGACGGCGCGGCGGCGGGAAACCGGGTGCTTAACGCGAATTCCGGCGTCTTCTTGTCGATCGCGCCACGGACAAACTGAGACACCGGCAACGGCGCCCCAACCGGGGCACCATCGTACAAAGGCACCGCCACCGCGTCGAAACCACCCCATCGCTCGCCCGCGAACACATCGTAAAACACCGTCGCGAACGCCCGCTCGCCATCGACCGTCAAACCGGGCGCGAACGAGAATTTAATCCCAAGACCAGGGTTTGGCGGAAACAGCGTCACCGGCTGACGCCAGCCGGACCCGCTGGGCTTGTACGCGTAATACGCATGGTCGTTGGCGTAGAGATGCGACGTCGCGGTGCCATGCCACGTCAGATGCAACCCTCGGAACCGGTCGACACCGACACGCACCCAATCCGCCAGAATGTCCTGCCGCGGCAACGGTTCGCCCCAAACGGGAAATTCGCCCAACGCATCCGCCGCCCCCACCCATCGCCCATCCAGCAGGCGCTGCACGATCCGCAACTGCCAATAACCGCCAGTCCCCTCGGTGGCCCCATTCTTCGGCGTCGCGACGACACTGCTGAACACAACCGTCGCCGTCCCCGCCGAATCCAGCGCCAAAGAGGCCGTCTTCGGCGTCTGACCCGGCGGCACCGGAACCTGTTCCGTCCGCCATGTCTGCCCGCCATCGGCCGAAAACGCGTAAACCCCGGACGGCGTCACGACATGAACCATCTTGCCATCCGACGCGATCGCGGGTCCCACATCCCGCCCGTCGCTCTTCGCCCCCGTGTCCCGCGCCGGCCCCCACACCAGCCCCCCGGCACCCGGACTTAACCGCCGGGTCCACGCCCGGCCGCCACCCTGCCAAACGACATCGATATTCTCGCCACTCACGAACAATCCAGGGTAGGCGTTCCAATCGGCGGGAACCCCCTCGGCGAACATAAACGGCGGACTTTCGAAATGCCCATCGGCGCCCCCACGGCGATACATCGGTCCGCCCTTCGCGCCGGGCCGCCCGCCATCGATCCACACCATATGCGCCCGGCCCGCCGCATCCCGCGCGATATGCACGGCGTTATTCCCCGCGGTCGCGTTCTCGTCCGCCGACACCCCGGCCGGAGTCATCCCATGCGGCAACACGAACACGGTCGCCGCCCGCGTGGCGAGCGGCGTGCCAACCTCCGGTTCGCCCGCCCAAACGCTCCACGTGACCCGCGCCGCGCCAACCCCGAGCTTGCGTCGGAGATCGGCCGTTACCCGCCGCCCCTCGCCCGCGGCCGAAGCCAGCAACTCGCGCAACGGCGGATCGCCGGGCGCCAGTTCCGCGACCCCCTCTGGCAGTTCGACCGCCAACAGATCCGGCAACCCAATCTTCGGCTGCCCCTGGGCCACCCCAGCCCAAAGCGGCAATGCCAAAACGGCCATCCAAAACCAGCGCGACGATCTCACCGGCCGTCGGTTCATGCGAGAAAACTCCGTTGTCCGGTCAATAGGATTCCACCTCGCCCAGCGGCGTTCCACCATCGGCCCGGACCGGTCCAACCGGCAAAGGCCTCGCCAGCGTCCCACCCCCCGCGCGGTCGCGCCGTCCCCACAACGTCAGACCGCAGGCACACACCAGGAAAAACACCGCCGCCACCCGCGGCGCCTCCAGCAAATTGTCGAACAACCCAGAGATCGCGAAGGCCCCCATCGCGCCGATCGCCGCCGCGCCAATCGGCTCCGGCGGCGCGGACGGTTCCTCCGCCACCACTCGCCCAGACCGCCTGGTCCGCGGCCGCGCCGCTTCCTTCCGGCCACCGCCCCGAACCGCCCATGCGCCACCCGCGACCGTCCCGGCGCACAACGTCAGGAACGCCAGCCCGCCAAAGACACCGGCTTCGAACAACAGCATCAGCCAGAGGTTCTTCATCCGCCAGACCAAATGGTCGTCGTTGGTGAAATTCCAGCGCGCCAGCCCATCGCGAAAATCGCCATTGACCAGCAGTTCCTCGCCCCGCGCCGTGGTCAGCGACAACCCATGGAAAGCCACGGTGGTCCCCGGCGTGGCATTGAACACCGCGAATTCAATCGGCCGCATGGGCAGGCCAAGAACCATCCGCCCCCCCAACCCATCGGACGGGATCTGAATCGACACCGCCTCCCAGCTTCCAGGTGTGCGCGATGCGATATTTTGCCCCCGGCAGTGGTCGGAATAAAGCAAGAGTTTCTCGCATATCGCGATCCCCGCCACCGCGTTTTCCGCCGAGGCGCGCCACCGGAACATCAGCCGCAACGGCTCCCCCGGATGCAAAAAGATCTTCTGCCCGAAATACAGCGGCGACACGCCGGAGATCGTCAGGTACCTGTTCTCGCCACTCCCCACCAACCGGAAATCGCCGGGCCGGCCACCCGCCGCCTGCTCCAAACTCAGCCGCGGATACGTCCCCAAACCCATCCCGAAGGCGAAATGCACGACATCCCCGTCATGCAAGGACCAGCCATTGTGCCAGTTGCTTTCACGCGTCAGCAGATCGGACGAGGACTGACCGAACCGGTCCCGCATCATCTCCGACGACGCGGCCAACGCCAGCCCCCCCAAAATCGGCGCCACCAACAGCACCTGAGCGAACCGCCGAACCACCCCCTCCGCGCCGCGCGGCCGCAACGCCAGCCAGGCAAACAACGCCAGCAACAATCCGATCGCCGAGGCCGCGTAAGCCGTCCGCGCAAACGTCACCGCCAGCGCATAAGCGATCGCACCCGCCGGCGCGAGCAACAAAACGCCCACATACCAGCGCCGCGCGCCCAGCCCGCACCCCAGCAAAAACGGCAGCGCCAGCGCGAAATACGCGCCGATATGGCCACCGCCGATATGCATGCTCTGAAACGCCGCGACGACCCGGTAGTCCGAGCGAAAGTCGAACAATCCCGGAAACGCCGCCCGCTCCGCCACCACCTGCAGCGCGACCAGCGCCGCCCCGGCGGTCATGCCCCAACCCAGCCAGCCCGCCATGTCGCCATGCACGCGCTGCCGATGGCGCAAAAACGGCAGCAAGATCAGGATTTCCCCGAGCGGCTTGATCAGACGCAGCGCGTTATCCGGCCGCAAATAGGGATTTCCCGATAACGGCGCGGCCGTCCCTCCATACAAACCGATCAGAGCGGCGATGCCGTACACAATCGCGAACACCGCCAGAACCGCGCCACCCGCCCCACGCGGCAACACATCGCGACAGGACGGCGGATCGCGGATCGCCAAAACGCCAACCGACACCAGAACGAACAGGTCGGCCTCGCCCGCCATGCTCCAACCCGTCCAAATACTCAGGTCGAGCGCGGGCAAGACGGCGGGCACGACCACCAGGAACAGGAACGGCCAACGCCACAACACCCCCGCGTAAACCGCCAATACCGCCGCCAACGGCCACACCGGCAGCGGATAAGCCCAGCACGCCCATAACAGCAGCACGCCGCAAACCGCCGCGACCGCCCCCCCGAGGATCAGCCGCCCCGCGGCACCCATCGCTCTCCCCCTCCGGGCTACCTACCCCGCCGGCTGCAACCCGGACGCCGCCAGCACCGGCGCCGCCTCCGGGCCGGTCAGAAACCGCAGAAACCCCCGCGCCGCCTCCGCGTCCGCCGAGGTGCTCAACACTCCACCCGAGAACATCGCCGCCGTCTGAATGTCATCCGGCAGCGGTCCGATAACCTCGATCCCCGGCACCACCAGCAACTCGCTGATTTGTTGCACGGCCAGATCGGCCTCGCCACTGACGAGACGTTCGGCGGTGAAACCCGAGGGCACAACGAAAGTTTTGGCTTTGTCCGCCAAACCGAGACGATCGAGCAAACCCGCGAAATAAATCCCGCTGGCGCCAATCTTCGAAAACGCGACACAGCGCGCCGCCAAAATCGTCGCCTTGAACGCCTCCACCGTCGAGATATCGGGTTTGGGCGCGCCCGCTTTCACCGCGATCCCAACAAAGGACAACGCCACATCGGCGCGGCTGCCAGGCAGCATCTTGCCCTCGCCGATCAGATCGTCGATCCCCTGCGCGGTCAAAATGGCGACATCGCCCACCGCGCCCGCGCGAATGCGTTCCAAAAGCGCCACGGTCGGGGCGAACTCCGGCTCGACCTCCACCCCGGTGCGCGCGCGATACGCCGCCGCCAGATCTTTCATCGCGCCCATGACGGCCAACGTCGACAGCAATTTCATGTGGGGTCAGTGTCCTCGAAGAATTTGGCTCAGGAACAGTTTCAGACGATCCGTCTGGGGATCCTCGAAAATCTGGGCCGGCGGGCCGCTCTCGACGATCTCGCCACGATCCATGAACACGACGCGATGCGCGACCTGACGAGCGAAACCCATCTCATGCGTGACGCAAACCATGGTCATGCCGGACCCCGCGAGCTCGATCATGGTGTCCAGCACCTCCTTGATCATCTCAGGGTCGAGCGCCGAGGTCGGCTCGTCGAAAAGCATGATTTTTGGTTGCATGCACAAGGCACGCGCGATGGCGACGCGCTGCTGCTGCCCGCCGGAAAGCTGACCCGGATATTTCTTCGCCTGCTCCGGGATCTTCACGCGTTCGAGGAAACTCATCGCCAACTCTTCCGCCTGCGCCTTTGGAATCTTTCGGACCCAGATTGGCGCCAGCGTGCAATTCTCCAGAATTGTCAGATGCGGAAACAGATTGAAAGACTGAAACACCATCCCGACATCGCGCCTTATCGCGTCCAGCGCCCTTGTGTCGTCGGTCAGTTCGATGCCGTCGACGAAGATATGCCCCGCCTGATGCGTCTCCAGCCGGTTAATACAGCGGATCATCGTCGACTTACCGGACCCCGAGGGCCCGCAGACCACGACCCGCTCTTTCTCCTGAATCGTCAGCGACACGTCGCGCAACACATGCATCGCGCCATACCACTTGTTCACCTTGTCCAGAACGATCGCGTCCTTGGCCTCGCTCATGCTTCGAAATCTCCGTCAGCGGCGTTGGGAGGCGTTGAGTTCTTGTTCCAGCCCGCGGCTGTAACGCGACATCGCGTAGCAGAACGCGATGTAGATCAGCCCGAGAACGACATAGACCTCGGTGGAAAAACTCTGCCAGGGCGGATCGCTCAACGCGACCTTGCCCATGGTGAGGAGGTCGAACAGGCCAATGATCAGAACCAGGCTGGTGTCCTTGAAAAAACCGATGAACGTGTTGACCAGCGGCGGAATCACCAGGCGCAGCGCCTGCGGCAGAATAATGAAGGAGGTTTTCTGCCAGTAGCTGAGGCCCATCGCGTCGGCGGCCTCGGTCTGGCCTTTGGGCAAGGCCTGCAGGCCGCCACGCACGACCTCCGCCAGATAGGCGGCGGCGAACAGGATGATGGCGATCTGGGCGCGCAGCAGCTTGTCGATGTTGACGCCCGCGGGCATGAACAGCGGGAACATGACGCTGGCCATGAACAGCACGGAAATCAGCGGCACGCCGCGAATGAGCTCCACATACACGACGCACAGCGTCTTCACCGCCGGTAGCTCCGTGGACCGCCGGCCCAAAGCGACCAGCACCGCGAGCGGAAAGGCGAAGGCGATCCCGAAGGTCGCCAGGATCAGCGTGATCGGCAGCCCGCCCCATTCGTCGTTGGGCACCGGTTTCAGTCCGAACACCCCGCCCCACATCAGCACGCCCACGGCCGTCAACGCCGCGACCCAGATCAGCGCCAACTCCTTGCGCCAGAACCAGCGGATGGCGGAAACGGTGTAAAGCGCGATAAAGATCAGAACGACGATCGCCGGCCGCCATTGCTCGGCGAAGGGGTAACGGCCGAACAGGATCAGCCGGTATTTGTCGTGGATGACAGCCCAACAGGCACCGTGCGCGGTCTGGCAGACAGCGGTTTGGGCGATGCCGGTGGCGGAATAAGGCACGGTCCAGACAGCGCCCACCAAAGCCCATTCGGCGAAGCCAAGCACCGCGCGCGCGACAATATAGAGCAGCGCCAGACTAACGGCCGTGGAAACCCACGAACCGAAGAGGTTTGTCCTGGCCCATGCGATCGGGCCGAGACCGGGAGGGGATGGGCGCGAGAGGGTGGGGGCGGTGGTGGTGCTCATGGTGTCGCGGAGGCTCCCCATGACAGCGATGGCGGGTGGTCGATCATCACCGTTCCACCAGCGCGATATGCGCGTTGTACCAGTTCATGAACAGGCTGATCGACAGGCTGATGGTCAAATAGACGGCCATGATGACCGCGATGCCCTCGATGGCCTGTCCCGTTTGGTTCAGGGTCGTGTTGGCGATCGACACCAGTTCCTGATACCCGATCGCCACGGCCAAAGAGCTGTTCTTGGTCAGGTTCAGATACTGGCTGGTCATTGGCGGAATAATGACCCGCAGCGCCTGCGGCAGCACGATGTGCCGCAGGATCGCGCCGCGTTTCAGGCCCAGCGCGCCGGCGGCCTCCCATTGTCCCAGGTGGACGGCCTGGATGCCGGACCGGACGATCTCGGCGATATAACCGGCGGTGTAGGTCACCAGCCCCAGCAGCAGCGCGAAGTATTCCGGGCTGATATTGCCGCCGCCCTGAAAGTTGAAGCCGCGGAGGACCGGGATTTCCCAGTGAAAGGGCGCGCCCAGTACAAGCCAAACACCCAGAGGCAGGGCCAGCAGCAGACCGCAGGCCACCGGCCAGACCGCGGGGCGCTCTCCGGTGGCTTCCTGGGCCAGCCGCGCGCGGCGGTTCCACCACCACGTCCCCACCAGGCCCGCCGCGAAGGCGGTCAGGGCGGCGGTATGGGCGGTTTCCCACTCCAGCATGGGGAGTTTCAGGCCGCGATTGGACAGGAACGCGACGCCGCCGATATCGGTCGCGGTTTTGGGCGGCGGCAGGCCCTGTAGGATGGTGTACCAAAACAGCAATTGCAGCAGCAACGGCAGGTCGCGGATCGTTTCGACGTAAAACGCCGTCAGCTTCGCCATCAGCCAGTTTTTCGACAGCCGGCCGATGCCGATCAGCGTGCCCAGAATGGTCGCCAGGACGATCCCGACAACCGAGACTTTCAGGGTGTTGAGCACCCCCACCAGCAGCGCGCGGCCATAGGTGCTCTCGGCCGGGTTGTAGTAAATCGGCGCTTCCCCGATCGGCAGCCCCGCGACCCGGTCGAGAAACCCAAACCCGGTGGCGATCCGCCGCACCTCCAGGTTCTTGTGCGTGTTATAGGCCAGGTACCAGGCGATAACGCCAACGATCCCCAGAATGACCAGTTGCCAGACGATCGCCCGGAAGCGTGGATCGGACCAGGACAGGCGGAGCGGGCGTTTCGGCGCCGCCCGTCCGGACATGCGGGGGTCGATGGCGGTGTCGGACATGGCCCGCGCCTCTGGATGCGCTTAGCGCATCGGCGGGGCGTACTGCAGACCGCCCTTGGTCCAGAGGTTGTTGATGCCGCGGGGAACGCCCATCGGGGTGATGTTGCGGTCCCAGACCTCGGCGAGATTACCGACCTGTTTGATCACGTTATAGGCGAATTTCGGGTCCAGGCCGAGCGCCTTGCCCAGGTCGCCTTCCAGGCCAAGCAGACGGCGGATTTCCGGATCTTTCGAGGTCAGGAAGGTATCGACGTTCTTGCTGTCGATGCCTTTTTCCTCGGCGGTGATCATGGCGCCGAAGGTCCAGCGCACGACGTCGAACCATTTGTCGTCGCCTTTGCGAACCATGACGCCAAGGGGTTCCTTGCTGATGATATCCGGCAGCAGGATCAGGTCGGCGGCTTTCGGCCCCTGGCTGAACCGGAACGTCGCCAGCGCGGAAGCATCGGTCGAGTAGGCGTCGCAGCGGCCCGACAGGAAGGCGCCCTGGATTTCCGACAGGTCCTGGATGAGGATCGGCGTGAATTTGATGTTGTTCAGCCGGAAGAAGTCGGCCACCGCCAGTTCGGTGGAGGTGCCCGGCTGCACGCAGATCGTGGCGCCGTCCATTTCCTTCGCCGCTTTGACGCCGGCGCTTTTCTTCACGAGGAAGCCGGTGCCGTCGTAGTAGTTAACCCAGGCGAACATCAGGCCAAGATTGCCTTCGCGTCCGAGGGTCCAGGTGGTGCTGCGGGAGAGCATATCGACCTCGCCCGATTGCAGCGCGGTGAACCGGTTTTGCGTCGTCGTCGGGACCAGCTTCACCTTGGCGGCGTCGCCCAGCACGGCGGCCGTGACCGCGCGGCAGGTATCGGCGTCGAGGCCGCGCATCACGCCCTGTGAGTCCGGCAGCGAGAAGCCCGGCACGTTTCCGGCCATGCCGCAGAGCAACTGCCCGCGGGCGCGCGCCGCGTCCATCGTCGCCGAGCCGGACCCTTGCGCCTGTGCTTCGGACAGCGCCGCCGCCCCCAGTCCCAGAAGCGCGCACGCGAGATGAGTGGTCGCCCGAATGAGCCGCCGCATCGATCGATCTCCTGTTAAAGCCCCCGCGAAACGCCTGTCCGGTTCCGCTTTGACAGTACTCTCCCGCGGGGCCGCGTGAAGATCAATGGGGTGGCACGGTTATTTCGCGGCCGCGGCGAAAGGGGCCGGGGACGGCCCCTTCCGGTTCGTCAGAGGTCGCGGCGGGCGCCCAAGGTGCGTGCGCGAATGACCTCGTCGTCCGGCGCGGCGGCACCGAAATCGGTGAAGGCGCGCTTCACGGCGTCAAACGTATTGCCGAACACCGCCTTCCGGTTATCGCGCGCCCAGGCGTTGGAGGCGGCGATGGGTTCGAGCGAGCCTTGGAAGACGGGGGCGACGTAGCGGGCAAACAGTTCGAAGCTTTTCATCGTCTGCTCGCGATTGGCCCATTCGTTGGCGCGGATCAGCACGCCGCCGATGCCGCCCTGGCTGTGCATTTGCAGGCGTTTGATGCCGGCGATGACGGTTTCGGGCGAGCCGACGAGGGTCGTGCCCATTTTCACGCCGTCGCGGAGCGGATCGTCGGCGCGGCCGGGTGGACGTCCCAGTGTTTCCTCGAAATAGGAGGTGGTTTCGTGGCGTTCGCCTTTGACGACCTGGCGGAGCGCTTCTTCGTCGTCCTCGGCGACGTGGACGTTCATGACCACGCGCCATTTCTTGCGGTCCATGGTCTTGCCGTTCTTGGCGGCGGTGTCCTCGGCGATTTTCCACTGGCTGGCGAGGGCTTCGGGACCGCCGGGCAGGCCCGCGCCGATCGACAGCACGCCGACGCCGTGACGCCCGGCCGCGATCATGCCGAAGGGGGTGATGGTGGAGGCGACGGCGATGTCGAAATGCGGATCGCTCCAGGGCGCCATGTGCAGGCGGGCGTCCTTCATTTCGAACCAGTCGGTCTTCATCGTGACCGGCTCTTCCATTTTCAGCAGCGCCATGATCGCGTCCATGGCTTCCAGCATGCGGGGCCGCTGCGTTTCCGGCGAAATTCCCAACATATAGGCATCCGAGGTCAACGCGCCGGGACCGCAACCCAGCATCGCGCGTCCCCGCGTCATGTGATCGAGCTGCACCCAGCGCTGCGCCACCATGAAGGGATGGTGATACGGCAACGACGTCACGCCGGACCCCAGCTTGATGTGCTTCGTTTTTTCCGCGACGGCGGCGATGATCAGCTCGGGCAGCGCGATCAGTTCCCAGCCGGCGGAATGGTGCTCGCCGATCCAGGCCTCGTCGAAGCCGAGGTGGTCGAGCCACTGCACCAGCTCGATATCGCGATCCAGCGCGAGGGTGGGGTTTTCGCCGAGACGATGGAAGGGGGCGAGGAAGACGCCGAATTTCAGGCCGCGATGCTGCGCCATGCGCGTTGCTCCAGGAGTGATGAGGCGCTTCTAACCGCCTTACCCGCGAGTAGCCAAGCCCGCCGCGCCGTGGCACGGTCGCCCGAGCTTATCGAACAGGAGGAACGAGCCATGCGTTTGGCGGAAAAAGTCGCGATCGTCACCGGAGCCGCGTCCGGCATGGGAGCCGCGACCGCGCGGCGGTTTGGCAAGGAAGGCGCGAAAGTCGTCATCGCCGATATGCTGGAAGCGGAGGGCAAAGCCGTCGCCGCCGACATCGTCAAAGCGGGCGGCACCGCCGTGTTCATGCCACTGAACGTCACCGACGAGGCGAACTGGAACAAGGTCGCCGCCGACACGGTCGCGCTATACGGCAAGCTGGACGTCCTGGTGAACAACGCCGGCATCAGCGGCAGCGCCGTGAACGACCTGCTGGAAACCGGCATCTGGCACCGTGTCATGGAAGTCAATTCCACCGGTGTGTTTCTGGGGATCGCCGCCTGCGTGCCGCATATGAAGCAAAACGGTGGCGGCTCCATCATCAATTTGTCGTCCATTTCCGGCGTGGTCGGGCAGACCATGGTGCATATGTCGTACAATGCCTCGAAGGGCGCGGTGCGGACGATGACGAAGTCGGTCGCGGTGCAGTACGGGCCGGACAATATTCGTTGCAACTCCGTGCATCCCGGACTGATGCCGCCGATGCGGACGTCCGGCGCCACGGCCGATCCGGTGGTGCGGGCGAAAATGCTGCGCGCGGTGCCGCTGGGCCGGAACGGGGAAGTGGACGAGGTCGCGAACGCGATTCTTTTCCTCGCTTCGGACGAGGCGTCTTACATCACGGGAACGGAACTGCTGGTCGACGGCGGGTATCTGGCGATGTGAAGCCTGCCGAGAACCTGGGCAGGCGGCGCACGCCTGACCGGGTTCTCAACTCGTTCCCAACGCCACCCCGTCCATCCCGTCACCCGCCACGCCCAGATGCCGCAGAATCGTCGGCGCCAGATCGACAATCCGCGCCGCGTCCTCCCGCCGCTCTCCGGCCCCAAACCCGGAGCCCTCCACCAGCAACACCGGCGCCTGTTCCCAGACCCCCAGCCCGCCATGCTGCCCGCACCCCAACCGGTCCGCCTTGTCCCACCGAGGCTTCGCCGCCAGCGACCGCCCCGGCACGCCAAATTCATTCGGCTCTTCATCCGACCGCATCGCCACCGCGAAGGCCAGCGCATTGTGCGCGCCATGCCCCACCTGGCCGAGTTCCGCCCGCCCGAACACCGCGCCCGCCCATGGCGCCGCGCGCACATACGCGCCCAACGCCTCCCGCCGGGCCTCGCGCGACGGATGCAGATAAATCAGCGTCGCGGTGCCGTTCGCCATCGCGACCACGTCCCCGGACCCCGCCGAGTCCTTCAACCCCGCCGCGACCAACTCCGCTTCCACATCCACGATCCCGCTGACCGTCTCGTGGCCATGGTCCGACATGACGATCAGCAAAACATCGTCGCCCCGCGCCCGCTCCTCCGCCACGGCGTCCATCACCATGCCCGCGTGCCGGTCCGCCTCTCGCACCACCGCCAAATGTTCGGGCGAGCCCAAGGGCACATTGTGCTGGATGTGATCGGGTTCCCCGCACCACAGCAGGCCGAAGGCCGGACGCGCCCCATGCACCGCTTCGGCGATGAAACGTTCCGTCATGGCCCGGTCGCCCGCCGCATCCAGAGTAACCTTCAACGGGTTCTCCGCTTCCGCCAAACCCGGCGCCGAGGAAAACACCCGGTGATACACATACCCAAACCCATCGGGATCGTGCGCCCGCGCCGCGCCGGGCGAAACGTTGTTGAACACCATGGCGCCGCCACGATCCGCCAGCCGCTCCGCCAGAGTCGGAACGGCCAAGGAACAACCGGTCACCGCCCGCTTATGCGCCAGAAAATCCGGCCGCCCCACATCGTGCGCGACCAGCGCGCCGTTCTCCATCAGCGCCACCGCGTTGCCTTGCAACGTATGACGCGCCGGAAAACACCCCGTCGCGAAGGTCGCCGACACAATCCGCGTCGCCGAGGGAAACGCGCTCCGGAACCGCGGAAAATACGCCGCCCGCCGCATGAAAGCGGCGAGCCGAGGCGTCGTGGCCTCGGTCAGAAAATCCCGCCGAAGCCCGTCCAAAACCACAACGATCGCGCGCCGCATGTCGATCTCCCAACTATCTCCCGAACAACACCACGCTGTCCAAAATGGCTGTCGTGTCAGGGTCGTAAGTCTTCTCGCCATCTGGCGAGGCCCATTCCGTCAGCAACAATTTCCGTCCCGAGGGCAGGCCCGCGTCCACGATCGCGTATTGCAGAACCGTCCTTTTGCCCTTCCAGATCGCCGGCACGTCCAAAATCTTGATTTGCAATCCGTTACGCGTGGCCTCGACGGTCTTCGTTTTGCCCGTGACCGTCACACCCTGCCGGGTGAAATAGGATTCGTGCTCCGCCATCACCGTCTGAATTGTATCGTCGTTGAACGACTCAACCCAAATATAAACCTCCTCGTCCGGCGATTTCGCCTCCACCCCACGCTCGATTTCCCGTGGGTTCCACGCATCGGGAATCGTGACTTTCGCGAACGCGCCAATCGTCATCGTCTCGGCGAGGCCGCCGCGGGCGAACCCCACGCCGATCGCCAGCACCGCCACAACCATGGTCAGAAAACGCGAGATCATCGGATGGCTTCCCTTTCGAGTGTCGCGCCGCCGATAACGCCCCGCGCCCCCCGATTTGACAAGCCCCCGCGCGTCAGGCCCGCCCGCCCTCGAAGAACTCCCGGACCCGCGCGAAGAACCCCTCGTTTTCCGGCGACCCCTTGGTGGATTTCTGCCCCTCGGCGTCGAACTGCTCCAGCAATTCACGCTGCTTCGCGGACAGGTTCTGCGGCGTCTCCACCGCGACCTGGATGAACATGTCGCCCCGCGCCGCGCTGCGCAGCACCGAGAACCCCTTGCCCCGCAGACGGAAATTGTCGCCCGTCTGCGTCCCCGGCGGAATCTTCACTTTCGCCTTGGTGCCGTCGATCACGGGGACCTCGATATCGCCCCCCAGCGCCGCCTGAGTCATCCGCAGCGGCACCCGCATCAGAATATTCGCCTGCTCGCGCTGAAAGAACTGATGCGGCCGGACCGAGATATGAACGTAAAGGTCGCCATTCTGCGCCCCCTGGCCACCGGCCTCGCCCTCGCCGGTCATTCGGATGCGCGTGCCATCTTCGACCCCCGCGGGGATCTGCACCTGCAAGGCGCGTTCCCGCTGCACGGTGCCCGCGCCGCGGCAGGTCCGGCAGGGCTGGCGAATGGTCTTGCCCGCGCCATTACAGGTCGGGCAGGTGCGTTCGATCAGGAAGAACCCCTGCTGCGCCCGCACCTTCCCGGCGCCCTGGCACATGCCGCAGGTCTCCGCCGGCTTGGATTTGTCCTCCGACCCCGTGCCCGTACACGCCTCGCACGTCACCCGCGTCGGTACCCGAATATCCGCCTTCACGCCAGAGAACGCCTGCGCCAGATCGATTTCCACCGCCTGACGAATATCGTTGCCCGTGCGAGTCCGCCCGCCGCCCCGGCGCCCGCCCATGATGTCGCCGAACACCTGGTCGAAAATCCCGCCCAGATCGCCCGTGGAAAAATCGAACCCTTGCGAGAACCCAGCCCCGCCGCCGCCCTGCTCAAACGCCGCGTGCCCATAACGATCGTAGGCACCGCGTTTCTGATCGTCCTTCAGAACATCGTACGCCTCATTCAATTCCTTAAATTTCGCCTCCGCCTGGGCGTCCCCCGGATTGCGATCCGGGTGATACTGCATCGCGAGCTTGCGGTACGAACGTTTCAGATCGTCGGCACTCGCATCGCGCGCCACGCCCAGGGTGGCGTAATAATCTTCTTTTGCCATCTCAGTTCATCGTCCCCAGGCGATACATTTTGTGTGCCCCGCGCCGCGCATCGCGCGCCGTGCGGGGTGACCCCCGAACAACATCGCGCCCGCCTTCTCACGAAGAACGGGCGCGACGCTCACTCTCACCGAGCCCGAAAACTCAGGCCGATTTCTTCTTCTTGTCGTCGACTTCCTCGAACTCGGCGTCGACCACCTTGTCGTCCTTCGGCCCCGCCTTCGGACCGGCGTCGCCACCCGGCGCCGCACCGGCCGCGGCGGCCTGCTCGGCCTTATACATGGCCTCGCCAATCTTCATCGCCGCCTGGCTGAGCCGTTCGGTCGCGGCCTTCAACGCCTCGACATCGGTCCCTTCCATCGCCGACTTCACCGCCGCGATCGCCGCCTCCGTCTCGCCCTTCTCCTGGGCGCCAATCTTATCCCCATGCTCGGCGAGGTTCTTCTCGGTCGAGTGGACCAACCCCTCCGCATGGTTGCGGGCTTCGACCGTCTCCCGGCGCTTCTTGTCGGCTTCGGCGTTGGCCTCGGCTTCCTTCACCATGCGCTCGATATCGGCCTCGCCAAGACCGCCGCTGGCCTGGATACGGATCTGCTGCTCCTTGCCGGTGGCCTTGTCCTTCGCCTGAACCGAGACGATGCCGTTGGCGTCGATGTCGAACGTGACCTCGATCTGCGGCACGCCACGCGGCGCGGGCGGAATGCCCTGCAGGTCGAAATTGCCCAGCAGCTTGTTGTCGGCCGCCATCTCGCGCTCGCCCTGCATGACCTTGATGGTCACGGCGGATTGGTTGTCGTCAGCGGTCGAGAACGTTTGGCTCTTCTTGGTCGGGATGGTCGTGTTGCGCTCGATCAACCGGGTGAACACGCCACCCAGGGTCTCAATGCCCAGCGACAGCGGCGTCACGTCCAGCAGCAGCACGTCCTTGACGTCGCCCTTCAGCACGCCACCCTGAACCGCCGCGCCGATCGCCACGACCTCGTCGGGGTTCACGTTGCGAGCCGGCTCCTTGCCGAAGAACTGCTTCACGACATCGATCACTTTCGGCATGCGGGTCATGCCGCCGACCAATATGACCTCCTGGATGTCGCCCGCCGTCACGCCCGCGTCCTTCAACGCCGCGCGGCAGGGGTCGAGCGTCCGGGCCACCAGATCGTCCACCAGGCTTTCCAGCTTCGCCCGGGAAATCTTCAGCACCAGATGCTTCGGCCCAGAGGCGTCGGCGGTGATGAAGGGCAGGTTGATCTCGGTTTCCTTGGCCGAGGACAGCTCGATCTTCGCCTTCTCGGCGGCTTCCTTCAGCCGTTGCAGCGCCAGCTTGTCCTTGCGCAGGTCGATGCCGCTTTCCTTGCGGAACTCGTCCGCCAGGTATTCGATGACCCGCATGTCGAAGTCTTCGCCACCGAGGAACGTGTCGCCGTTGGTCGACTTAACCTCGAACACGCCGTCGCCGATCTCCAGAATGGAAACGTCGAACGTGCCGCCGCCGAGATCGTACACCGCGATCAGGCCAGAGGACTTCTTGTCCATGCCGTAAGCGAGCGCGGCCGCCGTCGGCTCGTTGATGATGCGCAGCACTTCCAGACCGGCGATGCGGCCGGCGTCCTTGGTCGCCTGGCGCTGGCTGTCGTTGAAGTAAGCGGGGACCGTGATGACGGCCTGCGTGACCGGCTCACCCAAATAGGCTTCCGCCGTTTCCTTCATCTTGGTCAGCACGAAGGCGCTGATCTGGCTGGGGGCGTATTTCTCGCCGCGGGCCTCGACGAAGGCGTCGCCGTTATCGCCCTTCACGATATTGAAGGGGACCATCGCCTTGTCCTTGGCCACGGTCGGATCTTCGAACCGGCGGCCGATCAGGCGCTTAATGGCATACAGCGTGTTGGACGGGTTGGTGACCGCCTGGCGTTTCGCCGCCTGGCCGACCAGCCGTTCGCCACTGTCGGAGAAGGCGACCATGCTCGGCGTGGTGCGCGCGCCTTCGCTGTTTTCGATCACCTTGACTTCCTTGCCTTCCATGATGGCGACGCAGGAATTGGTCGTGCCGAGGTCGATACCGATCACTTTACTCATTGTCGAAAACTCCGTTCAGCGGACATGCGCGGCCCGAAGCACCACGGATGTCCCCATTGGTAGGGTATGGGAAAGATGTATGAGCCCAGGCCGCCTTGGGCAAGGGCGGCCGGTAAGATTTTGTGACGCTTTGTTCATGCGGTGGTGTTCAGGGAACCGCCGATCTCAGCCGTGGGCGCCTTCGCCACGACCACCATCGCCGGTTTCAGCAAACGGCCATGCAGGGTCCAGCACGCCGTCCAGGCCTGCATGATCGTTCCCGGCGCATGCGCCTCGCTTTCCTGCTCGGCCATCGCCTGATGCATATTGGGATCGAAGATCTGACCCGAGGGGTCGTCTTTCTTGATGCCATTGCGTTCCAGAACGCCGGTGAAATTGCGCTCGATGCCGGCCAGACCTTCGCGGACCTTGACCAGGATCTCCGGTTCGCCGGCGGAGGCGGCGGGCAGCGCGCCGATGCCGCGGTTCAGGTTCTCCGCCGCCTCGACCACGTCGGTGGCGAATTTCTGCACGGCGTACTGACGGGCGTCGTCGGTTTCCCGGCGGCCGCGGGCCCGGACGTTGGAGGTCTCGGCCTCCGCCCGCATCCAGCGGTCTTTCATTTCCGCCAGTTCGGCTTCCAGTTCGGCGATGCGCGCGGTGGCGGCCTGCATCAGTTGTTCGGGAGAGAGGGCGTTCGCCGCGTCCGGCGCTTGCTCGGTCTGGGCGGTCCCGTCATGCGGGTGGGGATCGGTGCTCATGCCGCTCAGTTAGGGGCAGGGACCCGCCGCGACAAGTGTTACCGCGCGATTGCCCTCGTGTCTCCCGTTTCGGACAAAACCCGGCGCGGCCGCCCGTCAGGGGAGAGAGGCGCGCGAACGCACGGCGGCGGTGGGGCGTTCGTACCCCATCCAGCGGAACAGGAGCGCCGACATGCCCCAGACCAGAACGAAAATCCCGATCGTCGCGAAACCGAAATGCGTCAGGTCCGCGTTGAACACGGCCACCGCCGACCAAACGCCGCCTTCCAGCCCCAGACGGTTCGCGGCGAGCCCGAGGATTTCCATGCCCCCGATGAAGAGCGCGACAAAGACCGACAGCGCCGTGATGGTCAGGTTGTACCAAAGTTTGTGCAACGGGCGGACAAAAGCCCAGCCATAGGCCCCCACCATCAACGCGCTGTCGGCGGTATCGGCGAGCACCATACCCGCGGTGAACAGGGCCGGAAAAATCATGACATTCGCGGCGGACAGACCCTGCGCGGTTTGCGATGCCGCGATCCCGAGCAACCCGACCTCGGTCGCGGTATCGAAGCCCAGCCCAAACAGAAACCCCAGGGGAAACATGTGCCAGCTCCGCCCGATGGCGCGAAAAAGCGGGCGGCACAGCCGCGACAGAAGGCCCCCGCCGTTCAGCAGCGGGTCGAGTCCGGTGTCATCCAGCGCCCCGCCGCGCGCGACATGCCGGAACCCGCGCCACGTATCGCGGAGGATCGAGACGTTGATGGCCGCGATCAGCAGCAGGAACCCGGCCGAGACACAGGCGCCAATGGGCCCGGCGACGGCTTTGAACGCCTCCAGTTGCCCGGCCATCGCCGCCGAGGCGACCGCGACGCCCGTCGAAGCCAGCACCACGACAGAGGAATGACCCAGCGAAAACCAAAACCCCACTGTCACCGGTCGCTGCCCGTCGCGCATCAATTTCCGGACGACGTTATCGATGGCGGCGATATGGTCCGCATCCATCGCGTGCCGTAACCCGAAAACCCAGGCGAGCAGCGCGGTTCCCATCAAGGCCGGGTGGCCGCCGAACACATCCCAGGCCCAGTACCAGGCCGCGAGATTCGCCAGGATCAGCGCGGGAAATAAGCCAACCGGCCGCCACCGCGCCGCGTTCGAGATGATCCGCCAACGCACCGCGCGTCATACCTTTTCGTCGCTTCGTCCCCTGAGAGTGCGGCATTTCCCCTCGCCCGGCAATGAGGGAGCGGCGCCCGAAACACCCCCGCGAGACAGATCATTCCGTGCCACGACACCCCAACCCGCGAGGAACGCGACCGGCGCATCCCGCGCCGCTATCGACGAAGCCGCGTTTGTCTGCCACGCTTCCCCCGGCAACGTGGCCGTCCAGGGAGAAAACCAATGAACGACACACCGACCCTGTCTCAGCGCGCCGATGCGCTGGAAGAACAAATGAGCCGGGATCTCGATCTGATCGTGATCAGGTCGCGCCTTTACAGCCTCGCGGAGGCCGACTTCGGCCCACAACCAAACGCCAACGCCCTCATGACGAAAAACCCCAAAGCACGCGTCCTGATGGGCGACGACCCGCGGCTGCCGAAAATGCCGGACCAGCCGACATTGGCCGACTTCTTCAAATACCGCTTCGGCCCCGCCGCGCATCTGCTGCAAAGCGCGAAACACGCGCTGAACGCGGGACTTTCGGACAAAATGGTGCTGGCCTGCCTGCTGCACGACGTCGCCACGATCGGCTTCATCCGCGGCGATCATGGATACTGGGGCGCCCAGCTCATCGAGCCTTACGTCGACGAGGAAGTCGTCTGGGCCATCCGCGCCCACCAGGTACTTCGCTTTTACCCCGACGAGTCCGTGGGCTACGAATACCCACAGTCCTACATCAAAACATTCGGCGCGGATTACCGGCCCGATCCTTACATCGAGGAAGACTACAAACGGATGCGCGACCACAAATGGTACATGTCGGGACGCACGATCACCCTGCACGACATCTACTCGTTCGACCCCAATGCGAAAGTCGAGCTGGAAGAATTCACCGACGTCATCGGCCGCGCGTTCAAACAACCGTCGCAAGGCCTCGGCTTCGACAACAGCCCCGTCGCGCATATGTGGCGCGCGATGATCCGGCCGGCGAAATACCTGTAATCGCGAACCACGCCCGCCCCCGCGGCGGGCGTGCCGTCAGGCCACCGCCCGAGCCTCCGCCACCCGCCCAACGCCACCGGCCGCCAAACGCCGCCGTACCGCGGCCAACACCGGACCTCGCACCGCCAGCGGCGCATAGCCCCGCATTTCCCAAACCGCGGCCGCATCCACCTCCCGCGCGCCGAAATCCGGATGCAAACGCACCACCCCGTCGTTGTCCGACAAACTCGCCCGGTCGCCGGCGTCGAGGTAACTCTCCACCGGCAACGCCGCCGCCAGCACGATATCGTGACGCTCCAGTTCGATATGATAATAATGCGCGACATCCACCGGGCTCTGCGCGATCCCCCCCACGCCGATCAGATGCTTCGCCGGAATCAACACCCCATCGACGTAAACCGCGTGATCCGGCGACAACGACACATCCACCCGAGGCACCCCAGGACCAAACGCGCCCGCCGGAATCCGCACCGGCCAAACCCGCGCCGGATCGGGATGATGCCGGCAATCCACCCGCCGATGCCCAATCCACACGATCGGCGCGAGCGCGCCCGACACCGTCGCGACACGATCGCCAACCCGCAACGCCTCAACCGCGGCCTCGCCATTTTCCGCGAGGATCGGCGTGCCCGCGAGAAAACAAACCACGCCCAAAAACGTCGACGCCGAGATCGTCGAACTGGAGAACGTATTGAACTTGCCCGCGAAGATCAGCGTCTCCACCGCGCCACCCGTCAAATTGACGGACGTTGTATGGTTGATCGAGCTGTAGGCCGGGGTACCGATCGTGACATTCCCCGGAAACTTCAGCGCATCGCCCGCCGCGAAACCGGAAATCGTCTTGAACGCGGACGCCAGACCTGAATCGCTGGTAACGGTCCATTTGGCGCCCGCGTCGAACAACAGCGTGCCGAAATTCTTAAACGCGCCCCCCGTCGCGGTCAGCAGGCCCGTGCTGGCACCCGACGCGAGTTCGAACACCGCCTGCGTCGCGTCGCCGCCGTCGACCTTGCCGGTCAGCACCGCCGTCGGCTGCTCGATCACTCGGTTCGCGAAACCCGACGCGAACGTAATGGCGTACGTGCTTCCAATAATCGTGCCGGCATTGGTGACACTGGCGGCACCGCCCTTGACCCGAACGCCATAGGAACCGGCGTTCACCCCGGTGATCGTGCCGCCTGCCTGATTAACAACGGTCAGCCCCCCGTAACCCGAGACCGCGCCATAGAAAGTATTACTGGCGATCAACCCCGCGTTCGTCACGGTGCCATTCGTCGCAGCGCCCGTGAAATAGATCCCTCGGGCAATCGTGCCCGTATTGGTGACTTTGCTTCCCGTGCCACCCGCGAGAATGGAAACCTGCTTACCTCCGGCATTGGCCCCCATGATCGTGCCGGAATTCACGATGTTCAGATTGCTGGTCGCGGCATACGCGACAATACCCGCGCCGGACTGCGTGCCACTCGCCGCACCCAAAAGGACGCCCTGATTGGTGATGGTGTCGTTGGCGCTCTTTACATAAATGACACGGGAGTTACCGATCACCGTGCCGGTGTTCGTGAAAGTCACCGGCGAACCGGAAATAACAACTCCGTAACCGTCCGCCGCGCTTCCATATGTGCCGGAATTGGTGAAAGCGCCCGAGGATCCAAACGTCTTCGTGGTCATGCCTGCCCGCCCCTGAATGCGCGGCACACATAGCGCGCCGCCGCCTGGGCTTGCGCCCACAACCTATAGTTGCAGGAACCTATCCGGCGCTATTGCGGAAATCAACCGATAAATTCCGCGGCCAGCGCGCGCCCATTTGACGGAAACGACGAAGTTGTCGGCGAGGGGACACCGCTATCCCAACAGGATAGCCATCCGGCGCCAACCCGGCCCCCGTCGTCGCGAAACAATCGCGACCCGGCCGGCCCGGCGATACCGTCATCGATACCGCCCGCCGCCGCATATCCGGTCAGAACGCCCCAAGAGCTTGTCCAACGATGATCGACCGAGTGGAACAAACTCCAAAGTTTAGACGGCGGCTTCGCCGGCATCCCGACGCGCTTGTTTCCCGGCCTCGCCTAAACCGCGTCCGCGCTCCAACTCCGCGGCCCCGCGCAACACGCGCACCCGCCCGCATGGGACGGCGCCGCCATCCCACCCGTGCTCTCCACCGCCCCACCCGCCAAAGCCGGGCAGGTCAACAGCCGAGGCGACATCTCCTCGCAGTCCGGACAAGGCCGCGGCCGGTCGAATTCCGCCATCGGCCGATTTTCGACGAAGGGCCCGCAGTTCTCGCACTCGTATTCGTAATTGGGCATCGAAGTTACCCCTGTTGGATCAATGGATCTCGCCGGACCGCTTCAACGCGTCGCGCAACTTCGCGGGCGTGAAGCCAGGATCGCGGCATACATCCAAAATCACCTTCTCCCGCCGGGAAATCAAGTCGATCGCGGCGGGAAGCTTCCGCACCGAGTCCGCCGGGATCACCACCGCGCCATGGAAATCGGCGTGGATCACGTCGTCGTGCCCAACCTGCATGCCGAAAATATTCACCGGCTGACCGAACGTGACCATATGCACATGCGCGTGGCTCGGCCCAATGCGCCCGCCGACCATCTGGAAACCGGGCGCCCAGGCGTCGAGGTCGCGGAAGGAACCGTTGGTGACGCAGCCAATGGCGCCGAGAGCTTTATGGACGGTGGACTGCACCTCGCCCCAATACGCGCCATAACCCGGCTGGCCGTCGATGTCCTGAATGATCGCGATCGTCGGGAAATCGGTCGCGTGGACATAGTCGTACCAATCCGCCCGATCCGTCACCTTGCCCCGCGGCACCTCGGTGGAGCGGATCATGCCCACGCGCGCCAGCCCGACGATCGGCTTCGCCTTGGGGTCGATGCAAACCATGGGCTCGACGGTGTAACCGAACCGCCGCCGCTCCGGATTGGTGATCTCCAGCCCGTTGCAAATCGTGGGCGTATCCCACTGCGTCAGAACGTCGAGATCGGCCTGGGTGAAAGGGCGATCGGTCATGGGGCGTCTCCTCTGTGTTGCCGACGGTCATGGCCGGGATCGCGAGAGGAGGCAAGGGTCGACGAAAATCCCAACAATATCCCGGACCTCCGGTCCCGCGCCGCCCCCCGGCCCCCATCCGCGGGTTCAGCCGCCAGCGACCGCCAAGCCACCCATACCCGCCGCGTCTTCGTCCAACAGCGCCAGCGCCGCGTCCGGACCCGCCAGCAATTCCATCAGGCGAAGCTGGCTGGCCTGACCCAAAGCCCCGCGCGCGCCCGCGTCGCGCACCGATTGGGCGGCGTTTTTCAACAGACCATCATACTCCGAACCGCCTCCCATGCGCCTTGCCTCGGTCTCCAGAGTCCGCAGACCCCGCGTCGCGGCCTCCAGGTCCCACGCGTCTCCGCCATTCGCCGCGCGCAGCGGTTCCAGAAAATCGGAGGAAAGCTGCCCCGCGAACAAGGACAAACACCCCTCATGGATCCGTTGCCGCAACCCATTCAGCCGTTCCCGCCGCCCCCTGGGCGAGTGCCCGCTGTCCAATATATCCAACAACGAACCCAGACGCCGGACCGTCGCGCCGGCATCCGCCAGATCGCGCCCGCCAAGCCGCGCCTCCGCGCCGCCGGGCGCCTCCATCTGCTCCAACAACAATAACGCCGCCGCCTCGCTCGCCTGCCGCAAGATCGCGTCGGCCCCACCTCCCATCGATTGCGCCACATCCGACAAAATGGGCGCCGCCTCCGGAATCCGCGCCAGCAGCGCGGCGACCGCCATCGGCAGCGCCTCCGGATCGAACGCCGCGACATCGCTCAACAGCGCCCGGAGAGCCTTGAATTCCCAGGTCACCAGCCCCTGCGCCGCGGCGGCCTCCAACCGCCATAAACGCGTCGCCTGCGACAACAATCCGCCGATACGCGACGCCAGCGGACGATAATGAAACCGGGCGATGCCCGTCGCGTCCCATCCCGCCGGCGGCCGCGCCTGCGCCTTCAACAGGGTGGCGGCCGCTGGCCACAACAACGCGCCCGCGGTGTCGATCGCCTCGCGATCCTCCGTCGTCCGGCCTTCGATCGACGCGCCAATTTCCGCCGACACGGGCCCAATCTCCGCCTCCACCGCCTCGGCGATCGCCGGAATCGCGGTGCGCGGGACGGTGTTATCGCCGGGACGCCAACGCGGCGCGGGCACGATCAGCGGATCGAGCGGCAGAAACAACAACCGGGCGAACCGCAACGGCCGCGGCGGCCGCAGCCGCGCCAGTCTGGGCCGCAACGGCTCCAAAATCAGGTCCGCCTCGCCGCGCACAGGCATGGCATCGACCATCGCCACGACTTCCAGAAGATGCCGGTCGGGCGCTTCGCTCAGATCGCGCGCGGCGTGGCGGATCGCCTGCCGCAGCGTGGGTTTCTCCATTGTGGCCATCGTCCGCCCCTATGCCAGCAACGCCTGCAAACTTTCATTTCGCGCGATCAGGCCGAACGCCGGCGCCGCGCGCCCGGCATCCCGTCCGCCGGCGGCACGAGGCAGCCGCTCGCGTGCGTCGATATCCGGCCGGTCGTGGTTCCACGCCGAAAGCTCCATCGGCGACACCGGCACGGCCTGCGCCATTTCCAGAAGCGCCGCCCGGTGCGACGCCGTCGTGGGCGCCGTTTCCCAAAGCAAACAAAACCGCTCCCAGCCATCCAACACCCATTCCGGACGGCTCAGTTGCTCCGCGATCTCCGCCGGGGTCTCAGCCCAGGCCCGCAACAATCCCCGCATGTCGTGAGTGACGGCCCGCGCGGCGGAAATCGTCGAGTCCGCGCAATCCGCCGCCGCCCCGGCGCCACGCGCCAAAGCCCCCGCGAGGTGGCAAAACGCCTCGTCCGCGCATTGATCGGCGAAGCGCGCGACACTCGCCGCGACCCTCTCCAGCCGCGCCGCCAGTCTGGGCAACCGCGCCGGCGGCGCATCCGCGTCCAGACCGATCGCGGCGAGATACAGGCTAAGACCCTCCAGATCGCCGCCAACCCGCGCCGTGCCCCGGCCCAGTTCCCGGCCCACCCGCGACACGATGCGCCGTGCATTGAAATCCAGTTCCGGCGTCCGCTCGGTCGCCACGCTCACCCGCAAACCGGTCGGTTCGACCTGTTCCATCAAGGTGATCAGCAGCAGAAAATTGACCAGCACCAGTTCGTCGCGATCGGAGGACTGCGTCGTCCGCGCCGCCAGCGCGGCGTCCTTGCCCGCCATGCCCTCCGCCGCCAATTGCCTGGCCACCCCCCGCACGCCGCCGGGGTCCATGACCGGCAACCGGGCGACACGCTGATGCAGCAGCGTGTCATGCACCGTCGGCGCGCAGAGCTGACGCACGCCCCCCCAGTGCAGAACATAAACACCCCGCCCCCCGGACGGGTTCGGCACCACGAACTCGGTGCCCGTGCGCTCCGCCGGCCGCACCCGCGCGCCGGCCAGCCGCGGCGAGGTAAACGGCATCGCCACGCCACGCTCGCGGAACGTGGTGGGGCGGTAGGTTTGGATCAGGGGGAAGCTCTGGGTGCTCATGCGCCGCAGGCTGAGCCAGAATGATGAAGAAAGTGTTACCGGCAATCGTCTCAGACGGCGAAATCGTCCAACGCCGGACGCCCGGTCAAAAAACGCCAATGATGCCACAACAGCCGCGCCGCCAGCGACCGCCAGGGGCTCCACGCCTCCGCGAGCACTCGTAACGCCTTGGGATCGGGACGCGCCGGAAGCCGCTTCAACTCCGCCGCCGCGGCCGCCAACGCGATGTCGCCCGCCGGAAAAACATCCATCCGCCCCATCGCGAACAGCAAATATATTTCCGCGGTCCAGACCCCCAGACCTTTCACGGCGGCGATGGCGGCGATGGCCTCCTTGTCGCTCAACGTCTCCAACCGGTCAGCGTCGAGCGTCCCGTCCAGAAACGCCGTCGCGAGGATGCGCGCATGCGCGACCTTGGGCCGCGACAACCCCGCGCCGCGCAAATCCTCATCGGACAACGCCATTAAACCCAATGGCTCCACGGCGCCCGGCAAGGCGCGCAGCCGCCCCCAGATCGCCGCCGCCGCCTGATTGCTGATCATCTGCGCCACGATCGCCTGCAACAGGCCCGGGAAACCCGGCGAACGGACGCGCCAGGGCAGAGGTCCGGCGCGCTCCGCGATCGAACCAAAATCCGGATCCGCCGCGATCAACGCCGCGAGGCCGCGGCGCGCGGCCGGAGGAGGGTGAGGAAATTCCACGACCGCATTCTGTCACGGACACGGCCGGAACGCGATCCCGCGACATCCATTCACCCGATACCGCGAAACAGGGTATGGTAAGCCGCATGGAACCAAGCCCGCATATTCTTGTCATCGACGACGACCGGGAAATTCGCGACCTTTTGGCCCGTTTCCTCGAAAAGCAACAGCTCCGCGTGACCGCCGTCCGCGACGGCGGCGAGGCCCGCGCGGTCTGGGCGTCCGGCCAGTTTCACCTCGTGGTGCTCGATCTGATGCTGCCCGGCGAGTCAGGCCTCGACCTCGCCCGCTGGATGCGCGGACAGTCCAACGTGCCCATCGTCATGCTGACCGCGATGGGCGAGGAGACAGACCGCATCGCCGGCCTGGAACTGGGCGCCGACGATTACGTCGCCAAACCGTTCAGCCCGCGGGAATTGCTGGCCCGCATCCGGGCCGTGCTGCGCCGCGCCGGCGATCCGGCCGGCGGACGAGCCGACCAAACCTCTCGCGGCTACCGCTTCTCCGGCTGGACCCTGGATTCCGTCCGCCGCCGCCTGCTGACGCCCGAGGATGTCGAGGTTCCCCTGACCGGCGGCGAATACGACCTGCTGCTGGCACTGGTGGAACGCGCCAACCGCGTGCTGACCCGCGACATGCTGCTGGACCTGTTGCGCGGGCGCCAGGCCGGACCGTTCGACCGCGCGATCGACGTCGCCGTCTCCCGCCTGCGACGCAAGCTGGAAGACGACGGGCGGCACGCGCAATTGATCAAAACCGTGCGCGGTGGCGGCTACGTCCTGGCGGCGGAGGTCTCGCCGGCGTGACCTGGTGGCTCTGGCCCAAAAGCCTCGCCGCCCGCACCGCGGCCGTGTTGCTGCCGGGCCTCGCGCTGGTCCAGATCGCCGGACTGACCATCCACACCCTCGACCGTATCGATATTCAGCGCATCGCCCAGGCACGCGATCTGGGCCTTCGCATCGTCCCGATCTACCGCGCGATCGCCGCCGCCGAACCCGCCGAGCGCCCGTCGGTTCTGGCGGAATTGCACGTTCCACCCATGATGACCGCCACCCTCGCCAACGGACCGCCACTCGCCCCGCCACCGGCGTTCCCGCCCGCGCAACAGGGCATGTTCCGGATCGGGTCGACATCGGCCGGCCTCGCGGATCCCAGACTGCGCTGGCGTGAACAATTGCTGTACCGGGAACCTGGTACGAGCCAGATTCTGTATGCGTTCCATTTGCCGCTCGACGGATGGTTGCACATCTCGGCCGAACCGGACCCTGTCCGCCCCTGGCATTCGCCATGGTTTCTGACGGCGTTTTTGTTGATGACGGCGACGGCGGCGCTGCTCACGCTCTGGACCGTGCGGCGCCTCACCGCCCCGGTGCGTGTCCTCGCCGCCGCGGCGGAAACTCTGGGCCGCGACGTCTACGCCGCGCCATTGCCAGAAGACGGACCGACCGAAACCGCCACGGCGGCGGCCGCGTTCAACACCATGGCGGCCCGTATCCGCCGCTTTGTCGGCGACCGCACGGAAATGCTGACCGCCATCGGGCACGACCTGCGGACACCCATCACACGCCTGAAATTGCGCGCCGAATTCATCGACGACGAGGACCTGCGGGCACGGATGCTGGCCGACCTCGACGAAATGGAAACGATGGTCGCGGCGACCCTGGCCTTCGGACGCGACTCACGGGTCACAGAGCCCGTGTCGCAGGTCGATCTGGCCGAACTGATGCGGACCATCCTGGACGAAGCCGGCGACGCGCACCCCACGCTCGCACACCGGCTCAGCTACCATGGCGAGCCCCACGCGACGGTGCGGGCACGGCCGGTGGCCCTGAAACGGGCGATGGCCAATCTGGTCGCGAATGCGCTGGTGTACGGGGGCTCGGCCCATGTGACCGTCAGCCCCCCGGCGGACGGCGCGGTGCAAGTGACGGTCGAGGACGACGGCCCCGGCATTCCGGCCGGGGAACTCGAACGCGTGTTCGAACCCTTCCACCGCCTTGAGCAAAGCCGCAATCGCGAGACCGGCGGCGTCGGGCTGGGTCTGCCGATCGCGCGCAACATGCTGCGCGCCCATGGCGGCGACGTCGTCCTGTCAAACCGTCCGGAGGGCGGTCTCAGGGCGGTCGTGACCCTGCCGGTCTGACGTCCCTTTTTTTCACCTTCCGTCGAGCGCGTAAAGCAACCGGTAACTCGGATAAGGCCGGACATAAGCCGCCCCATGCGCCCCGGGATTGCGGCCCAAAATCGCCGCGCGAACCGCTTCCGCGCCGGCGAATTCCATGGTTTCGACCACGACGACCCACTCGATCGGATGGTCAGGCTCCGCGCCCATGCTCAGCGCCGTGGTCGGGCTGCGCGGTTCGCCCGGCGCGAGGGTCCAGAGATGCGCGCTCGCCACACCTGGCAGCCCGTGCAATTCGTGCAACAGCGTCTTTTCGATCCATTCCCGCAATCTCGGCGCATCGCCCGGCGTCAGGTGCACCACCGCCACCGCTCCGCCAACACCCTCGCCCACCGTCGCCGCCACATCGCAAAGACCGCGTTGGGCGAAGCGCAACCGCGGCATGATCCGCCGCGTCCAACTCGTGGGGTTGTTCAATTGTGTCCGGTACGCGCCCTTGATGAAGACATCCATCGACGTGGCCTCGTAAAAGGCCAAATACCTGGGCCCGCCGGTCTCCGCCCGGTACCGCCGCCCCCGCACGATGCCGGGAACGGACGTGCGCTCCGGAATGTGCTCGCGCAGATACCACTCATTGTAATCGTCCTCGGCGTCCGGATCGATATCGTTCCAAACAGCCAGGATCGCATTGCCTCGCGGTGCCATCAGGGGAGAACCTTTAACTGACGATAAGTATCGAGATGACGGATGAACTGGTCTTCCGAGTCCTCGAGGTCCTGAAACCCCGCGAGCCGCGCCCGGTTCATCGACGACACGATATCCCAATCGATGCCCCAGACGAAATCCGCGTAAGCCCATGTCGCGACATCCGCGATATCGGGATACCGCAGGCCGGCGCGTTCGGCGATCGCGCGCCAGACCGGCGCTTTATCGGCCATCCAGCGGTCCAAAGGCATGGTCCGGACCACGCCCAGCGGCAACCCGAAATAATCGGCGAGGCGGGGCCACAGCCGGCTCCACCGGAACATATCGCCGTTGGTGATGTTAAACGCCTGATCCGCCGCGCGCGGTTCTGACAGGCACCACATGATGAAACGGGCGAGAACGGTGGAATCGGTCACCTCCGTCAGCGCCGTGTAACTCCCGGGCTTGCCGGGAAAATCGAACGGCGCGTTCAGCGCCGCGCAGATCGCCGCGTACGCGCCGACGACGGTGACCAGATTGCGGGCGCGGCCCGGTTCGACATCGACGAGGTACTGCGGACGGCTGGCCGACCAGGTCCAGGTCTTGCCCGTCCGCCGCGCGGCCAACAGGTCCTGCTGGTCGTAGTAGAAATTCGGCGGCATGTGGCGCGGATCGTCCTCCCGCGTGGGCGACCGCATCGGCCCAATATGCAGGCCGTACCACTTGCCACCTTCCAGCAGATGGACATGGCGGAGCGATGGGACCTCCACGGCATCGAGCAGATTGCGCAGCATGGCGACATTGCCGGGCACATCCTCCACCCCGCCTTCGCCGAACGGCGCGCGGGCGGCATAGACCATGTGCGTGACCGCGCCCGCCCCGGCGACCGCCGCGCGGCAGGAGTCGAGACTGGTGAAATCCGTCCGAATGTATCGAACATCGCCGGACGGCGCCTTGGCGGGCGGATTGCGGCACAGACCGACGGCGCGCCAGCCCGGAGTCAGCGCCACCATCTCCGTCAGGCGCGAAGCGGCGGCGCCGGTCGCGCCTGCGATCAGAACGATATTCTCGGGCATACGGGCGTCCTTTCGGTCCAGGCTCGGGACGCCGCGTATAGCCCGCCGGTCAGGGCTTCGCGACCCCGTAACGCGCCACCAGATACGCGACGATCTCCGCCGCCGCCGTGTCGTCGATGGGCGCGCCGAACACGCCGCGCATTTTCGCGACCTCGGCTTTCCAGACGTCCGGCCCCAGGAATTTCGCGTTCATCTGGATATAGGACAAAGAGTGACACACGGCGCACGCGGCCTCGACGGTGTCCCGGCCGGGACCTTCGGCCAGCGGCGGTGTCTGCGCGCGCGCGAGCCCCAGCCCCAACCCCAGCCCCAACCCCAACCCGAAAAACATGGCGAGACCCGCGCGCCACAACACCGGAAAACGGATATGGCCCGGCATCATACCACCTTCACCGTCGCGCGATGCGGCGTGTTGTTATGGTAGCCGCTCGGGTTGGTCACATACGTGTCGGGCTGGGCGTCCCGGCCATTGTTGATGGCCCGGACCCGCAAGGACACGGTGCCGCGCGGCAGCGGACCGGTGTCCAGACTCCAGGTCCGGAACGCGTAAGGACCGAGTTCCCGATCCAGCAACGCGCTCTGCCAGTTTTTCCCGTCGTCCAGCGACACATCGACCCGGCGGATGCCACGGCCGTTATCCCAGGCGAGGCCACGCGCCTTGAAGCCAGACCGCTCCACCTCGTCGCCGTCGATGGGCCAGGAGATCAGCGAGTTCACGGCGATGTCGGTCACCGGCACGTTCGCCGCGCGGTCCTGAGAGGGAAACGGGCTGCCAAACGGGAACAATCCGGCGGGCACGCGATACGCCGTTTTCATCCAGAAATTCTCCAGCGGCACCCGGCTGATTGTTATCCGGGTCAAATGTTTCATCCAATAGGTCCCGGTCCATCCCGGAACGACAAGACGAACGGGATACCCGTTCAGCAACGGCAAGGGCCCGCCATTCATCGTGGTGGCGACGATCGTTTCATTCGCGATCGCCTTCGCCAGCGGCAGGCTCTTATGGAACGCCGGGGTATTGGGCAGGGTCGCCGTGTCGGCGCCTTCGAACCATATTTCCACCGCGTCCGGCTTCACCCCGGCCTTGGCGAGAACATCGCGCAGCCGCGGGCCGTGCCAGGTCGCGCAGCCCATCGCGCCATGGCCCCATTGCACGCCGGGAACATGCGGTTGCACCAACCCGCGCCGGTTACCGGCGCACAGGCAGATCGCGGTGACGTCCGTTTGCGGCAAATCCTCAAGCTGCCGCATCGTCAGCCGCGCCGGCCGTTCCGCCGCGTCGCCGCCAATTTCAAGCGACCAGTTATCGAAAGTCTTTTCTTCCGGAATATTGGCGTGGTGGTAGCGGACGAAAAATTGTTCCGTCGGGGTGATCGCGGCGTTCAATGCCTGAATGGGGGTTTCCAGGTTGGGCGGCCGGTCCGTGAGTTGGATCAGCCCTTGTTTTCCGGGTGGCCGCACCATTCGGGCGATCGCGCGGGTGCCATCCGGCAAATCCGGGCTTAACCACGGCATGGGCGCCGCGACGGCTTTTTGGGTCGCCAAAACACCCAGGCCCGCCATGACATCGCGTCTGCGCATTTTTCTCCCCATCGTCTCGGTTTTTCCAACAATGGCATGGACCGGACCGTATTGGCAATCGGCCTGACAGGAAAAGCCTGTAACGATCGCCGTTCGCGCCCGCCCTTCCCGGCCGCGGGGCGCGATCTGTTACTTTCCCGATATTATTAACGGTCCGCGCGGGATCGCGCGCGCCGCGTCCGCGTCTGGTGCACGCCGTTCACAGACCCGTCACAATCCGCTATGCACCCGCCGTGAAATGCCGCCCAGGGGTGACAACCCTCTGTGCCAAGAGCATATCGCGGCGTTCGAACACGATATTCCAACCGGCGTACACGACACCCAGGAGTCTCACGGCCTCATGCATGCTTTCCTCTCCCGCGCCACCCGCGCGGTCCGTCCGATCTGATCCGCCATGCGAGCGATTAACGCGATCCGCATGGGCGGCGTGGACGTCCTGCCTCTGGTGGAAGGCGGCAAGGGGGTTGCCGTGTCCAACGGCATCACGGCGGGCCATTGGTCTTTGGGCGGCGGGGTCGGCACGATCAGCGGCGTGAACGCCGACAGCTACGACGCCGGCGGCAAGCCCATTCCGCAGATTTACCACGCCCGCACGCGACGGGAGCGGCACGAGGAACTGATCGGCTACGCCGTCAAGGGCGGCGTCGAGCAGGCCCGCCGCGCGCACGACATCACCGGCGGCAAAGGCCGCATCCACATGAATATCCTGTGGGAGATGGGCGGCGCGGAGCGGGTGATCGACCAGGTGCTGGAGCAGGCGAAGGGTCTGATCCACGGCGTCACCTGCGGCGCCGGCATGCCCTATCGCCTGTCCGACATCGCGACGAAGTTCAACGTCCATTATTATCCGATTATTTCCTCGGCCCGCGCGTTCAGCGCCCTGTGGAAGCGCGCCTATCACAAAGCCGCGTCACTGTTGGGCGGCGTGGTGTACGAAGACCCCTGGCTCGCCGGCGGGCATAACGGCCTGTCGAACAGCGAGAACCCGCAAAAACCTGAAGACCCCTACCCCCGCGTCGCCGCGCTGCGGAAAGTCATGAACGAGTATGGGTTACAGGAAACCCCGATCATCATGGCCGGCGGCGTCTGGTGGCTGGAAGAATGGGAGCACTGGTTCGACAACCCGGAAATCGGCCCCATCGCGTTCCAGTTCGGCACCCGCCCGCTGTTAACCCAGGAAAGCCCGATTCCGGACAATTGGAAGCGGAAGCTGATGACGCTGAACGAAGGCGACATCTACCTCAACCGGTTCAGCCCCACCGGTTTCTATTCCAGCGCGATCCACAATCCCTTCCTGCAAGAACTCAAGGGCCGGACCGAGCGTCAGGCCGCCTATACCGCCGAAGCCGTCGGCGACCATGTCGCGGAATACGGCGTCGGTCCCCGCAAGCGCATCGTCTATCTGACTCACGCGGACCTGGCTCGGGTGCGGGAATGGGAAGCGCAGGGATACACGGATGCGATGCGGACCCCGGATTCCACACTGATTTTCGTGGAACCGGAGAAAGTCCCGGAAATCCTCAAAGACCAGGCGGATTGCATGGGCTGCCTCAGCACCTGCCGGTTTTCCAACTGGTCGCAACACACGCCCGACTTTTCCACCAACAAGCGCGCCGATCCCCGCAGCTTCTGCATCCAGAAGGGCCTGCAAGGCTCGGTCCACGCGGGCGACGACGCGGAAGCGCTGGAAAAGAACCTGCTGTTCTCCGGCCATAACGGCTACCGCTTCGCGAAGGACCCGTTTTACTCGAACGGTTTCATCCCCTCGGTGAAGCAACTGGTCGAGCGCATCCTGACGGGACGCTGAATGAAACTGCTGCTGATCAACCCCAACATCACGGCGGCGATGACGGACGCGATGGCGGCGGAGGCACGCCGCTTCGCCTCGCCCGGCACGGAGATCGCCGCGGTCAGCGCCGCCTTCGGCACGCAATACATCGAAAACCGCGCGGAGGCGGCGATCGCCGGGCACGCCGTGCTCGACGCGCTGGCGAACCATATGGAGGGCCACGACGCCGCGATCGTCTCCGCCTTCGGCGATCCCGGCCTGGCCGCCGCGCGGGAATTCGCCGACATCCCCATCTTCGGCATCGCCGAATCAGCCCTCCTCACCGCCTGGACCTTGGGCCGGCGCTTTTCCATCGTCTGCCTGACCGGGCGCCTGCGCCGCTGGTACCAGGAATGCGCGCGGGAACACGGCCTCGCCGCCCGCCTGGTCAGCGTCCGCGCGCTGGACGTGCCCATCCCCGACATCACCGCGGCCAAGGACCAGTTCCGCGACCGCCTGCTGGCGGAATGTTTCCGTGCCATCGAGGACGACGAGGCCGAGGTCATCATCTTCGGCGGCGGCCCGATCGCCGGCCTCGCGCGCGAGTCAGCGGACCAAATCCCGGTCCCCACCCTCGACGGCGTCAGTTGCGCCGTCCGCATGGCCGAAGCCGTGGTGGGCCTGAACACACGCCCGCCGCAACGCGGCAGTTTCGCCCGCCCACGGTTGAAACCAGCCAAGGGCTTGAGTCCCGCGCTGATGCGGCGCATCGTCGGCGATCAATCCCCGGCGTGAGGCGCGACATGGCGTACGGACGCGACGAGAACGACGTGCCCGACATGACCCCCGCGTCATGGCTGAAGTTCGGACAACGCAATATCCTCTATATCGGGTTCGTGGCGCTGCTGTTTCCCTTCGCCCTCGCCCTCGACGGCCCCCGCCCCCCTGGCACCCAAAGTCTGGGCGGTATCGCCTTCGCGATCCTGCTATGCGCCGCCGTCTCCGCCGGGTTCTTCCTGATGAACGCCAGCCTCGCCCTCGCGAGCCTCGCGCGCGGACGTTCGGCGGCGAAGGCGCTGATCGGGTGCGCCCTGCCAACGGCCGTGGGTGTCCTGCTCGCGCTGTTCAAAACGTTCTGACGGGCGCGGGCCGGGGTTCACGCGACGCCCAACAATAACCGCTCCGTTGACGCGCCGGTACGCGTTCCATCGCCGCCCGCATCCCGTCACGGCCCACACACCGTCATGGTCCGCGAAGGCGGACCACCCACGACTTCCCCGAAACGAACACCGCGAGACAAAAATGGCCACCTTCGCCGACCGTGACGAAAAGCCAACGGTCAGGGTTTACGCATGTCGCCTCACGCGAACTTATACAGCCGCGCCGCCGTCCGCCCGATCCGCAGCCGCGTCGCCGCGTCCGGCACAACCCGCTCGAAGCTTTCCACCATTTGGCGGTAGGTGACCGTGGTCTCGTGACCCACGAACGGCCAGTCGCTCGCGAACAAAAGCCGCTCCGGCCCGCCTTCGGCCAACAGCGCCGCCGCCAGCCCCGCGTGATCGCACCCCGGCGAGCGATAGGGCGCGGACAATTTGACCCAGCCCCGGCCCGACGCGATCGCCCGTAACGCCGCCTGAAACCCCGGGGCGTTCTCCCCCTGATCCGGCTTCGGATTGCCATAATGGTCGATGACGATCTTGACGTCGGTTTCCAGCAATTGCTCCGTCAACATGGCGATCCGCTCGCCCTCGGCGAACACATGGACATGCCAATCCAGGTCGGCGACGCGACGAAACAAACGCTTGTATTCAATCGTCCGCAGGTCCGGCGTCCCCTTATAATCGCGCAGCGAGAACCGGATCCCGACCACCCCCGCCGCGTTCATCTCCCGCAACTCCGTCAGGCTGACGGACGGTTCCACGATCGCCGTCGCGCGCAAACGCGGGTAACGCGCCAGCGCGGCGAGCGTGTAGTCGTTGTAGGGGCCCATGAAGCTCGCGGCGGCGTGAACGCCGAACAACACGCCATGCGCATCCAGCACACTTGCGTATTCTTCTGGCGTGACGTCGCGGACGGGCCGATGGGTCGCGCCCTCGATCAGCGGGGTATTCCGCGGATAAATATGCGCGTGCGTATCGACCAGCGGACCCAAGGGAACGCGGGTTTCGGGGGATTTTAAGTCGGTCATACAGGCCAGCGTATGCCGATGCGACATTGACCGGCAACCCCGGCAAAAACTGCCGCCCTTGTTAACGGTTCGCTAAGTATTCGGTGCCACCTTCACGCCGCCAAAACAGCAACGCGAAGGGAATGAGGCGGCGCCATGCCACCGAACTCGCAACGGACGACCGGTCGATGAAGGCGGTTCTCGATGGGCTGAAAGCCCTCGGACCCACGCGGCTGGCCGCGATGGCGGTGGTGGCGCTTGGCCTGGTGGCCTTGCTGGCGACGATGATTTTGCGCGCGGGTTCCAATGACCAAATGGTGTTGCTGTATGGCGATCTCGACCCGCGCGACGCCAGCCAGATCGTCGAGCAGCTCAACCGCCGGCATGTGCCGTACCGGATCGCGGGCGGCGGCGCGCAAATCCTGGTGCCCGCCGATCAGGTGCCGGAATCCCGCATGTTGCTCGCCAAAGACGGGCTGCCGTCCGGCGGCTCCATCGGGTACGAATTGTTCGATCGCGGCGACGGGTATCTGTTCTCCTCCTTCCAGCAGAAAATCAGCGAGACCCGCGCGTTGGAAGGCGAACTCGCCCGCACGATCCGCTCCATCCGCGGCATCCGCATGGCGCGCGTCCACCTGGTCCTGCCGCGGCGGGAGCCGTTCGCGCGCGAACAACAGGACGCCCAGGCGAGCGTGATGCTGACGATGGCGGGCGCGCAACGGCTGGACCGAGAGGGCACGCAGGCGATCCTGAACCTGGTCGCCGCCGCCGTGCCGGGCCTGCGTCCCCACAACATCGCCATCGTCGACGCCCGCGGCGATCTGCTGGCGAAGGCCGGCCAGCCCGTGACGCAGGCCGCGCAGGCGGCCACCGCCGAGGAACTGCGCCGCGCGGCGGAAATGCGCCTGTCCCGGGCGGTCGAGGAAATGCTCGAAAAAACCCTGGGGCCCGGCCGTGTCCGCGCCGAAGCCAATGTCCGGATGAATTTCGACAAGGTCAGCGAAACAAAGGAACAGTACGATCCCGACGGCCAGGTCACCCGCAGTTCCCAGTCGGTGAACTCCACGTCGAAAACCTCCGAGGCGAACGGCGCCGTCACCGCGCAAAACAACCTGCCCAACGCCGACAACGGCGCCCAGAACAATGGCTCCCAGGAAGGGCGGCAGGAAGAAACGACGAACTACGAAATCGGCAAGACCGTCCGCACGCTGATGCGCGAACAACCGCAAATCGATCGCATCAGCCTCGCCGTCATGATCGACGGCATCGCCGCGCCCGGGCCCGACGGCAAGCCGATCTGGCAACCGCGCCCGGCGGAGGATCTGGAGCGGATCACCACCCTGGTGAAAACCGCGATCGGCTTCGACGACAAGCGCGGCGACCAGGTCTCCGTCGTCAGCATGCGATTCGTGGTCGAGGAACCCCCGCCCGCGGACACCGGCGGATTGCTGGGCGTGCGGCTGGACAAGCCGGACTTCATGCGCCTCGCGCAAAGCGCCTTGTTCGGCGTGATTGGGCTCCTGGCGCTGCTGCTGGTGTTGCGGCCGATGGTGACGCGATTGACCGCCCTCGCGCCAGGCGGTCTCGCTTTGGCCGACGGCACGGCCGCGGCGGGCGGCGGCGCTGGCGGAATGCTGGCGGGACCCGGCGCCGGCGGCCAGGCGGTCATGGGACCGAATGGCATGATGGCGCTGCCCGCGCCGGGCGGAGAAGCCTCCGCCGCGCATCTCGAAGACGAGGCCATGATCTCCATGAGCCAGATCGAAGGCCAGTTGCGCGCGTCCTCGCTGCGGAAACTCGCCGATATCGTATCGAAACATCCCGACGAAACCTTGACGATCATGCGTGGCTGGATGGCGCAGGAAAATGGCTGAACCGGCGAAACTCGACGATTTCCGAAGTCTCCGCGGCGCGCAAAAAGCCGCGATCGTGATGCTCGCGCTGGGCGAGGAGCAATGCGGACGCCTGTTCTCGATGATGCACGAGGACGAAATCCGCGATATCTCCGCCGCCATGTCCCAGCTCGGCGCCGTCCGCGCCGAGGTCGTGGAAAGACTCTGCAACGATTTCGTCGAATCCCTGGGCTCCAACGGCAGCCTGGTCGGTAGTTTCGAAAGCACCGAAAGCCTGCTGCTGAAAACCCTGCCGCGCGAACGCGTCGCGCAGATCATGGAGGAAATTCGCGGACCGGCGGGACGGACGATGTGGGACAAGCTGGGCAACGTCAACGAAGACGTGCTCGCGAATTACCTGAAAAACGAATATCCGCAGACCGTCGCCGTCGTGTTGTCGAAAATCCGCCCCGATCATTCCGCGCGTGTCCTGGCGTTGCTGCCCGATCCCTTCGCGATGGAAGTGGTCATGCGGATGCTGCGCATGGAAACCGTGCAAAAAGAAGTCCTGGACGGCGTCGAACGCACGCTGCGGTCCGAATTCATGTCGAACCTGGCACGCAGCTCGCGCCGCGATTCGCACGAATTGATGGCGGAAATCTTCAACAACCTGGATCGCGCCGCGGAAGCGCGCTTCGTCAACGGGCTGGAAGAGCGCAATCGCGAGTCGGCGGAAAAGATCAAGTCGCTGATGTTTACCTTCGACGACCTGCAACGCCTGTCCGGACCCGCCGTGCAAACGCTGCTGCGCTCCGTGGAAAAAGACAAACTTCCGGTCGCGCTCAAGGGCGCGTCGGACAAAATCAAGGAAATGTTTCTGGGCAACCTGTCGGAACGCGCCGCGAAGATGCTGCGCGAGGACATCGCCGCGCTGGGTCCCGTCAAACTGCGCGACGTCGAAGACGCGCAGGGCGGGATCGTCAACCTGGCGAAGGAACTGGCGGCACAGGGTCAGATCGAGATCGGTGGAGGCAAAGACGATGAACTGGTGGTGTGATCATGAGTGAGGCGTTCACCAATATCTTCGGTGCCAGGACCTACAACGCCGGCGCCGCCGCCCGGAGCGGCGGGGCGCTGTTCGACGAGGATTTCGACCGCCCGCCGGCCCCGCCACCCCCGCCGGAACCGGAGGTCGTGGAGCCCGCCTTTTCCGCCGCGGAACTGGAAACCGCGCGGGAAGCGGCGCACCGCGAAGGCCGCGACGCCGCCCAGACGGAGTTCGAATGCTCCGCCAAAGCCGCGGCGGGAAAAGCGCTGGCGGACATCTCCGCGCAAATCGCCGCCGCGCGGGAAGACGCCGCCGCGATCGCCGAGGACGCCGCGGCGGCGATGGCGCGACTGCTGATGGACTGCTTCGCGACATCGTTCCCCAGCCTGTGCGCCCGTCACGGCAAGGCGGAGGCCGCGGCCATCCTGCGCGAAATTCTGCCCGCGCTGCGGCGCGAACCCAAAATTTCGGTGCGTGTGAACCCACATATCGCCGCCGAAATGACAGCGGAAATCGACGCGCTCGACCCCGATCTGGCCGGCAAAGTGCGCCTGATCCCGACCGACGCGATCGCCATGGGCGACGTCAAAATCGCCTGGGAACATGGCGACGCCAACCGCGACACGGCGGCCCTGTGGCGCCAGATCGAAGACATCCTGGCGCCCGCGGGACTGCTGACAACCGAAACCGCCAAAACCAACAGAACCGCGAAGGAACCGGCGCTTGTCGAATGACATGGAACTCACCGAACTCTCCGATACCGCCGAAGGCGGCGCCCCTAAATCCGCGCGCGAGCTGGAGGCCGTCTACGACATCCCCGTCACGGTCAGCGCCGTTCTGGGCAAAACCACCATGCAGGTCAGCCAGTTGCTGAAACTCGGCCGCGGCGCCGTGGTCGAACTCGACCGGAAGCTGGGGGAGGCCATCGATATCTACGTGAACAACCGCCTGGTCGCGCGCGGCGAGGTCGTGATGGTCGACGACACGCGTCTGGGCGTGACCATGACGGAAATCGTCAAAGGCGATCGAGCGCCATCGTGACGGAGAAGCCCGCGCCATGAAGGTCCTTATTGTCGGTTCCTTGTCCGGCGACCTCGGGCAGGCGGCGCAGATCGCGATGCGGCGCGGGGCGAAGCTGGATCAGGCCGATAACGCCGACAGCGCGCTGGCCCGGCTGCGGGCGGACGCGCATTTCGACCTGGTGCTGTGCGACCTGAACCACGATGTCGGCGCCGTCGTCGCGGCGCTGGCGGCCGAGCGCATCGCCATCCCCGTCGTCGCCTGCGGCACCGGCGACGACCCCGACGCCGCCGTCCGCGCGATCCAGGCCGGCGCGCGCGAATTCCTGCCGCTGCCGCCTGACCCGGACCTGATCGCCGCCATCCTGGAAGCCGCGTCCGGCGAAACCCACGTCCTGATCGCGCACGACCCACTGATGGAAGCCACCATCCGCCGCGCCGAACAGGTGGCGCGCGCCGATGCCTCGATCATGATCAGCGGCGAGTCCGGCACCGGAAAGGAAATCCTGGCGCGCCACATCCACCGCAAATCCCGCCGGAGCGGCGGCCCCTTCGTCGCCCTGAACTGCGCCGCCATACCGGAAAATCTCCTCGAATCCGAATTGTTCGGCCACGAAAAAGGCGCTTTTTCCGGCGCCGCCGCCCGCCGTCTGGGCAAATTCGAGGCCGCCAACCGCGGCACGCTGCTGCTGGACGAAATCTCCGAGATGGACATAAGGTTACAGGCGAAACTTCTGCGCGCGTTGCAGGAGCGCGAGATCGATCGGCTCGGCGGCACCGCGCCGGTGAAAGTGGATGTCCGCATCCTCGCCACCACCAACCGCGACCTGCACGCGGAGGTTCGCAAAGGGACATTTCGGGAGGATCTGTATTTCCGGTTGAATGTCGTCAGCCTGGCGATCCCGCCGCTGCGCGAACGGCCCGGCGACATCGCGGCGCTCTCAGACTATTTCTGCCGGAAATTCGCCGATGTGAACGGCCTGCCGTACCGCCCTTTGTCGCGGGCCGCGATGGACCGGCTGACCGGCCACCATTGGCGTGGCAACGTCCGCGAACTCGAAAACGTTATCCATCGCGCCGTCCTGCTCGCCGATGGCTCCGAGATCGGCGCGGCCGGAGTGGAACTAACCCAGGCGGATGGGACCCAGCGCGCGCTGTCGACCGGAACGGCGGAAGGCGGCATCGCCTCGCTGGTCGGACGCCGGATGGAAGACGTCGAGCGCGACCTGATCATCGAAACCCTTGGCCACACCCTTGGCAACCGCACCCATGCGGCCACCATTCTAGGCATTTCCATCCGTGCCCTACGAAACAAATTGCGGGATTACACCGCGCGCGGGGTCGCGGTGCCGCCCCCCGCCGCGAACGCGGCCTGATCGATGGGCGGGTTGCCCCCCTCGGTGCAGGCGGTGCTCGCGCGGATACGTCCCTTCGCGCCGGGCAGCGACGTCGGCCTGGCGCTGGGGGTCGTGGCGCTGTTGTCCGTGCTGGTGCTGCCGCTGCCGACGATTTTGCTCGACATGGGCCTCGCGCTGTCGATCGTGGCCTCCGTCCTCGTGCTGATGGTCGCGCTGTTCCTGAACCGGCCCCTGGATTTCACCAGCTTTCCGACGCTGCTCCTGCTGACGACCCTGCTGCGCCTGTCCCTGAACGTGGCGACGACGCGGCTGATCCTGTCGCATGGCAACGAGGGCCCGCTGGCCGCCGGTCACGTTGTCGCGGCCTTCGGCGGCTTCCTGATGGGCGGCGACGTCGTCATCGGCCTGATCCTGTTCGCCATCCTGCTGGTGGTGAACTTCATGGTCATCACCAAGGGCTCCGGCCGCATCGCCGAGGTCGCCGCGCGGTTCAGCCTGGACGCCATGCCCGGCAAGCAAATGGCGATCGACGCCGACATGTCGGCCGGCCTGATCGACGAAAATACCGCCCGCCTCCGGCGGCGGGAACTCGAGGAGGAAAGCGGCTTTTACGGCGCCATGGACGGCGCCGCGAAATTCGTCCGCGGCGATGCCATCGCCGGTCTGATCATCACCGCGATCAACATTATCGGCGGCCTCGCCATCGGCTTGCTGCGCCACCACATGCCCTTCGCCGAGGCGGCCGCGACCTTCACCACGCTCAGCGCGGGCGACGGGCTGGTGTCGCAGATCCCAGCGTTGCTGGTCTCCACGGCGGCGGGCATCGTCGTGACCAAAGGCGGCGTCGAGGGCACCGCCGACGTCGCCATGGTCGCGCAGCTCGGCCGCGGGCCAAAACCGCTGGCCATGGCCGCGGGCGCGGCGGCTTTGCTGGGATCGCTGCCGGGCCTGCCGACCCTGCCGTTCCTCGCCATCGCCGCGCTGGCCGGGGGTGGCGCCTGGATCCGCTACCGTCATCCGATCGGCGCCATCGACGCCGAACCCGTGTCCGACGTCCCCACGGAAGCCCCCATTTCGGAAACTCTGCGCATCGACATGATCCGGCTGGAACTCGGCTACGGCCTGCTGTCCATGGCCGGTGGCGACGGCCCGCGCCTGACCGACCAGATCAAGGGTCTGCGCCGCACCATCGCCGCCGACATGGGCTTCGTCCTGCCCCCCGTCCGCATCCAGGACAACATGAGTCTCGGCCCCGCCGAATACGCCATCAGCGTCAAGGAAATCGAGGCCGGGAAAGGCGAACTCCGGCCGACGATGCTTCTTATCATGGACCCGAAAGGCGGCACCCCCGCCATGACCGGGGAAGCCACGAAAGAACCCGCCTTCGGCCTGCCGGCGATGTGGATCGATGCCTCGATGAAAGAAGAAGCCCTTTTCCACGGCATGACCGTCGTCGAGGCCCCGACCGTCCTGTCCACCCATCTGACCGAAATCGTCCGGCAAAACGTCTCCGAACTTTTGTCTTACGCCGAAACCCGCAAGCTGATGGACGAACTCCCCACCGAGCACCAAAAACTGGTCGCCGAACTCGTGCCCTCGACGATTTCCGCCGGCGCGGTCCAGCGCGTGTTGCAATCGCTGCTGGAAGAGCGCGTGTCGATCCGCGATTTGTCGACCATTCTGGAAGCCATTCAGGAGGCCTGCGGCGGACCCTCGCGCGCCATCCCCTCGATCGTGGCGCATGTCCGGGCCCGCCTGGCGCGCCAGATCAGCGAGCAGAACACCGGCCCATCCGGCTATATCCCGCTGATCACGCTTTCGCCGGACTGGGAGACCGCCTTCGCCGAATCCCTCGCCGGCCCGCCCGAGGAACGCCAGCTCGCCATGGCGCCCGGCCAGTTGCAGGAATTTGTCCGGCGGCTGAACGAGGTCTACGACAAAGCCTCGGCCAACGGCGAACTGCCGGTCGTGCTCAGCAGCGGCGCGATCCGCGCCCATGTCCGGGCCATCGTGGACCGGGTCCGTCCGGGGACCCCGGTCCTGTCGCAATTGGAGATTTATCCGCGGGCGCGGATCCGCACCGTCGGGACGGTGTGATCAGAACAACGAATACCCGCCGTCGATCACAAACGTATCGCCCGTGTGGTACCGCGACGCGTTGCTCATGAGGTAAACCGCGATGCCCCCGAAATCGTCGCCGGTGCCCCAGCGGCGCATCGGCACACGCGGAAACACCTTGTTCTGGAATCCATCGCTGGCCAGGGTTTTCACCGTCATATTGGTATCGATCCACCCCGGCAGGATCGAATGCGCGCGGATGCCATACCGCGCCAGTTCCACGGCCAAGGACTTCGTCATCGAAATCATCCCGCCCTTGGTCGCGGCGTAATGCTCGCTCCGCGGCGAGGCCTCGATCGCCGCCAGCGAGGCCGTGCCCGCCAGCACGCCCTCGATCTTGTTCGTCACCATGTGTTTGGCCGCGGTCCGCAGGGTAAAAAACGCGCCGTCGAGATTGACCCGCATCACGCGGCGCCATTCGTCGGCCGCCATCTCGATGAAGGGTTTGCCGCCGCGGCCGGAGACGCCCGCATTGGCGAAGCAGCCATGGACGGAACCCAGGGCCTCGACGGTTTTGGCGAAGCAGGCCTCGACGGCGGCTTCGTCGCCGACATCGCATTCCAGCGCCAGAACCTCGCCGCCGGCCTGGGCGATTTCGTCGCGCGCGGCGGCGTTTTTTTCGGCGTTGGTGCCCCAGATCGCCACCTTGCCGCCAGCGGCGGCGATGGCCTTGGCCATGCCCAGTCCAATACCGGAATTGCCGCCGGTGATGAGAGCGGTTTTACCGGTGAGGTCGAAAGGATTCATGGGCGCATGGCCTCCGTTTTTCGCGCTTGTGGAGCGGTCATCAAGCCGGGCGAGGGGGTTTATGGCAAGGGGGACGCAATCGCGAAGGGACACCGGCGGTTGGCCGCCGCGCAGGCCTCCCGGTCGCAGGCGGCATGGAGCCCGATGCCGGCCGCCCGGACCGAGCGGACCAAAGCCGCCAGCGCCCCGACGAACCCGGCGTCGCATTGCTGGGTCGGCACCCGGAAATAGCCGGGAACACCGTGCTTTTCCGCCAGATCGCGATATTCGATATCCAGTTCCACCAGCGTTTCCGAGTGTTCCGAGACGAACGCGATCGGGACCACCAGCAGCGCCGTTTTCTCCGCGCCACCCCGAAGAATTTCCTCGTCGGTGCTGGGCCCGATCCATTTTTGCGGCGTGGCCCGCGATTGGTAGCAGATGGTCCAGTCCAGATCGTCTCGCCCCCATGCGGTCAGCACCGCGGCGACGGTCTGTTCGATCTGATACTGGTAGGGATCGCCCCGCTTCACGATCGACTCCGGCAGGCCATGCGCGGAAAACAACACCCGCAGCGGCACGGCCGGATCCAGACCGGCACGCGCCGTGTCGTACCCGTCCCGGACAATACGCGCGGTCGCGGCGGCGAAACCGGCATCGGTGGGATAGCAGCACAAGGTCGAAACGGGTTTGAACAATCCCACGCGCGCCGCCGCGTCTCGCCAGGCGGTGAGGGAGCTACCGGTCGTCGTGGTGGAATACTGCGGATAAAGCGGCAGAAGAACAATGTCGTCCGGCTGCCAGGCTTTCACCGCGCGCGCGGTTTCCAGACTGAACGGGTGCCAGTACCGCATCGCCGAAAAACATTTCGCCTCCAGCTCCGGCAAAGCGGCTTCAAGCGCGCGGCCCTGCGCCTCGGTCATTTCCAAAAGCGGAGATTTCCCGCCAAGCAAACGATAATTTTCGGTCGCGGGCTTCAAACGGGCACGCGCGATGATCCGGGCCAAAAACGGACGCACGAAAAACGGCACCCGCAGAATCGCCGGGTCCCGAAACAGGTTCAGCAAAAACGGCTCGATCGCCTCGGGCCCGTCAGGTCCCCCGAGGTTGAACAGCACGATCGCGACCTTAGGGCGGTGCCGGGGGGGCACGTCCGCGCCGCACCCGGTCGCGTCAGGACCCACGGACCAGCTCAACCAAGGCCGCGACATGCTCGGGCGGCGTTTGCGGGACGATCCCGTGTCCCAGATTGAAGATGAAGGGACGCCCCTTCATCGCGGACAAAACCGCGCGCGCGCCGCTTGCCATCGCCTCCCCGCCCGCCACCAACGCCAAAGGATCGAGATTGCCTTGCGCGGCAACCCCCTTCGGCAGCAGCGGCGCGGCCAGAGCCGGGTCCATGCCGGTGTCGATCCCCACCGCGTTCACGCCGGTTTCGGCGGCATAGGCGGCGAGCGAAAGTCCCGCCATTCGCGGAAATCCGATGATCGGCAGGTACGGATAATCCTCGCGCAACGCCGAAACGATCCGCTTCGCCGGCTCGATCGAATAGCGGCGGAAATGCGCCGGAGACAAAACCCCCGCCCATGAATCGAACAGCATGAGCGTTTCCGCGCCCGCCTCCGCCTGCGCCCGCAAATATTCGATGGTGCCTTCCGTGACCAGCTCCACGATCGCATCGAAAAGGGACGGGTTTCGATAAGCCATGGTCCGGGTCGCGGCGAAATCGCGGGAGCCCGCGCCCTCGACCATATAACACGCGACGGTGAACGGCGCCCCGGCGAACCCAATCAGAGCCGTATCCGGAAAATTCCCGGCCCGCAGCCCCGCGCGGACCAGCCGGACGGTTTCCATCACGGGGGCGGTCCTCTCCGCCAGGTTCGCCATGGTCAGCGCGCGAAACCCGGCCTCGTCCCGGATCGGCGGCAGCACCGGCCCCTCGCCTTCCCTGAACTCCAAACCCTGTCCGAGCGCCCAAGGCAGAATAAGAATATCGGAAAAAAGAATGGCGGCATCGAAACCATAACGGCGGATCGGCTGCAATGTGACCTCGGCAGCCAAAGCGGGGGTGGTACAAAGGGCGATAAAGTCCGGCACCGTGGCGCGAACCGCGCGATACTCCGGCAAATACCGGCCGGCCTGGCGCATCAGCCACATCGGCGGTGGCCAAACGGCCTCACCCGCGAGCGTAAGCAGCAGTTTCTTCGACATGTCAGGTCGCCCCTGGATGAACGTGGCCGCCGTAGGCGGCGCGATGCCCGGTGGGTGTCACGCGTGGCCGGGATGGTCAAGCGGCCGGGCAGCGGGCCTTAAATCTCCAACAACGCCCCGCCACCGGCATCGCTGACCGGCACCCGGCACAACGCCGGACGCTCAAGATACGCGATCAGCCGCCGGGCATCGACCGGGTCCGGCATCGCCAGCCCCTCGGAAAACGACTCATACACGGGCCGCAACACCGCCAGCCCCTCCTCGAACCGCCGCCGATGCGCATGGAGACTCGCGCAACCGATCGCCGCCCGCAGCGCCAAAAGCTTCGCGCCCTGACCCATCGCGACACGCAACCCCTCCGCCAGACACGCTTCGGCGGCGTCGAGCCCGCCGTCCCGCCCGGCTCTGACCCCCTCGAACAACAACGCCCCCTTCAATCGCAGCAGATTCGCCCGGTTCATCCGTTCCCCGGTCTCCTCCGCGAACGCCAAAGCCTCCTCGACTACGTCCAACGCCTTCCAAATCTGCCCGGTCTGGGCCAACAATTCGGCGTGCAACGAAAAATACCACGTCATCCCCAAACGCGCGCCGGTCCCGCGAAGACCCGAAAGACCGTGCTCGAACTCCGCCAGCCGCGCGTTGACGTCGCCCTGGCGCGCCAAAGAGGCGCTTTTCAACATCTATGCGAATGTCTTCCAATACGGAAATCCGTTCCGCGAGGCACAGGCGATCGTCTCATCGTAATACACCTCGGCGTCCTCGTAAGCCCGCCACTTATGCAAGATGGTCGCATGTAACCCTAATGTATGCGCGCTGGTGATGGGACGCGCCAGATCCTCCGCCAACCCCAACGCCTCCCGGCTCAGCCCCAACGCCCGATCCACACCCCCCAAATTCGCGAGACAGAGCGCATGAAACGACCGTCCGTTCACCCGCGTATGACCCGAATATTGCAACTGCTCGAGATGCGCCGCATCGTCCTCGAGACCGCGCGCCTTTGTGAAAAAATCCACCGAAACGTCGAACTCGCCCAAATAACTGTGCGCCACGCCCAGCGCCACATAACCTTCCAACATATACGCGCTGTTCGACCCGCCAAGACCAACCAAATCGCGCGCCTCCCGCAACGCCCCCCCGTAATTCGCCCGCGTGGCATTAAAAAGAAACCCTCCCCTCAGCGCCACCGCCAAACCCAGTTCGTCCTGGGCTTTCACACTCATCTCCCGCGCGCGCTCATACGCGAGCCCCACCTCGCCCGACGCGTAGCCATTGGTTACCTGTAACGATACCCCCAGCGTCAACCAAAGCCCGGCACTCTCCGCCGGACCTACCGTCCCTTCCGGCAACAACGCGATCCGCCCAAGCGCGTCCCGAATATGCGCGATCGCCTCCCGATGCGCCGACCGCGCGATCGCCTGACGCCCGGCCTTGCCCAAATACTCGATCGCCTTCAAATGATCGTCCGCCGCCGCGTAATGATACGCCAACGCGGAAATCCGATCGTCCAGCCGGTCCTTGTAAAGTAACTCAATCGTTCCACCGACGCGCGAATGCAACGCCCTTTTTTGCTCGGCCAAAATGGATCGATAAGCGACCTCCCGCGTCATCGCATGCTTGAAAGCATAATCGAATTCGTTCGCGCCCGCCTGAACCGGCGACCGGTCGTAAATAAAATCCGCGGCCTTCAGCTCGGCCAGAACACGCTCCGTCTCCTCGCCACTCCACCGCGAAGCGCCAAGCACGACATCGATGGGTAACCCTTGGCCCACGACGGAAAGAAGCCCCAACATCTCCTTCGCCCGTGGCGCCATCTGATCGATACGCTCCGCGAGCATCCCCTGAACCGTCATCGGCACAAGCAACGTGTCCACCGGCGCGGTCAATCGCACGGCATCGCCCTCGCGGCGCAATGTCCCATCTTCGAACAACCCGTTGACGATCTCCTCGACGAAAAACGGATTGCCCGCGGCCCGCTCCGCGATCAACTGTTTTAACACCGCGAGTTCGCCGCCATCGCCCAACAACATGGATAACATCGCATCCGAGTGACGCATGCTGAGCGGCGCGAGATCGATATGCGTGACACGCTCCCGGCGGGGCCAGGAAGGCACATACTCCGGACGATAAGTCGTCAGCACCAGGATACACGCGCGCCCAATGCCGCCCACCAGACGCTGGAGCAAAACCTCGGTCTGCTCGTCGATCCAATGCAGATCCTCGAACATCAGCACAACCGGCTGCCGCGCGCTCTCGGCCACCAACAGGCCCGCGATCGCATCCGCGGTCCTGTCCCGCCTGACCCGAGGATCCATTTGCGCCAAAGGATCGTTCGGATCGGCCGGGATACCCAGCAACGGAAACAAGTACGGTTGAATTTCGCCGGGCGCGATATCCAACCCCATCAATGTCTCGCGAATCTTGCGCCGGCGCGTATCCGGGCCATCGGCCTCCAACACGCCAAAATACTCAAACAATATTTCGATGGCCGGCAGCCAGGGAATCTTTCGCCCATGGGAGACGGCGTAAGCCTCGACGATCTTACACGCGAGCGGCAGAGTCTTGGCGAACTCCGACAAAAGACGGGATTTTCCGACGCCGGGTTCGGTCGAGATGGAAACGAGTTGCCCCGACCCAGCCGCCGCCAGACCAAACGCGCCCTGTAACACCTCCAGTTCCCGCGCTCGCCCGACAAACGCGCTGAACTCGCGCCGCGCGGAAATCTGAGAATGCCGCCGCAATCTCCCCAGCCCGGTCACCTCGTAAATCGCGACCGGTTCGGATATGCCCTGCAAAATCCGCGCCGGACGTTCTTTCAGCGCGAAATAACCCTCGACCAGACGCTTCGTCTGTTCGCCAATGGAAACCGCACCCGGCGGCGCGACACTCTGCAAACGCGCGGCCAGATTGACCGTCTGCCCGACGGTTATCAAAACGGACTCGCGGCCATTGTCCAGGCTGCCCAACACCACCTCGCCGCTTTCGACGCCCACGCGGACCTCGATAACCGGCTCGCCCCGCTTCACATTCCTGGCATGGGCGCGCAGCCGGTTCTGCATCTCGATCGCGGCATAGACCGCCCGCTGCGCGTGATCGTGATACGCCTTGGGCGCCCCAAACGCCGCGTAGATACCATCGCCAACGGTTTGCAGAACGTAACCGTCGAACTTGACGACGCTGTCGACCATGATCGCCAGCACCGAATGGATGACCCGATGCGCCAGTTCGAGGTCCATCGCGCCAACATGGCGCACCGAGTCCTTGATATCGGCGATCAACGCCGTCAGCAGCTTCCGTTCGCCGGCCAACCCGGCATTTCCGGCTCCGGCCGGTTCCAATTTAAGGGCGGGGACTCCCGCGGGCCCCGTTAACACGGCCAACCCGGTGCCGCACTGGTCGCAGAAGCGCGCGGACGCCGACGCGACGGCACCGCACGCCCGGCATTTCACGGGTTCGCTCAACGCAACCGGCCACCGCCCCGCCGCCCGCGACCCGCCTGAAAGGCCCGCGCCATGTTACTCCAGATCCCGAACGACGCCCCCACGGCCTCCACCGCCGTCTGCCCGACAATCCGCGCCGTGTCCGCGGCCCCCGCGAACAACCGCCCCGATTGCGAAAGCACCCGCTCCGGCACCGAAACCGTCGCCACGCTTCCACTGTCCGTTCCCGGCGGGATCGACCAGGCCTGCTCGCACACCGTCCACCACTTCGCATAGGCGGCCCAAGGGGTCAGGAGGATTTTCCCCGCCCATAACGTGGCGAGGCCCCAGGTCTCCGGAACGATCGCCTCGATCGGATTGGCCCGGTTCCCGTTCGACGCCGGATTCTTCGTCCACACCGCCTGTGCCGCCTGGATCCCGCCGATGATCGAACATTCCAGCGTCGTGATCTGAACCGGATTCTCCTGCGTGCCAACCGCGAAATACAGATTTTCAATCGCGGGATATTGAATGCGCGGCGCGATCGAGTGGCTCCCCACGACATTCAAAAACAGCTTCTGATCCGCGTTGGACTTCAGATAAACCTTTTCCTGACAAACATCCCCGTCGTCGAACACGACATAGTTCCGGAGTTCCTTCATCACCGCCGCCGCGATCTCATGCCGCGCGTTCCGGTTCAATATGTCCCCCGGCTGGCCGCCCCCAGAATCCGTGGCTTCCAGAAACCCGCCCATATCGGTCGGTATATTGACAAACCCAGAGATACACACGGCCAACGCCAAGGGCACACCCAGCGCGGCTTCCACGTAAGGCACGCGCACATAGGTCAGGCCATATACGGACTCGCTCAAATACACGAAATAATCCGGAATGCCCGGCAGCTTTCTATTGAACGGAATATACAAAATCGCCTGCGTCGCGTGCTGGGTGGCCCGCGTGCTCGCCAAAGACGGCACCTGTCCCGCAATCGTGTTGAACTGGTTCCGGGGCGCCGAAGCCTTTTCCGCGTACTCTTCCGCGACATCTTCAAGCAAATCGTGGATCAACCCACCGGGACGGCCCACCTGCTCGCGAAACACGGCCACGCGTTCGGCACGCCCGGCCGAGGCACGCGCCGGTCCAGGCCGATCGCCCATCCGCCGTTCCGCCGCACGCGCCTTCTTCTCGAATTCCGCCAGAATTTCCTCAACCTCGAAAATCGCCCGCGCCGCGTGATCGTAGCGGTTCGAGATCGCGAGCGCCCGCGCGGCCTCGGCCGATGTCAGCGCCAGATCGCCAAGCCCGGTCTGCGGCACCGCGACAATTAAATTTTCAACCGGAACGATACGCGGGTCCTTGTACCCGCGCCCATCGCCATCCAACCCATTCTCCTCGAGCCCCGGATCGCTCGCGATGCAAATACGCGCCGCCCGCCCATGCTCGACGGTGACGCCCAGAACTTTCGTGTTCCAGACAAACTCGACACCCAGCCGCTTCAGCTTCTCGACCCACGGCTTGAAAATGACCTCGTATGCGTCGCCTTTCAACAGCCAATAATCGGGGATCGGGTCCTTTCCCTGATATTTCAGAAACGACTGATAAGCGAACGCCGAGGTCACATAGCTGTCGATCGACCAAATGCCTATCAACTCTTTCTCGAAAATACCCGCCACGCCTTCGGTCGCGTAGGGCCGCGAGACCACGAAACCGTTCACCGTCTGCGCGTCGATCAGATCGCCGGTGTGCGAAAAATCGTGAGTCAACAGATCGAGCACCGCGTAAAACGCCAAAATCGTATCGGCGACCGGCACAACCCCGGCGGTCAGGTTCTGCCACACGGTCTTCAACGCACCCAGATTTTCCAGGAACTTCAAATGTCCCTGCTTGTGGCGGTCGATCACGCCGATACGGTCGCACGCCTTGAAATCCACGTCGCGGCGGAGACCCAGTTCGTTTTCCGCGATGTCGAAGAAATTATCGTACCAAAACCCGTACATATGCGGGAAAACTTCGAAATTGACCGTCTTGTCGCCATAGGACACCGGTGTGACGCCGGCGTTCCCGCCGGCCCTGCCCGTGGCTTCGTAAACAGTGACTTTGTAACCCCGCGCGACCAGCCGCAGGGCGGCGCTCAGGCCGGCGGCGCCGGCACCCACGATCGTCACGGACTGACCCGAAGCGCTGTTCATCGCCCGCAATTCCTTTCAGAGAGTCATAACGCCGATACGCCGCCCGCCAGAATACCTCGAACCTCAGGCCGCGCTCAACTTACGGGTCTGGGCGACGATCGCGAACAACGGATCGGGGTTCGGGCAAAACAACCGCGCCTCCCGCCGCGCCTCGTCCGCCACACCGTCGAGATAGGCTTCCGCCTCCGGCAGACAGCGCGCGAAGGCCGCGGCGATCGCGGCCAAATCCGCATCGGTGGGATTTTCCTTGGTGAACAGATCCCCAACCCGCGAATCGCGAATCGCCAGCGCCGCGGGCAATGTCAAAATCCCGTCGCGGACATCTTCCTCGCCGCCGCCACCCAACGCGACCGCGCCGCGCACATCGCCGACATCGTCGCAACCGTGATACAGCAGCCCCAACAAAGCACCGAATTTACGCAGCCGCCCGGTGCGATCGCCCAGACACGCGCAAACCTCGAACATCGACCCGGTGTCCTCGCCGGCGATCTTGCGCCAGTCCTCGACTCCCAGTTTTCTACGCCGCAGCCGCCATTGCATGCATTCCGCGACCCCGAGACGTTTCACCAGTTCCGACATCAGACCGATCGCCTGGATATCGCCGCCGAGTTGCTCATACCCATCGGCCACGATGTATCCAGACACCATCAACGCGTTCAGTTCGCCAAACTTCGTGTGCAACGTCGCGCGCCCGCGCCGCTCGTCGGAACGGTCGAGGATATCGTCCACGATCAGCGTCATATTGTGGAACATTTCGACGACCAAGGCGGATGTCATGATATGTTCTGGGATCGGCCCAGGGGTCATGGCGCGATAACAGGCGAAGAGAGTCAAAGGCCGGAAATATTTGGAGCCGGACAGAAACTGCCACTCCAGTTCCGCGCGAATCTCCGGATCGCGGCTCGCGGTCCAGTTCCCGATCCGCTCCCGCAAAATCTCCATTTCGCGCGTGAAGCCCAGCGCGGCGATGACGCCCCCGGCCGACACGGGGTGTGGCGAGGTCTCGCTCATGGCTTCACCCGATGGCGGCGCGGCCGCGGATCCGGCGTGGACCCGCCCAAAGACGCGGCATTGGTCGCCTGGGCGATTTCCTCGCCAACCGCCTCCAACTCCGTCTGCAGGCGCCGCGCCTCCAACAGCGCGGCATCGCCGATCTCCCGCAGATAGGCCCGCAATTCGTCGGCCAGCAACCGGCACTCCGCCGGGGAGGCCGCCGCTTGCCCGGACGACCGGTCCACCGCGGCCTGCGCGATCGCCCCTTGATACCGCGCGTGAACCTCGGCGATGGTGCCCCAGTACCGGCCGGTGCTGCCCGCCGCGATCATCCAGGCCCGCGACATCGCCGGGGCCAGGTTCGCGAACTGCTCCGTGGCCGCCTGCCAGGCGGCGAGTCCTTCGCCGGTGCGATCGTGGTCATCCGGCGCACCCGTCGCGGCGCCAAACGGGGAACGGCCACCGCCGGGCATGGCGCCCGCGCCAAGAGCGGAGCGCCAGGCATCCACCCCCCTTGTCCAAAAATCGCTCGCGACTTCAAACAACTGAGACGCGGGATCGGATCCCATACGCCGTGGATCGTTGAAGGGATTGCCCGTACCGCTCATAAGTCCGCCCCGCTACTGACCGTTTCCGTTCGCGCCTCGTACCGGAGGCGACTTCAGGTAGCATGCGCATAATACTGAAACAAGCCCGGCCGCTCCAAATGTCAATGAAAATTCGCTATTTTACGATTTTATGGATTTTCGCGAAAGTAAGATACGAATATATAGTCCAGTCCCGGCAACTCTCCCGGCCCGGACCCTCGTTTTCCAGTTACGAACCGAAACATATGAAGCGGCTTTTAGCAGAACACACGGGATATCCAACCACGCGCGCATCGCCATTGATCCTTTCACGTAATAATCGCCGCGGCCCGCCTGAACATGGCGGCGGCGCGAAAGCGGCACCGGGTAGTGACGGCGCGAACAATCGGTCATGATCGCGCCCCCGGCCCCAGGCGGGGCAGGGGAAACGGGCCGGCCGGGCCCTCCCCATGGCAAAAGGGAGATGAACATGCGCGCGAACACCATGACCATGCGGCCCCTCACGGGCTCAATCGGCGCGGAAATTCTGGACCTCGACCTGCGCGGCCTCGACGACACGCGCTTCGCGGACATCCGCCAGGCATTTCTCGACAATTGCATGCTGGTGTTCCGCGATCAGCATTTGAACGCCGCCGATCTGACGGAATTTGGCCACCGGTGGGGCGAGACATTCCACACCCCCCACGCCACGCCGCTGGACGGCTTCCCCGACACGATCGCCATCCGCAACCGCGGCAAGGCGGGCACGACGACGGAATACTGGCACACCGATTCCGTCTTCTCCCCGCGGCCGCCGGCCCTGTCGATCCTGGCGGCACAGACGGTCCCACCCGCCGGCGGCGACACAATGTTCGCCAATCAATATCTCGCCTATGAGACACTTTCGCCGGGCCTGCGCGCGCTCGCCGAAACATTACGGGCCGGGTATTACCGGACCGCCAGCATGGGACGAGTCATGGGCGATGCGTCGAGCGCGGTGAAGACCGCGGATCACCCCGTGGTCCGCACCCACCCGGAGACCGGACGCAAAGCGCTGTATCTGTCCTACGATCCCACCGTCCGGCTCGAAGGCTTCTCCGAATCGGAAAGCCGCGCGATCGTCGCGCTGTTCGCCGCGCACGCCACCCAGCCCGCCTTCTGCTACCGCCACCGCTGGCAACCCGGCGATGTCGTGATGTGGGACAACCGGTCCGCGGTCCACTTCGCCGTCCACGATTACGGCGAGCAAGAGCGCTTGCATTTCCGCATGACCATCGCGGGCGACGTGCCGCGATAAGCGGCATCGGAATATCGCCGATGGACTGACGCGGCTTTACCCGCGAAAGAAACATCGGCGAATGCAAATCGACTCAGCGGAAGGGAACCAGCATGCAACCATCGAAACTCGGCACCGGGATCGGCGCGCCCATGCGCCGCGTGGAAGACGCGCGGTTCCTGCGCGGCATCGGCCGCTATGTCGACGACCTGCCCACCGCCAACGCCACCCGCATGGTCCTGCTGCGCTCGCCCCACCCGCACGCCCGCATCCTACGCATCGACACCGCCAAAGCCCGTGCCATCCCCGGCGTGCTCGCGGTGCTGACCGCCGCCGACATCCCGGACCTCGGCGTCCTGCGCTGCGTCACCCCGCGTCACCGCCGCGACGGCAAACCGATCGACCAAACACCCTGGCGCATGCTGGCCTCGGACACCGTCCGCTATGTCGGCGATCCCGTGGCATGCGCGATCGCCGAAACCCACGCGCTGGCGCTCGACGCCGCCGAGGCGATCGAAATCGAGTACGAGCCTCTGCCCGCGGTCACCGACAGCGCCGCCGCCCTCGCCCCCGGCGCGCCCGAACTCTGGCCCGGCCTGATCCCCGGCAACGAAAGCTTCCTGTTCCGCATGGGCGATTTCGCCGCGGTCGAGCGCGCCATGACCCGCGCCGCGCACGTCGTCCGGCTGCCCTTCCGTGTCACCCGCGTCTCCGCCAACCCGCTCGAACCCCGCAACCTGCTCGCGAGTTACGACCCGGCCGAGGAACGTTACACCCTCGTCACCGGCACCCAGTTGCCCCACGTCATGCGCAACGAAATCGCCGAGTTCGCGCTGAAAATCCCCAGCAACCGGCTGCGAATTATCTCGCCCGACGTCGGCGCCGGGTTCGGCATGAAGGAAAGCCCCTTCCCCGAGCACGTCCTCGCCCTCCACGCCGCGAAACTCTTGGGCCGGCCCGTGCGCTGGACCGCCACCCGCACCGAAAGCTTCCTGGCCGACACCCACGCCCGCGACAATGACAGCGTCGCCGAACTGGCCTTGAACGCCGAAGGCGACTTCCTGGCGTTGCGAGTCACCACATTGTGCAACCTTGGCGGCTACCTCGCCTGGCAGGGACCGGTCAGCAGCACCAACAATGTCGGCGGCCTCGCGGGCGTCTATCGCACCCCCGCCATTTGCACGGAGGTCCGGGGCGCGATGACCAACACCCAGCCCACCGCGCCCTATCGCGGCGCCGGCCGGCCCGAGGCAATCTATGCCATCGAACAATGCATCGACCTCGCCGCCGCCCGCATGGGCCTCGACCGCGTCGGGCTGCGTCAGCGCAACCTGATCCAGCCGGGCCAAATGCCGTTCAAGACCGGCCTCCACTACGAATACGACAGCGGCGACTTCCCCGAAAACATGCGCATGGCCCTCGCCGCCGCCGACTGGGACGGGTTTCCCGCCCGCCGCGCCGCAAGCGAGTCCCGCGGCAAGCTGCGCGGCATCGGCATCGCCAATCCCATCGAGGCCGCCGGCGGCCCGCACCGCAACCCCATGGAGGAAGGCGCGGAAATCCGCTTTGACTCCGGCGGCAGCGTGACCCTCCTTCTGGGCAGCCACAACCACGGCCAAGGCCACGAAACCGTGTTCCGCCAAATGGTGTTCGACGCGCTCGGGATCCCCGCCGAACGCGTTCGTTTCATCTGCGGCGATACCGACAAGGTCACGCACGGCCGCGGCACCATCGGCTCCCGCAGCATGATGGCGGCGGGCACCGCCCTGATGGGCGCGGCGGACCAGATCGTCGAACGCGGCAAACAGATCGCCGCGCATCTGTTCGAAGCCAGCGCCGCGGATATCGAGTTTTCCACGGGCGAATTCCGCGTCGCCGGCACCGACAAGGTCATCGGCATCGAAGCCCTCGCCAAACGCTCCTACCTCCCCGGCGCCCTCCCCCCCGGCCAGCCCCTGGGCCTCGCCGCCCACCTGGTCACCCGGCCCGGCGACGCCACCTTCCCCAACGGCTGCCATATCGCCGAAGTGGAAATCGACCCCGAAACCGGCGCGACCGCGCTGCTCCGCTACCTCGTGGTCGACGACGTCGGCACCGTCATCAACCCGCTGCTCCTGAAAGGCCAGATCCACGGCGGCGTGGCCCAGGGGTTCGGCCAGGTGTTCGGAGAGAACGTGATTTACGGCGAAGGACAAATCCTGACCGCCAGCTTCATGGATTACCCCATGCCGCGCGCGGACGATTTTCCGGACATGGACGTCGCCAGCAACCCTCAACCCACCGCCACCAACCCGCTGGGCGTGAAAGGCGCCGGCGAGGCCGGAACAGTCGGCGCCCTCCCCGTTCTCATGAGCGCCGTCCTCGACGCCCTACGCCCCCTGGGCGTCGAATGGCTGGACATGCCGGCAACCCCGGAACGCGTTTGGCGCGCGATCCAAACGGCCAGCGCCTCAAGCCCCACCCAAAACTAAACAACCGCCAAACCATTCCCCTCCGGTCATGGTCCGGCTTGACCGGACCATCGGGAGCGGCAGGGGGGGGGGGGGTACCTGAGCAGTTACAGTAAGCCTTTGACTCTCCGGTATGAATCCCACTTAACGACCCGAGGCCGCTATGATACGATATGCTTCCTGACTTGCGATGGGGAAGGCGACATAGAGTGGGCGGTCCAGCATACGTTTCGCTTTTTACCGGTGCGGGAGGACTGGATCTCGGTCTGGAGATGGCCGGATGGCGAACCGCCTATGCGTCGGACAACGACCCGTTCGCGGTGGCAACGCTTAAGGCCAACGTGGGAACAAAAATCGGGCACGGCAAGAAGGCGCTTCAGGGCACCTTTATCGAACAGGCCGACGTTCGTGCGTTGGATGCCAGAACAATTCTGGAGAAGTCCGGTCTTGCTCGCGGAAATGCGCATATGCTCGCCGGTGGCCCACCTTGCCAGTCGTGGAGCAGCGCCGGGCATCAATTGGGCTTCGAAGACCCTCGGGGGAGCCTTTTTTTCGACTTCGTGAGGCTGGCGAACCGGTTGGACGCGCGTTGGCTCCTTTTAGAGAACGTCCGCGGCTTGCTGACCGCGCGCGGGCCGGACGGACAACCAGGTTCCGCCCTAACGCAAATCAGGCGCGACCTTCTCGCGGCGGGGTTCCAGACCACGGTCGCGTTAATGAACGCGGCGGACTTCGGCGTGCCCCAACGCCGCGTCAGGCTGTTCATGTTCGGTTTCCGCTCGGGAGATGCCCCGCCGTTTCCGGAAGCCACACACGCCAAGGGGCCAGGCCAACCCGATTGCTCGCCCTGGGTGACTTTGGGTGAAGCCCTGATGTCCATTTTGCCATTGCAACCGCGCGAAATTATTCGCCCGACGGGCAAACTGGCTCTGGACCTGGCGGACATACCACCGGGCAGCGGCGTTAAAAGTCCGGGCAAACCGGAAAGAACAAGGCCGAATGGGCATTGGGGATATAAACAGGGCGCCTTTGTCGCCGACCTGGCGCAGAGCGCCCGCACCGTGACGGCGAATACCCAACAAGATTGGGTTCGCGATCCGATGCGCGGGCTTCGCCGATTGGCGCCCCGGGAATGCGCGGCAATCCAGGCTTTCCCGCCCGAATGGCGCTTCGAAGGTCCCGTCGCCACTCAATACCGCTTGATCGGAAACGCCGTCCCTCCGCTTCTCGCGAAGGCCTTGGGGGTGTCGCTCGCGTCCCATATGGACCGAAATGAGATCGATTCCGAGATAAGTCACGCAGACCTCCTCCCTCTGCCTGACAGGCTCGCCTATCATGTCCGCTACACAATGCGCGAAGAGACATCGAATGGGCACTCACGGCGGCAGGGCCCGAGAAAGCGTACTACCCGTGTCGTCGAAACGGGCGCGGCCGCACTGGTGTGACCATCGACCCACGGCATATCGAAAACGCGAAACGCGCGCGCGAACTTTATCTGGACAATTTGAAACCGGCTGAGGCGGCCGCCGACTGGCGCTTCGCGGTGATGGCAGCCCGCAAACTGGTCACGGACGCTCTGAGGGCGTCGGACTACTTATCCGACATAGCGAAAGCACTGAGGTCCAACGGAGCGCACAGCCTCGTATTTCGCCAACTCCTCGCGCCACCGATGAGCCAGGATCAATTCAAGCTGGTCTGTCCACAATGGAGCAAGGGCACGGAAAACAACGCCACTCCGTTTTCGGCTGTTGCCGCCGATGCGGCAGCCGCGGCTTTCAATGAACGTCTCGACGTTGGCCTGGTGAACTGGGTCAACGGGAGGCAACCGCGAACGAGAAAGAAGCTGGTCACGGTCATACGAGTCGCGTCCACGCTGATTGGCGCTCAGCGTCTGTCTACCGCGCGACGAACACGACTCGCATTTGAACAAGAATCGGCAATCGTCAAATTGCTTGAAGGCAACGGCTGGGAACGACTCCCGAGCAAGCTTATCGATACGCGAGCAGCGGTACCGCTTCGGTCTTTCATGCACAAGACGCGCTTTGCTACCGGCACGACAACACACCAAGAGGTGGACGTTGCCTGCGGACTCAAAGGAACATACGTCCTCGCGATGGAATGCAAGGTCACCAACGATGAAACCAATTCCGTCAAACGCGTCAATGACGTCCTGAAAAAGGCAACCGCCTGGAAGGAACACTGGGGGAACTTCGTTTTGACAGCGGCTGTCCTTCAAGGCGTCGTGGCACCAAAGGATGTACAGCGGTTGTCTGATGCGAAAATCGAGGTGTTCTGGTCACACGACATGCCGTCGTTCAAATCTTGGCTGGACGTCAGGACCATTTGAACTCGGTCCAAGGGTTACCCACGACTTGTGCAAAATAAATAACTGCCCAAGTAGGCAAGGTGGATTGGGTCTGTGAACTGGCTTGTACCGAAAAACGACACCAAATCGAATCAAGCGCGGCCACAGACCGGTTTCACGGCGCCTACCTGGGCAATTACCAAACTCCCTTTGCCGCGGGCGTCACGTCGCCTCGCGGCATCGCGCTGCTCACAATGGTCCAGCCGGCGCGGCGATTTCCCAAAACAGCCTAACCCACCCGGTACTTCTTTACGAAATCCCAATCAATCCCGAACCCAAACCCAGGCTCGTTGTTCAACACCAGCTTGCCACCTGCGATTTGCGCCCGATGCGTATACATCCCCGCGAAAATCGGGTCGCGCTCCGCATTCGGAAATGTCTCCACATTCCACCCGTTCGGCGCCGCTGCCGCCAAATGCCCATGGATATGCGGCTCGTGATGCGTGCTCATGCGCACACCGTGCAAATGGGCATAGGCGGCGACCCGCAGCCACTCCGTCACGCCCCCCGAACGGCATGCGTCGAACTGCATGATCCGCACCCCGCCGAGATCGATCAAATCCCGGCAGTTCCAGGCGTGAAGTTCGGACTCGCCGCTGGCGATCGGCACCGGCGTGTGCGCCGCGAGTTTCCCCAGCGCGCGGTAGGAATCGTACCAGTGCAACGGCTCCTCGAACCACGTGGGCTTGTATTCCAGGAACGCGTCAATCGCCGCGATCGCCTCCTCCAGCGTCCAGGCGCCATTGCCATCCAACATCATCTGGCAATCCGGCCCGATCGTGTCCCGCACCTCGGCGATCCGCTTGATATCGTCCGCGATCGACGCCGCGCCGACCTTGATCTTCATCCCGGTGTAACCGAGCGCCAGATACGACTCCATTTCCTCCCGCAGCCCACCATCCGGCCTGTCGCTGCGATAATACCCGCCGGTCACATAGGCCGGCAGTTCGCTCCGGTCCGCGCCCAGCAGCCGCCACACCGGCATCCCGAACACTTGCCCCTTGATGTCCCACAGGCCCACATCGATCCCCGCCAGCGCCGTCATCAACTGCGCCCGGTTATCGGCGTGGAAGATCGCGCTCCTCGGCTTCGCCTTCGGATCCGGCGAGGCCGTGGTGATCCCAAACACCTTCGCCCACACCGCCTCGTGCGCCATCGCATCCATGCCGACGACGAGGTCCTGCAACGCCTCCACCATCTGGCAGACGATCTTCATCCCCCGCCCGTGCAGCGTGGCGAGCCCGGTGACACCCTGATCCGTCTCCACCTCCACCACGATAACCGAGGCGGTGTCGAACGACGTATTCCCCACCCAGAACGTCGCGGGCAATTTCACGGACACCGGATGCGCCCGAAGCGCTTTGATTTTCATGGACTTTTCCTCGCGACGGCCTGACGGCGGAGCATTGCCGCCCATGCGAGAGCGGCTTGTCAAGCGCGGGTACCGTTGGGGTCCCCGGCCGATATCGCTACGGTGCCGCGAACCCCACCGGTATACATCATCGCCATGCCCGATCTTCCCGCCGACTCGCCTTTGGTGACCCAGTATTCGTTCTCCCGCCGGGTCTGCATCATGGCGGCGGTGGTGCTGGGATCGACACTCTACTCGACGACCCTGCTGATCGCCTCGGCGATGTTGCCGCAAATGCAGGGTTCCATGGCGGCCACAGCCGACGAAATCGCCTGGAGCACGACCTTCAACATCCTGGCCACCGCGATCTGCACACCCATGGCCGGGTTCTTCGTCGCCAATTTCGGCCGCCGCAAAGTGCTGCTCACCGCGGTCGGCGGGTTCACGATCGTCACCTACCTCTGCGGTCAGGCCGAATCGCTGGAAACGCTCGTATTATGGCGCGTCCTGCAAGGCGCCATGGGCGCGCCGGTGGTGCCCATCTCCAACGCCCTCGTCCTCGATTGCTTCCCACGGCGCCAGGCGGGCATCGTCAGCTCGATATTCGGCATGACCGCCGTCGTGCTCGGGCCCGTCATCGGCCCCACCATCGGCGGCTTCCTGGCCGAGGCCTATAGCTGGCGCTACGCCTTCTACATGATCGTCCCCGCCGGCGCCGCCGGCTTCTGCGCGTTGTGGCTGGTCATGCCAAAGGAACCGCCCGGCGCCGGCACCCGCCTCGACTGGATCGGCTTTCTGGCGCTGTCCCTGGCTCTGGGCTCACTGCAACTGGTCCTGTCGCGCGGCCAGCGCCTCGACTGGTACGAGTCCAGCGAGATCGTGCTTGAAAGCGCCCTGGCCATCGGCGCCGCGTACCTTTTCGTGGTCCACAGCGCCACGGCGGAACGGCCGTTCCTCAGCCCCCGCTTGTTAAAGGACCGCAACTACGCGCTCGGCCTGGTCCTCGTCCTGACCTACGGCATGCTGAACTTCACCCCGCTGGTCCTGCTGCCGCCCTTGCTGCAAACCTATGTCGGCTATCCCGACGGCATCATCGGCACCATCGTCGCCGCCCGCGGCCTTGGCGGCACCATCGGCTTCTTTTCCGCGATCTTCATCGGACGGCTCGACCCGCGGATCGGCATGACCATCGGCTTCGGCCTGCTGGCGCTGACCGGCGTCTGGCTGATCGAGATCGACCTCAACATCGGCGTCTACGACCTGCTGTTGAACGCCTTCGTCCAGGGCATGGCCGCCGGCATCGTCTGGGTGCCGCTGAGCGTGATGGCCTTCTCCACGCTCGACGGCCGCCTGATGGCCGAAGGCATGGCGGTCTTCCACCTCCTCCGCAACATCGGCTCCAGCCTGTTCATCTCCATGGCCTTCGCCCTGGTCGTGCAATCCACCGGCGCGAACTACAGCCGGCTAACCGAACTCGTCACGCCTTACAACCGCACCATGAACCTGCCCTGGAGCATGGGCAGTTGGACCGTCGAAACCCTGCCGGGCCTGACGCGGCTGGCCCGCGAGATCAACCGCCAGGCGGCCATGATCGGCTATCTGAACGCGTTCTGGCTCTATACCGCGACATCCACGGGCGCGATCGCGCTGGTATGGCTCGCGCGGCGCAAGCGGATCGCGGCGGAGTAGGCTGGTTTTTGCTCGCCTTCGCCGCGCGAGGACCATATATTCGCGGACGAGCGAACGGAGACAGTCATGAGCGGCGTTCCGGGCGGCGATGTTTTGGATTTGCTGAGGGAACAATTCGCGCGCGTGAATACCAAACTGGACAATCTGGCCTCCGGGCAGTTCGACCTCCAGCGCCGCGTAAGTTCGCTGAAAGCCCAGGTCGCGCTGGTGCATGGCGATTTCGCCAACCAGTCGATGCGGATCGATCGTATCGAGCAAAAATTGGACCGGATTGAACGGCGGCTCGATCTGGTGGATCACGCCGCCGCCTGACTTTGGCGCCCGCTACCTGGCCAACGACAGAACCCATCCCGCGATGCCGTGCCAAACCGCGGTCTCGCTGAGCGGAATCTGAACAAATTTGATCGCGACCAAAACCCCGCCGCACCAATAATACACTGGATGCACCCGGCCGGTCTTACGCCAGTCGTGGACCATCGCGACCACAAGCAACACATACGCGGCCAGCGCGGGCGGCGTCGCCACGAACACCGGCGGCGGACCCGGCGGGCCCGGAGGGGCGAGGAACGTCAGAAACCAGCGCGCGACGGCGGCGTCGAGGATCGAAATCGACGCGACCAGCATCAGCCGCTTGTGCACCTCCGGTTCTCTGACCTTGGCGTGTAAAACAGCGTGCAAACCTTTCCAGATTCCGGGGGTAAACAGCGTCCAATAGTTTCCACCCCGGTCCGTGCGATCCTCCGGCGTTTATGCTGGAGAGTCTGGGGTGTTGTACATGGATACGATTGCCGAAATCCGCCGCCGTCAT